>DATAPW010000301.1:0-37864 GCA_036265005.1 Acetobacteraceae bacterium | reverse complement strand
TCGTTTGGTGTCGGGATCAACTTCGGGCACCGCGGAAATCAACGCTTGCGTGTAAGGATGTTTGGGCTCGCTGATGATGGCCTTTGCTTCCGCGAGCTCAACGACTTTTCCCAAATACATCACCATCACACGCCGGCTGATATGCTCAACGACGGCGAGGTCGTGCGCAATGAACAGATAGGACAGCCCCATCTGCTCCTGCAGGTCGCGCAGCAGGTTCAGAATCTGGGCGCGGATCGACACGTCAAGTGCCGAGACCGGCTCATCCAGCACGATCAGCTTTGGCGATAGCGCCAGGGCGCGCGCAATGGCGATCCGCTGGCGCTGTCCACCTGAGAACTCATGGGGAAACAGATCGGCCGAACGCGCCGGCAACCCGACCAGATCGAGCAATTGCAGCACCCGCTTGCGCGCATCGCCAGACGACACGTCTTCGTTGGTGATCAACGGTTCGGCGATGATGTCACTGATCCGCATGCGCGGACTGAGCGAGGCAAACGGGTCCTGGAACACTGCCTGCACCGACTTCCGATAGTGCCGCCGGCCGGCCTGGTCGAGACCTTGCAGATCACGACCCTCGAAACGAATACTGCCACCGGTCGGATCTTCCAGCCCCAGCACCAGCTTCGCAGTCGTGGTCTTGCCGCAGCCAGACTCGCCGACAACGCCGAGTGTCTTCCCGCTTTCGATCGCGAACGAAATGTCATCGACCGCGCGCACCACGCCGCGGCTGCCGCCGAAGACACCACGTCTGGCCTGGAAATGCTTGCTGAGTCCGTCAGCCTCGAGCACCACCGTCATGCCGCAGCGCCGCGCGCGCTGACACCGGCCAGCCAGCAGCGCGCCGTCCTGCCGTCGGCAAGATTGAACTCCGGCGGCGCCTCCTTGTGGCAGCGATCGAAGGCAGCCGGGCAACGCGGCGCAAAAGCGCAACCGTGCGGCATTGCGGACAGGTCCGGCGGCTGGCCCTCGATCGCGGTCAGCCGCTGTCTGCCGTCACTCATGCGCGGAATCGAGTTCAGCAGCGCCTCGGTGTAGGGATGTGCCGGCCCATTGAAGATGCGCGAGACCGGCCCCGATTCCACCACGCGCCCTGCATACATCACCGCGAGCTGGTCGCACATCCGGGCAACGATGCCGAGGTTATGCGTGATGAAGATCAGCGCCAGCCCGTGCTCGCGCTGCAGGTCGCGCAACAGGCTCAGGTATTGTGCCTGGATCGTCAGATCGAGACTGGTGGTTGGTTCGTCGGCAATCAGCAACCGCGGTTCGCAGGAAATGCCGATGGCACCGACGATACGTTGGCGCATCCCGCCCGACATCTCGTGCGGATACTGAGTCACGCGGGTCTCCGGCGAGGGAATGCGCACCGACTTCAGCAGGTCCTTTGCGCGCTGCCACGCTTTGGCGCGGCCGGTCCCTTCATGCACCCGGATCGGTTCGGCTACCTGGTCGCCGATCGTGAACAGCGGATTCAGCGACGCCATCGGGTCCTGCAGGATCATCGCAATCCGCTTGCCGCGCACGTGTCGCATCTCGGCGTCGGACTTGCGCACGAGGTCTTCACCCTCGAACCACATTTGGCCACCGGCGATCTGTGCCGCCATCGGCAACACGCGCAGGATCGTCAGTGCGAGCGTGCTCTTGCCGGAGCCGGATTCGCCAACGATGCCGAGAGTTTCGCCGGCGTTGATGCGCAGCGACACGTCGTCCACGGCGCGCACCACGCGGGTGCCCTGCGCCGACACGTAATGCGTCGAAAGGTTATGGATCTCGAGCAGCGGGCGATTCGCCGCGGCAGCCAGTGGCTGCCGCGATTCAGAGCTGGCGGAGCTGTGGATCGAGTTTGACACGAAGCCAGTCCCCCAGAAGGTTGGCGGAAAGCACCATCAGCATAATGCAGCAACCCGGCAGCACAGTGACCCACCAGTAGCCCACCATCAGGCCCTGCTTGCCGTCCGACAGCATGAGCCCCCAGGCCGGTTGGGGTGGCGGCACACCAACGCCGAGGAAGGACAGCGACGCCTCGGTCACGATCACCACGCCAAGCATCAGCGTCGCCAGCACGATCGCCGAGTTCACCACGTTCGGCAAAATATGCCGCCGCATGATCGTCAGCTTGGAGCAGCCAGCCACGACGGCGAGCCGGACGAATTCGCGCTCTTTCAACGACAGCACCTCGCCGCGTACGACACGCGCGTAGCGCGTCCAGTAGACCAGGCCGAGGATGATCACGATGTTCCACATGCTCGGGCCGACGATGGCGGCCAGGAAGAGCGCGAAGGTCAGTGCCGGCAACGCAAGCCAGGCGTCGGTGATGCGCATGATGACCTGGTCTACCCAGCCACCGATATAGCCCGCGAGGATGCCGAGTACGGTGCCGATGACGCCGGCGAAGATGACCGCAGTGAAGCCCACCACCATCGAGACCCTGGCGCCGAAGATCAATCGCGACAGCACGTCGCGGCCCAGTTGGTCAGTACCGAGCAGATGGTCCGTGCTGCCGCCATCCTGCCAGAATGGCGGATGAAAGCGCGCTGTCAGTGCGCCGACTTCGGGATTGTGCGGCGCCAGGAAGTCGGCGAACACCGCCATGAAGGCGATGCTGCCCAGAATGATGACCGGAAGCAGAGGAAAGTCGCTGCGTCGAGCTGCCGTGGCGCGCGGCGGCGCATGCGACGGAAGGATGATGGTTTCTGTCGAAATGCTCATGTCGGTCATTTCTCCAGTCGGATGCGGGGATCGATCACGGCGTAGACGACATCAACCAGCAGATTGACCGCCACGATCATCGTGCCGCCCATGATCACGATGCCCTGGACCACGGGGAAATCGCGGAAGCTGATGCCTTCGTAGAGAAGTCGCCCGATGCCGGGCCAGGCGAATACGGTTTCCACCACAACAGCGACGTTGATCATCAACACGAGATTGATTCCGGCCAGTGTGAGGACCGGGATCAGCGCGTTCTTGAACGCATGCTTGCCAATGACCAACGCCTGCGGCAGGCCCTTGAGCCGCGCCAGCTTCACGTATTCCGAGCCCAGCACTTCGAGCATCGAGGATCGTGTCAGGCGCATGTGGGACGCGGCGAAGTACCAGCCGAGGGCAAACGCCGGCATGATCAGATGCAGGGGGGTTCCCGAACCGGACGACGGCAACCAGCCGAGATAGACCGAAAACAACAGGATCATCACCAGTCCGACGAAGAACGACGGAAGCGAAAGGCCGAGCAGTGCGAACAGTTTCCCCGCGCTGTCCCAGAAGCGGCCCACCCGTACCGCGGCAAGGATGCCGGTGGGAATACCGACCAGCAACGAGAACGCCATTGCCACCGACGCAAGCAACAGCGAGTTCGGCAGCCGGTTCATGTAAAGTTCCAGCACCGGCGTCTGGTAATAGAACGACTGCCCGAAATCACCGCGGACAAGATTCAGCATGAACAGCCCGTACTGCACCCATAGCGGCCGATCCAGACCGAACTGCTGATGAATTGCAGCAATGTCTTCCTCGCTGGCGCCCGGCTCCACCAGCAGCGTCGCCGGATCGCCGGTCACCCGTACGAAGAAGAAGATGGTCAGCGACAGCAGCAGCAGCGAGAGCAGCGAATAGCCGAGCCGTCGTGCGATGAATTGCCTCATGCCAGCGTCACCTATGCGCTTTTCAACGTGATGTCCTCATAGGGGGCGGTGTAGACAAAGCCCTTGATCAGCCCAAACCCGGATTGATCCACGCGCGGCCCGACACCGCTGATGAACGCGAGCTGCCAGATCGACACATACATCGTCTGCTCATCGAGCAATTTCTGCATCTTGGTCAGGATCGCGGCGCGTTTCGTGCGGTCAAGCTCGACCGCCTGTTGCGGGAACAATTCGTCGATTTCCGGATAGCTACCATAGGCGTAAACACCGCCCTTGACCACGAATTCCTGCAGACGCGTTGCTGCGTTGCCGAACGCGCCGCTGGCACCCTGGATGATGTTCTTGAACTTCTTGTCGCCGTAGCCCTTGAAGAAAGCGGCCCGCTCCAACGGACGCAGTTTGGCGCGAATGCCAACCGCAGCGAGGTTGTTGAGGGCCGCCTCGCCCAGGTTCGCGTAGGCGACGTCGCAGGTATAGAAGCCCGCATCGAAGCCGCCCTCGTGACCAGCCTCGGCCAGTAGCTGCTTCGCTTTGTCAGGATCGTACACCGGCGGTGCCAGCTTTTCGTAGAACTCGAAATTCTCCGGAATGATGCTGCCGGTGATGTGCGAATGGCCGAGTGTCAGCGCCTGGTTGATCGTGTTGTAGTCGAGTGCATATTTGGTCGAAAGCCGCACGCGCCGATCATACCAGGGCGATTTCGGATCCCACTGTTCGGGGAAGTACAGGTAATAGGGCGCCGAACCGACGGTCGGCCGAAGGGTCAGTCCCGGCGTGCGCTGCAATTCCTCAGCCAACTCGGCGCGCACGGAATAGGCGATATCGATCTCGCCCCGCTTGAGCGCTGCCAGTCTCGTGGATTCATCGGGGATAACCCGCAGCACGATGCGCTTCACACTCGGCGTCTTGCGCCAGTATTGCTCGAACGCCTCCAACACCAGTTCCACGCCCGGCGTGAACGACACGAATTTGTACGGCCCTGCGCCGATGGGTGCCTTCTTGAACGCGTCGTCGCCAACCTTCTCCACATATTTCTTTGGCACGACCCAGCCCGCTCCGGAGGCGACGGTATAGAACGTGATGAAATCCGGCCAGGGGTTCTTCAGTTTGAACACGACGCGCTGCGGATCCGGCGTTTCCACAGACTCCACGCGCTCCTTGATCAAGGCGTGCGCGGCGCCGCGGTACCGGTCGAACGAGAATTTCACATCCTCGGACGTGACCGGATCACCGTTATGAAACACCGCTCCCTTGCGAAGGATGAACTCGTAGCTCAGCCCATCCTCCCCGGCCGACCACGACTCAGCCAGCGATGGCGACGGATTGCCCTGCGGCATCGGCTTGGCAACAGCGTCGTGCAGCGCGTACATCACCATGAAGGGTGTGATGATTCCCGCCGTCTCTGCCGGATCCAGCCAGGTCGGCGCCAGCGTGATGTGCACGCCGACGGTGAGCTGTCCCGACGGAGTGACCGCTTTTGCAGGCCGCACAGTACCTGCTGCCATGCCGAGTGCGGCAAGTGCGAGCACATCGCGCCGTCGTGTCGTGAACATCCCAGGCCGTGCCATCAGCTTCGCTCCGCTTCCGCTACGTGGTCTTCAAAGTGAGATCTTCGTACGGCGCCGTGTAGGCGAATCCAGGAATTCGACCGAAACTCGATTCACCGACGCGCGGTCCAACGCCGTTGATAAATGCGAGCTGCCATAGATGCGTGAAGATCGCCCGATCATAGACAATTTGCTGCATCTTATCGAGAGTCGCTGCACGCCTGCCATGGTCAAGTTCGACCGCCTGTTGCTCGAACAGTGCATCGAGATCCGGGTAGCTGCCATAGCTGTAAGAGCCATCCTTCACCACGAACGTTTCCAGCCGCGTCGCCGCGTTGCCGAACGAACCGCTGCCTCCTTGGATGAGGTTCTTCAGTTTTTTGTCGGCATATGCCTGGTTGAAGGACACCCGCTCCAGCGGGCGCAGCTTCGCCCGTATGCCGACTGCGCCGAGATAATTGTTCGTCGCCTCGGCGAGATTCGAATAGGACGAATCGCAGTTGTAGTAGCCCGCGTCGAAGCCGTTGGGATAGCCGGCCTCCGCCAGCAACTGCCTCGCCTTGGCAGGGTCGTACACTAGCGCGGGCGGCTGCCAGAAGAATTCGAAATTGTCCGGGATCATGCTGCCGTGGACGTGCGAATAACCAAGTGTGAGTGCCTGGTTGATCGTCCTGTTGTCGATCGCGAGCCGAGCAGCAAGCCGTACGCGCTCGTCGTGCCAGGGTGACCTGGGATCCCATTGTTCCGGGAAGTACAGCCAGAACGTCGCCTGGATGACGGCTGGCTTCAGGGTAAGACCGGGCGTGCGTCGCAATTCCTCGGCCAGCTCGCCGCGTATGGAGTAGGCGATGTCGACCTCGCCGCGCTCCAGGGCGGCCAGACGTGTCGCTTCCTCGGGTACCACTCGCAGCACCAGCCGCTTGATGCTGGGAGCCTTGCGCCAATACTTCTCGTGCGCGTCGAGCACGAGTTCCACACCCGGCGTGAACGACACGAATTTGTACGGGCCGGCGCCGATGGGTGCTTTCTTGAAGCCGTCGTCGCCGACCTTCTCGACATACTTCTTAGGCACGACCCAGCCAGCACCGGTGGCAGCGGCGTAGAAGGTGACGAAATCCGGCCAGGGCTTCTTCAGCTTGAACTGAATATGCCGCGTGTCGGCAATCTCCACCGAGGCGACGCGCTCGTGCATCAGCGCCTTCGACGTGCCGCGGTAGCGTTCGAAGGAGAACTTCACGTCCTCCGCTGTCACTGGTTCTCCGTTGTGGAACGTCACGCCGTCGCGCAGCACAAAACTGTAGCTCAGTCCGTCCTCGGTCGCCGACCAGGATTCCGCCAAACTTGGTGCCATCGGATTGTCGGGCATTGGCTTCAGCAAGGCGTCATGCAGCGCATAGTAGAGCATGAACGGCGTGATCAGCGCCGGCGTCTCGGCCGGATCGAACCAGGTCGGCGCCAGCGAGATATGCACGCCATAGACGAGTTGACCCACAGGGGCGGCCGCGTTGGCCGCTCCTTTGGACCTGGCGATGGTACCAAGTGCCGCGAGCGCAAGCACGTCCCGGCGCCTGAACTGAGCACCGTTATCGCCGGTCGCGGAGTGCCCGCGCCTGCGTTCCGAAGAGCCCATGATCGCCTCCCTGGTGGCCGCCTTTTATGCCGGAGCCTTGCGTTCAGTGTAGACGAGCTATGTGTGGGCGTCACCTCATTTTCGCGCCAGCCGTCGCAGGCATAACTGCGATCAGGTCCATTCTCCCGTGTCGTGCGAAGATCAGGTCGCAGGCTTCGAAGTCAGACGATCTTCCTCGATTTGAAGTCCCGGATTTG
Organism: Acetobacteraceae bacterium; assembly: GCA_036265005.1. Taxonomy (GTDB): domain Bacteria; phylum Pseudomonadota; class Alphaproteobacteria; order Acetobacterales; family Acetobacteraceae; genus JAMXLO01. The sequence goes on along the minus strand of DATAPW010000301.1, from coordinate 30,852 downwards.
CGCCGCGCTATAGCCAAGCTCCGCAAGCACGGCGTCGTTGTGTTGGCCCAGTTCCGGAGCGGTGCCGATCCTGGCCGGCGTCTCCGAGAAATGCCACGGCGATCCGTGCACCTTCAGCGTCTTATCGTGCTTCGGATAGGCAATCTCCGTGACGTATCCATTTGCCACCACGTCGGGATCGTTGGACGCCTCCAGCAATGTGTTGATCGGTGCGGCGACAATGTCAGCGGCTCGCAGCCGGGCAACCCAATCATCGCGCAGGCCGGTGGCAAACAGCTCATCGAGCGTGCGCAGCAACGTTTCCCGCTTCTCATCCGAAGTGATGATGACGCCGAGATCACCGAACCCCGCCATCTCCAGCGCTTCATAAAAGCCCAGGGCGGTCATCGCGGTTTTCCAGGGGCGCGCACCGTTCAGTTGGAACACCAGTGGCTTGCCATCCCGGTCATTGAAGCTGGCGCTGATCCCCGGGCGGTCGGGCGTACCGGTCACGCGGGCCTGGCCAGTCACCGGGTTGCGGTCGCGCCACATCGTGGTGGTCAGCGTCCAGCCCATCAATCTGATCTGGCCGCCGAGCAGCGAGCAATCCACCTTCTGACCGATGCCGGTGCTGCGCGCATGGGTCAGTGCCGCGAGCGCGCCGCCGAATGCCAGGATGGCGCAGGTCTCATCGGCGACCGACACGATGCCGGTGCGCAGCGGTTGGCCGGGCGTCGAGTACGCCTCGGCGATGCCGCCCAGTGCCTGCGCCATCGAATCAGTGCCTGGCAGGTCGGCGTGCGGCCCTTTCGGGCCGTAGCCCGAGATTGAAATGTAGACCAGCTTCGGATTGACCTTGCGCAGGTCCTCGTAGCCGAAGCCGTTCTTCTCGGCTGCGCCCGGACGGAAGTTCTGGCCGAACATGTCCGCCTGCGCGACCAGCCGGTACAGGATCTCCCGGCCTTCCTGGGCCTTCAGGTTGAGCGTGACGCTTTTCACCCCTCGATTGTTGGTCTCGAAATAGGTGCTGGGGAAACCGGGCATGACGGTGCTGCCACGGGAATTGTCGCCGCCCTCGGGTACCTCGATCTTGATCACCTCGGCGCCGAGGTCGGCCATCAGCATGTAGGGCACGGTGCCGGCCTGCGCGGTCGAGCACGCAACCACCTTCACGCCACGAAGCGGACCATGTGGCTCAGCCATGCGTTCGATCTCCTGCTGCTGCCGCGTCTGCCTCATTGCGATTCGTCCGATGACGCGGCGATCCATTCGGTGAACCGGTGGCGCGAGCTTGCCGCGTCGCTGCGGTCCTCGCAATGACCGCCACACTCGCACCGGTCAGTCCTTGCTGCATCGCACAATCCCCCGCACAATGATCCGGCGCTCCCAGACCAGCTCAACCAGTGAAGCCGATCAGATGCCGCTCTCCGTCGCACTGACCCATCGCACGAGCTATCGCTACGACCGCGCCGTGACCCTCGGTCCGCAGACCATCCGGCTGCGCCCGGCGCCGCACGCACGCACGCCCGTCCTGTCCTACGCCCTTGCCATCGAACCGCACCCGCATTTCATCAATTGGCAGCAGGATCCGCAGGGCAACCACCTCGCCCGCGTGGTGTTCCCCGAACGCGTCACGCATTTCGACGTCACCGTCGATCTGGTCGCCGACATGGCGACGATCAATCCGTTCGACTTCTTCCTGGAACCCGACGCCGAAAGCTGGCCGTTCAGCTACGACCCGCTGCTCGAGCAGGAACTCGCGCCGTTCCGCCGCCTCGCGCCGGTTGGTCCGCTGCTGCAGGCGCTGCTGGATGAAGTGCCGCGCGGCGAACAGCCGACAGTGGACATGCTGGTCGCGCTCAATCGCGCGGTGCAGAGCCGCGTCGCCTACATCGTGCGGATGGAGCCCGGCGTCTGGACGCCGGAGGAAACGCTCGCCGCCGGCAAAGGCTCGTGCCGCGATTCAGCCTGGCTGCTCGTGCATGCGTTGCGCCAGCTTGGCTACGCCGCGCGTTTCGTATCGGGCTACCTGATCCAGCTGGTCGGCGATGTGAAACCGCTGCAGGGTCCGGAAGGCCCGACCGCGGATTTCACCGACCTGCACGCGTGGGCCGAGGCGTACCTGCCCGGCGCCGGTTGGGTCGGCATGGACGCCACCTCCGGCCTGCTGACCGGCGAGGGCCATATCCCGCTCGCCGCCACGCCCGATCCGCAATCCGCCGCGGCGATCAGCGGCGCGGTCGAGCAGTGCGAGACCACGTTCGGCTTCGAGATGAACATCCGGCGCGTGCGCGAGACGCCGCGCGTCACCAAGCCGTACTCCGAGGCGCAGTGGCAGGACATCCTGGCGATGGGCGCTGCGGTGGATCGTGCACTGGCCGCGGGCAATGCGCGCCTGACCATGGGCGGCGAACCGACCTTCGTCTCCGCCACCGATTTCGACGAACCGGAATGGAACACCGACGCACTCGGTCCCACCAAGCAGCGCCTGGCCGATCGGCTGATGCGCCGTCTGCGCGAACTCTGGGCGCCGGGATCGGCGCTGCAGAACGTGTCCGGCAAGCACTATCCGGGCGAGCAATTGCCGCGCTGGGCCCTGTATGCGCATTGGCGCACCGACGGCGAGCCGGTGTGGCGAGTGCCCGACCTCCTGGCCGCGGCCGATGACACCGACACTGCCACGCCGACCGATGCGGCGCAGTTCTGCGCGGCACTCGCGGAACGGCTGCAGGTCGATCCGTCGCTGATCCATCCGGCCTACGAGGACATCCACTATCATCTCTGGCGCGAGCACCGGCTGCCGGCCAATGTCGTCGCGGAAGACGCGAAGCTGCGCGATCCGATGGAACGTGCACGGTTGGCGCAGGTTTTCGGCCACGGGCTCGCCGCGCCGGTCGGATCCGTGCTGCCGCTGCGCCGCGCTGTGCGCGACAACGTGCGCATCTGGCAGAGCGGAAAATGGTTCTTCCGCGGCGATGCACTGTTTCTGCTGCCCGGCGATTCGCCGATCGGCTATCGCCTGCCGCTGGACAGCCTGCCCTGGGCCGATCCCGGCGCGATCGAACCGGAGGTGGAACCCGATCCGTTCGCGCCGCGTGCGCCGTTGCCGCCGCGCCAGGCGTTCCGCGCCGCGTGGCAACCGGCCGATTTCATGGGCGCCGGCGCCGAGGGCTTCCGCCCGGTGGCACAGGATGCGCCGGTGCTCGGCCGCGGCGAACCGGACCTGGTGCGCACCGCGCTGTGCGTGGAGCCACGCGGCGGCATCATCCACGTGTTTCTGCCGCCGCTCCATGCAGCGGAGGACTGGCTGGCGCTGATCGCCGCGGTGGAAGACACCGCCGGCGAGCAGGGCCGCAAGGTGGTGCTGGAAGGCTACCTGCCGCCACGCGATCCGCGGCTGCTGCATTTCTCGGTGACGCCCGACCCCGGCGTGATCGAGGTCAACGTGCATCCTGCGGCGAACTGGTCGGAAATCGTCGAACGCGGCGAGCAGCTTTACGAGGAAGCACGCCAGGTCGGCCTGGCGACGGAAAAGTTCATGCTCGACGGCCGCCATGTTGGCACCGGCGGCGGCAACCACGTTGTGATGGGTGCGGCGGAACCCGCGGACAGCCCGTTCCTGCGCCGCCCGGACCTGCTGAAGTCGCTGCTCGGCTTCTGGCACAATCATCCGAGCCTGTCCTACCTGTTTTCCGGCTTGTTCATCGGCCCTTCCAGCCAGCATCCGCGCATCGACGAGGCGCGCCAGGACAGCCTGATCGAACTGGAGATCGCGTTCTCGCAGATCGCGCCGAAGCAGGAGGTGGCGCCGTGGCTGGTGGATCGCATGTTCCGCCATTTGCTCGCCGACATGACCGGCAACACGCATCGCACCGAGTTCTGCATCGACAAGCTGTATGCGCCGGAAACCGCCACCGGCCGGCTCGGCCTGGTGGAGTTCCGCGCACTGGAGATGCCGCCGCATGCGCGCATGGCGGCCGCGCAGTTGCTGCTGATGCGCGCCGCGGTGGCGGCGTTCTGGGAGCGGCCGTACGAACGTCGGCTGGTGCATTGGGGCACGCGCATCCATGACGACTTCCTGATGCCGCATTACGTCGCGCACGATTTCACCGACGTGCTGGATGAGCTCCGCGGTCTCGGCTACCGCTTCGATCCTTCGTGGTTCGATCCGCATTTCGAATTCCGTTTCCCGCGCATCGGCGACGTGACGCTGCGCGGCACTACGCTGGAACTGCGCCACGCGCTGGAGCCGTGGCACGTGCTGGGCGAGGAACCCGCCGGCGGCGCCACCGCGCGTTTCGTGGACAGTTCGGTGGAACGCGTGCAGGCGCTGGTGTCCGGCTGGGTGGACGAACGCTATGTATTGGCGTGCAACGGCAGCGCGGTGCCGCTGACGCCGACGGAACGCGCGGGCGAATATGTCGGGGGCGTGCGCTTCAAGGCGTGGCAGCCCCCGGTCAGCGCGCTCCATCCGACCATCCCGGCGCAGACGCCGCTGATCTTCGACATCTACGACCGCTGGACCGGCCGCAGCCTGGGTGGCCTGACGCACCACGTGTCGCATCCCGGCGGACGCAACTACGAGCGCTTCCCGGTCAACGCCAACGAAGCCGAAGCGCGCCGCCGCGCCCGCTTCTTCCCGATCGGGCATACGCCGGGCGCGATGGCGGAGCCGGCGCTGGCCGTGTCGCGCGAACATCCACGCACGTTGGATCTGCGGCGCGTGGGGGACTTGCGCCGCACCGTTTGACTGGTCAGCCTTAACGCATGGCACGCGACGAAATGGTGGACGGCAAAGGTGGGCTGCGCCCGCAATGGCGCAATCTGCTGGGCGTTCTTGCCGGTCTTGGCCATGGCGTGCTGGCTGAACGTGCCAAGCGACTCGACCGCGTCATGGAAGAGGAAGGCGTGGCGAGCCTGCTGCCCGGCTCACCGCCCGATCCGTGGCGGTTCGACCCGATCCCATTGCCGCTGTCGCAGTGGGAGTTCAGCAAGCTCGAAGCCGGCCTGACGCAGCGCGCCCAGTTGCTCGAGGCCATTCTGGCAGACCTGTATGGGCCGCAGCGCCTGTTGGCCGAGGGCGCACTGCCCGCCCCGCTGGTGTATGCCAATCCGGCATTCCTCCGACCGTGCCGCAGGGCCAGCGGGGAAGCACCGAACGACCTGCTGCAGTTCTATGCCGCTGACCTGATGCGCGCGCCGGACGGCAACTGGCATGTGTTGGCCGACCGCACCGGGTTGGCCGACGGTCTCGCCCACGCGCTGCAGAACCGCCGCCGCCTCGGCCGCGTGCTGCCTGAGCTGTTCGGATCCCAACTGCTCTGCCACATCGAGCCGTTCGTCGAGATCTGCCTCGATATGATCCAGCGCATTTCCCCTGCGGACAGCGGCGATACCGGACGATCGGCTTTGCTGACGCCAGGTCACCAGGACCCCGCCTGGTATGGTCACGTGCTGCTGGCGCGCGAATTGTCCTGCGCCCTGGTCGAAGGCGGCGATCTGACCGTGCGCGATGGCGGCTTGTTCCTGAAGACGCTGCGCGGATTGCAGCGCATCGGCGTGCTGCTGCGCGGCACCGACGGCGGATCGGTTGATCCGCTGGAACTCGAACCCGACGGCGTTGGTGTGGCGGGACTGCTCGCCGCCGCACGCGACCATGTGCGCATCGTCAACAACCCAGGCAGCGGCCTCGCCGAGGCGCCGGCGCTGGCGGCGTTCCTGCCGGAGCTGGCGCGCCGACTGCTGCGCGAGGACCTTGCGCTGCCCAGCGTGCCGACCGAATGGCTGGGCCACGAGACCGCGCGCGAGAAGGTCATGCGCAATCCGAACGACTGGCGGCTCCGCCCGGCGTTTGAAAGTGCCCTGCCGCCGGCCACTCTCTCCGCCATGGCGGAGACCAATCGACGCGCCATGCTCGATCGCGTGGCCGCCGCACCTTGGCGTTTCGCCGCGAGCGCGGTGCTGGAACCCTCGGTGGCACCGTGCCTCGACGGCGATAAGATGGTCCCTCGTCCCGTACTCGTCCGCATGTTCCTGGTGCGCGACCGCACCGGCTGGCGTGCCATGCCGGGTGGCCTTGGCTGTGTGCTGCAGGACGAAGTCCCGGCGTGGCCCAGTGCCGGTCAGGTGTTGGCCAAGGACGTGTGGGTGCTGGCGGAAAATCCCGCCGCAATCGAGGGACCGGCCGCCAACCGCACGGGCACGTTGGCGATCCGCCGTACTGCCGGCGACATGCCCAGCAGGGTGGCCGACAATTTCTTCTGGCTAGGGCGTTACCTGGAAAGGCTTGAGGCAGCCGCGCGTCTGCTGATGATCGCCATCGGCCGTGTCAGCCGGCCGGCGCCGACTCCGCACGAAATGGCGGAGCTGGAGGTGCTGATCGACTGCCTGACCCAGGCCGGCCTGCTCAATGCCGAGGCAATCACCGGGCTCGGCACCGCGGCGCTTGGCCACGCACTGCTGAAGGCTGCGGGGAGCTGGGGCGCGATCCATGCCATGCTTGGCCGCGTGTCGCACATGACCGGCCTGTTGCGGGACCAGGTGACGGGCGAAATGCATGCGGTCACCGCGCGGGGCCTGCGCGAGGTCGAGTATGCACTCGGCCGCATCGACAACCGACGCGATGGCCAGGCTTTGGACGCCACGGCGCAGGCGATGTCGCGTGTCCTGGCATTCTCGGCGACGCTGTCCGGACTCGCAGCCGAGAACATGGTGCGCGGCGGCGGCCGGCTGTTCCTGGACCTCGGGCGCCGGGTGGAACGGGCCCAGGCGGTGGCCGACCAGATTGCCTGCACGCTGGAATTCCCCGGCGTCGCGCAACAGCCGGCGCGGATCGAGCACGGCCTGCGCCTGGCGCTGGAATTGTGCGACTCGTCGATCACCTATCGCAGCCGCTATCTGGCAGTGCTGCAACCGGCGCCGGCGCTCGACCTGCTGCTGGCCGACGACGGCAACCCACGCGGCCTGGCGTTCCAACTCGTCGCCATGCGCGCGCTGCTGAGCGAGATCGCCAGCGGCGGCGACAACGCGCTCGCAACCGCGGCGGCGGCGCTGCAGGACGAACCACAGGCCATGGTCCGCAGCATCAGCGATGCAGCCGATCAGTCGGTGGCGGCATTGTTCCTGCCCGCCCGCCTGCGTGCGTTGCGCGATGCGGTCGCCGAGTTGTCGGACCGTGTCTCCCGTCGCTATTTCGCGCTGCTGCCGACTGCCCGTACCGTCGGGATCGACGCACCGTCCCGGCCACTGCGTGGTGCCGCGTGATCTATCGCGTGCGCCACGTGACGCGGTACGACTACCAGACTCCGGTCAATCTCGGTGCGCATCTCGCGCATCTGCGGCCCCGCGCGTTGCCTCACCAGCGTGTGCTGCGTGCCGGCGTGCATGCCGCGCCGGCGGTGTCGTGGCGACGCGATGGCAGCGACCATTTCGGCAACGACGTCACCTGGCTGTTCCTGGATGTCGCACATGCGGCTTTCCAGGTCATCGCCGATGCGGTGGTGGACGTGACGTTCCCCGCACCGCCTGATCCTGCTGCGACGCCGCCGTGGGAAACTGTCGCCGGCGACGCCTGGGCAGCCGGCGGCGCTGCCTGGCAGGCAGCCGAGTTCCTGTTCGACAGTCCACGCGCGCCCGCCAATGGTGATGCCAAGGCGTATGCTGCGGCCAGCTTCCCGCCGGGTCGCCCGGTGTTGGCGGCGCTGCTCGACCTGAATGCACGGATCCGACGCGACTTCACATTCCGTTCAGGGGTGACGACGACCAGCACACCGATCGCCGAGGTGCTGCGGCGTCGCGAAGGCGTGTGCCAGGACTTCACCCACCTGATGATCAGCGTCCTGCGGAGCTTCGGCCTGCCTGCCCGCTATGTGTCCGGCTACATCCGCACGCGTCCTTCGCACGGCAAGACACAGCGCCTGGGCGCGGATCAATCGCACGCCTGGGTCGGCGCCTGGCTGGGGCCGGAGCACGGCTGGCTGGACCTCGATCCGACCAACGGCATCGTCGTGCAGGACGAGCACGTGGTGCTTGGGTGGGGTCGCGATTTCGGCGACGTCACACCCCTTCGTGGCGTGATCCTGGGCGGCGGAGAGCAGGTCCTCTCGGTTGAGGTCGAGCTCGAGGAAGCCGAGGCGTAGCACCTCGGCCGGGCCCGGTCGCCAACTCGTTTGTTGCGGCAACCACGCCGGCAGGGTGACAACCGGCGTCCGCGCGCATACGTGATGGAGCCGAAACCGGCGCGGCGGGTTGCTACCAGTCCCATGACCATCCTCAATGTCCTCCATCGCACGCTGTATCGCTATTCAGAGGCGGTCAGCTTCGGTCCGCATCGGATGATGATGCGGCCGCGCGATAGCCATGACCTGCGCCTGATCGATACGGCACTGACCATTGCGCCAACTGCCGCGGTGCGCTGGCTGCACGACGTGTTCGGCAATTCTGTCGCGATCGCAGAGTTCGAGGAGCCGGGCGACCAGCTTCTCGTCGAATCGTCATTCCGTGCCGAACACTATCCGCTGCCGGAGGCGGCGGTAACGCTGGAGTCGTATGCGCGCCGTTACCCGTTCAGCTACGATGCGCTGGAAATTCCCGATATCGGCCGCACCGTCGAGCGGCACTATCCGGACCCCGAACACAAGGTCGATGCGTGGGCGCGGCGTTTTGTGGCGGAACAACACGACGCCGACACCATGGCAATTCTGCTGGCGATGAACGAGGCGGTTCGCGCCGACTTCTCCTATAACCAGCGCGACGAAATGGGCACGCAGGACCCGCAGGTTACGCTGGACTCGGGCAGTGGGACGTGCCGGGATTTCGCGCTGTTCCTGATGGAAGCGGTTCGGAGCCTGGGCTTCGCGGCGCGCTTCGTCTCAGGTTACCTGTACGATGAGGATCAGGTGGGCGACGGCGAGGAGAGCGTGGTCGGCGGCGGCGCGACCCACGCCTGGGTGCAGATCTATTTGCCGGGCGCGGGTTGGGTCGAGTTCGATCCCACCAACGCGCTGGTCGGCGGCCGCAACCTGATCCGCGTGGCGGTTGCCCGCGATCCCACCCAGGCCATACCGCTCAGCGGAAGCTTCACCGGCGCGTCGAACGCCTATCTCGGCATGACGGTGCAGGTGGAGATCAAGACCGAGGCGCCGCAGCCCGAGGAGTGAGCGGCGACTGCCGCGTGGTGGGGTAGGATGGATTGAGCATAGCGATACCCATCATCGGTGCGACACTGTTCCAGGGGTCATGAGCCTTGCGCCGTGACGGCGTACTGCGCTCCCAGCGGCAGCCAGGCCAGTACGCGTTCCACCGCTGCAAGCGCATGAAGCCGGGGCGGCAGGAACATGAGATAGCCTGTCCGCACACGCGCGAACCCGGCGTCCAGCAAAGCGGTGGAAACGTCGCGAGCACGCAGCAGGATGGCGTTGCGGTCGATCGGTGTGTGGGCCACGACGTAGCGGGTGACCGGATTGAGCGGGTTGTGCTCGAACACCACAAGGCGGCCACCGGGCCGCAGGACGCGACGCAACTCCGCATAGACGGCTGGCCGCTCCGGCGGCATCACGTGGTGCAGGACCGCACTGATCACCACGATGTCACAGCTGCCTGACTCGATCGGAACCCGGGCGCCGTCCTGCAGGTGAAATGCCGGAAGCGGCAGGCTCGCGGGCCATTGCCGATGGGCCTCGTCCAACATGCCGGACGAGATATCGCAACCGGTCAGCGTCGCACGCAATCCGTGCTGAGCCATCAGCCGCAACAACGTGCCGATGCCGCAGCCATAGTCGAGCACACGGCAGGTTTCGTCGCGATGGCAAAGATCGGGGAATTGCCGCAACAGCCAGCGCAGCTTGATGGCGACGAAATCGTCCGCCGACTCGCCCAGCAAAGCTTTGACGGAGTTGTCCATGCCGGCGGCGTATTCGCCGGCGTAGGTATCGAACTCCGCCTCGGGCAAGGCGTCAGGCCGCCTTCGCCATGCCCCGCAGCACGTATTGCAGGATGCCGCCGTGGCGATAGTACGCCACCTCGTCGATGGTATCGATGCGGCAGACCACCGGCACCGTGTCCACCTTGCCGTTCGGCCGATGGATCACCAGCGACAGCTCCATGCGTGGCGTGATGTCCTTCTCCAGGCCGACGATGTCGATCAGCTCCTCGCCGGTGATGCCAAGAGACTTGCGGTCCATGCCGTCCTTGAAGGTCAGCGGCAGCACGCCCATGCCGACTAGGTTGGACCGATGGATGCGCTCGAAGCTCTCGACGATCACGGCCTTGGCGCCAAGCAACATGGTGCCCTTGGCGGCCCAGTCACGCGATGAGCCGGTGCCGTATTCCTTGCCGCCGAAGATCACCAGCGGCACACCCTCCGCCTTGTAGCGCATCGCCGCGTCGTAGATCGGCATGGTGTCGCCGGACGGCAGGTGCTTGGTCATGCCGCCTTCGACATTGGTCAGCATCTCGTTGCGAATGCGGATGTTGGCGAAGGTGCCGCGCATCATGATCTCGTGGTTGCCGCGCCGCGCGCCGTAGCTGTTGAAGTCCTTCTGCAGCACCTGGCGTTCCAGCAGGTAGTCGCCGGCCGGCGAAGTCTTCCGGATCGAACCGGCGGGGCTGATGTGGTCGGTGGTGATCGAATCACCGAGCTCCGCCAGGATGCGCGCACCGGTCACATTGCCGACCGGCGGCGGATCCATGGTGATGCCCTCGAAATACGGTGGGTTCTTCACGTAGGTGGAGCCGTCGGACCAGCGATAGGTCTCACTGCCGGTGTCCACCTCGATCGTCTGCCACTGCTTGGGACCCTTGGTCACCTCGCCGTAGCGCTTGAGGAACTGGTCGCGCGACAGGCAGGTGGCGATGATGTCGGCGATCTCCTTGTTGGTCGGCCAGACGTCGCGCAGATAGACCGGCTTGCCGTCGCTGCCGATGCCGAGAGGCGCAGTGGTGATGTCCTCGGTCATCTTGCCCAGCAGCGCATAGGCCACCACCAGCGGCGGCGACGCCAGGTAGTTGGCGCGCACATTGGCATGCACGCGGCCCTCGAAGTTGCGGTTGCCGGACAGCACCGCGACGCCGACGAGGCGGTGGTCCTCGATCGCATCGGCGATCGCGTCATCCAGCGGGCCGGAGTTGCCGATGCAGGTGGTGCAGCCGTAGCCGACCAGATTGAAGCCGATCGCGTCCAGGTCGGCGGTCAGCCCGGCCTTGTCGAGATATTCGGTGACCACCTGCGAGCCGGGCGCCAGCGAGGTCTTGACCCACGGCTTCGGCGTCAGCCCCTTGGCGCGGGCCTTGCGCGCCACCAGTCCGGCGGCAACCAGCACCGACGGGTTCGAGGTGTTGGTGCAGGAGGTGATGGCGGCGATCACCACATCGCCGTGGGTGATCTCGTAGTTCTTGCCCTCGACCTTCACCTTGGTGTCGACGTCGTTGGCCGGCACGCCGAGACCTTTGGTCAGCTCGGCCTTGAAGGCCGACGAGGCATCTTTCAGCGCAACGCGATCCTGCGGCCGCTTCGGGCCGGCGAGGCTGGGCACCACGGTGCCGAGGTCGAGTTCCAGCGTGTCGGTGAACACCGGTTCCGGCGAGCCGGGCTCGCGGAACATGCCCTGTGCCTTGAGGTAGGCCTCCACCAGCGCAATGCGATGTTCGTCGCGGCCGGTCATGTGCAGGTAGTCGAGTGCGACCTTGTCCACCGGGAAGAAGCCGCAGGTGGCGCCGTATTCCGGCGCCATATTGCCGACGGTGGCGCGATCGGCCAGGCCAAGTTCATTCAGCCCGGGGCCAAAGAATTCGACGAATTTCCCGACCACGCCCTTGCGGCGCAGCATCTGCGTCACAGTCAGCACCAGGTCGGTGGCGGTGGCGCCTTCCGGCAGCTTGCCGGTCAGGCGGAAGCCGATCACGTCGGGGATCAGCATGGCAATCGGCTGGCCAAGCATCGCCGCCTCGGCCTCGATGCCACCGACGCCCCAGCCGAGGATGCCGAGACCGTTCACCATCGTGGTGTGGCTGTCGGTGCCATACAGTGTGTCGGGATAGGCCAGCGTCACGCCATCAACCTGGCCGGTCCACACGCACTGGCCGAGATATTCCAGGTTCACCTGGTGGCAGATGCCGGTGCCGGGCGGCACGACGCGGAAGTTGTCGAATGCATCCTGGCCCCAGCGCAGGAACTTGTAGCGCTCGCCATTGCGCTCGAATTCGATCTCGACGTTCTTCTGCAACGCATCAGGGCGGGCGTAGACGTCCACCATGACCGAGTGGTCGATCACCAGATCCACCGGCACCAGCGGGTTCACCTTCTGCGGCGAGCCGCCGAGACGAGTGATGCCGTCGCGCATCGCGGCGAGATCGACCACCGCAGGGACGCCGGTGAAGTCCTGCATCAGAATGCGTGCCGGCTTGAACGGCACCTCCTTGTCGGAGTGCGCCGCACTCAGCCAGCCTGCGATCGCCTTGGCGTCATCGACCGTGTAGCTCTGGCCGTCCTCGAACCGCAGGACGTTCTCCAGCAGGACCTTCAGGCTGACCGGCAATCGGGAAATGTCACCCAGCGACTTCGCCGCCTCGACCAGCGAGAAATAGTCGTATTGCTTGCCCTGGACGGTGAGGGTGCGGCGAGTCTTCAGGGTGTCGTGCCCGATTGCCTTCATGGCCGGTGCGCCTTCCGTTGTGCGACACGGTTGAGGGGGCGTGCCGCGGATGCAATGGTTGTGGCCGCGGGTTTATACACACCAGCCCGCCAGCGTCCACGGGGCGGAGAGAGCGATTTTGTTGCAGGCGGCCGGCTTGGCGGCGTTCCGCGGGGAGCGACTGGTGTTCCGCGACCTCGATTTCGCGGTTGCCGACGGCGCAGCCTTGCTGCTGATCGGGCCGAACGGATCTGGCAAGTCCACGCTGTTGCGGTTGCTCGCCGGGTTGCTGCGGCCGGCCGCGGGGATGTTGACCTGGAACGGCCAGGACGCCCTGGCCGATCTTCCGGCGCACGCCAGGCGGATCGCCTATGTCGGCCACCAGGATGCAGTGAAGCTTGGGCTGACAGCAGCGGAGAACCTGCGCTTCGCCGCACGGATCGCCGGCTCGGATGTGCCGGCGGCGCTGGCGGCGGTCGGACTGGAAGCGCTCGGCGAGCTTCCCGCACGCCTGTTGTCGGCCGGACAGAAGCGGCGGCTCGCGCTGGCCCGACTGGTAGTGTCGCACGCCGAGTTATGGCTGCTGGATGAACCGACGCTGGGCCTGGACTTGGCATCGGTGGAGCGCTTCGGTGGCATGCTGAACGCGCATCGCAGGCGGGGCGGATCGGTGGTTGCAGCGACCCACCTGCCCTTGCCGCTGCCCGAAGCGGTGGAGTTCCTGCTGCCCTCGTTCGCCGACCACACTGCATGAGCCGCTTCCATGCAGTCCTGGCGCGGGAACTGAGCCTGTCGCTGCGACATGGCGCGGACACGCTGGCCGCGCTGCTGTTCTTCCTGCTCGCCGCCTCGCTGTTCCCGCTGGCCATCGGTCCGGCGCCGGAGACGCTGGGGCGGATGGCACCCGGTATCGTATGGGTGTGCTCGCTGCTGGCGGCACTGCTGCCCCTGGACCGCTTGTTCGGTGCGGATTTCGAGGACGGGTCGCTCGATCAGCTCCTGCTGTCCGGCCTGCCGCCGGCAGCGATCGCCCTGGCGAAGGCCCTTGCACACTGGCTGGTCACCGGCCTGCCGCTGCTGCTCGCCGCAGCCCCGTTGGCGATCATGCTGCGGATGCCGGACGTTGCGATACCGACGCTGCTGACCGGCCTTGTACCCGGAACACTGCTGTTGTCCCTGCTCGGCACAACCGGAGCTGCGATTGTACTCGGCGCGCGCCGCGGCGGCGTGCTGCTGCCGCTGTTGATATTGCCGCTCGCCACTCCGGTGCTGATATTCGGTGTTGCGGCGGCGGATGCGGTGTCCGAAGGGATGAGCCCGCGCCCGCATTTACTCCTTCTAGCGGCATTTTTGGCGGCGGCATTACCACTTTGCCCGCTTGCCGCCGGTGCTGGCCTGCGAAACGCGGTAGAATAGGTTGAATACCACATCGAATATAAAGACCTGCAGTTGCAATCATGTGCCAAGCCGCAAGAAATCGGCCGGCAAAGCGCGGCGATTTTGCGACGCCATACAACGAACGACCCGACGCCATGGTAATTCCTTGATTTCCCCGTTGCATGCGATCGGCTTGGTTCGATACACGTGACCGTGAGGAGACGCTTCTATGACGCGAACCGAATGGTGGCGTGGCGCAGTCAGCTATTGGATTTGCCCGCAAAGTCTCACAGATAACAGCGCGGACGGCATCGGAGATTGCCCTCGGTCACGGTACTACAGGCAGTTGGCATTCCCCCAAAGGTCATTCGGCTTGTTGTGGCAGCCGATGGCTCCCCGCCCCCTCCGCTAGGTATTGCAAAAGGACTCCAGTGACACGCCATGGACATTCATGAGGCGCTTCTAATCTTGCCAGGCCCGAACACCGGACCGGATTCCGACGTGTCGACGCTGGATAAGGAAGCTGCCTCATTGCGGCAGCTGATCATGGCGAAACTGACCTACGCCATTGGGTGCGATCCGCTGGCTGCCACTGAGCGTGACTGGCTTGTCGCCGCGACGCTGGCGGTACGGGACCGCATCGTCGATCGCTGGCTGGCCGGCACGCGCAGCGAGCAAGTCCAGCACAGCAAGCATGTCTGCTATCTGTCGATGGAATTCCTGCTCGGTCGGATGCTGATGGATTCGGTGAATAACCTGGGCCTCGCCGAGCCGATGCGACGGGCGCTGGCCGAACTTGGGGTGGACTTCGAGCGCCTGCGCACATTCGAAGCGGATCCTGCACTCGGCAACGGCGGCCTTGGGCGGTTGGCGGCCTGTTTCATGGAGAGCATGGCAAGCCTCGGCATTCCCGCCCATGGCTTTGGCATCCGCTACGATCACGGCATGTTCCAGCAGGTGATCAAGGATGGCTGGCAGCACGAATATCCGGAGACCTGGCTCGACCTGGGCAATCCGTGGGAGTTCGAGCGGCGCGATGTCAGCTATGCGATAGGGTTTGGCGGCGAAGTCGCACACAGGCGCGGTGCGGACGGCAAGGAGGCCGCCGACTGGCAGCCGCAGGAGACCGTGATCGCTGTCGCCTACGACATGCCCGTCGTCGGCTGGCGCGGCCAGCATGTGAACACGTTGCGCCTGTGGTCGGCGCGCGCGCTGGATCCCCTGGCGCTGGAGGCATTCAATCGCGGCGACCATGTCGGCGCGTTGGCTGCACGCGCACACGCCAGTGCGATCTCGCAGATCCTCTATCCGAGCGACGATACGCCGGCGGGCCAGGAGCTGCGGCTGCGGCAGGAATACTTCCTCACGTCCGCCTCGCTGCAGAACCTGCTGAGCCGGCACATCAGGCAATTCGGCAGCGTGCACACGCTGGCGGACAAGTGCGCCATCCAGCTCAACGATACCCATCCTGCGATCGCGGTGCCTGAGCTGATGCGGCTGCTGGTGGACGAGTACGGCATTGCCTGGCCGGAAGCCTGGCGCATCACCACCAGCACGATCTCCTATACCAACCACACGCTGCTGCCCGAGGCGCTGGAGAGCTGGGCGGTGCCGCTGATGGAGCGGCTGCTGCCGCGCCACATGCAGATCATCTATGAGATCAACAAACAGCATCTGGACACGTTGGGGGATCACGCGGACGCACCGGCGCTCCACGAAGTGTCGATCATCGACGAGGGTGCCGGACGGCGCGTCCGCATGGGCACGCTGGCATTCCTTGGTTCGCACAAGGTCAACGGCGTCTCGGCGCTGCATAGCGAGCTGATGCGCCGGACGGTGTTCCAGCCACTGCATCAGCTTTATCCGGACCGCATCGTCAACAAGACCAACGGCATTACCTTCCGCCGTTGGCTGTTCACCGCCAATCCGCTGCTGACCTGCTTGCTGCAGGATGCGGTTGGACCGCAGGTGATGGATGATCCGCTGACCCTCCAGCGGCTCCTGCCGATGGCCGACGATGCCGTGCTCCATGAGCGGCTGATCGCCGCCCGACACGCCAACAAGGCGACACTGGCCACCCTGATCCGCGAGCGCCTCGAGATCGCGATCGATCCGAACGCGCTGATCGACGTGCACATCAAGCGCGTGCACGAATACAAGCGGCAGTTGCTGAACGTCCTGGAGACGATTGCGCTGTATCATGCAATCCGCGCCGAGCCGACGCGCGATTGGGTACCGCGGGTGAAGATTTTTGCCGGCAGGGCCGCCGCCAGCTACAAGCGCGCCAAGCTGATCATCAAGCTGATCCATGATGTGGCGAGCGTGGTGAACAGTGACCCCGTCATCGCCGGGCGTCTGAAGGTCGTGTTCATACCCGATTACAATGTCAGCCTGGCCGAAGCGATCATTCCGGCCGCCGATCTCTCGGAGCAGATTTCGACCGCGGGGATGGAGGCATCAGGCACCGGCAACATGAAGCTGGCGCTGAATGGCGCATTGACCATCGGCACGCTGGACGGTGCCAATCTCGAGATTCTCGAGCGAGTGGGCGACGAGAACATGTTCATTTTCGGCCTGACTGCCCAGGAGGTCGATGACCGCCGCCGGCGGCCGCACGGGCCGCGACGCTTCTCGCCGGCGTTGCTGCATGTACTGGAGGCGGTCGGCTCCGGCGCGTTCTCGCCGGATGAGCGGGACCGCTACCGTGATCTGATTGCCGACCTGACAGGCAGCGACTGGTTCATGGTCACGGCGGATTTCGACTCCTACCTGGACGCGCAATATGCCGTCGCGGCGCGGTGGCGTGATCGGCGAGCCTGGTGGCGGTCCAGTGTGTTGAACACCGCGCACATGGGTTGGTTTTCGTCCGACCGCACGATTAGCGAATACGCCACTGAGATCTGGAAAGTGCCGATGGCCGCTTCAGCCGGGTGACCTTGGCGGCCCACACCGTGTGCCCTGGAGCGGGTGAAGGGAATCGAACCCTCGTATGCAGCTTGGGAAGCTGCCGTTCTACCATTGAACTACACCCGCATTGCCCCGAATCGGCGAAATGGTAGCGGACAGGCTGTTTACATCAGCCCGGGCTGACGGTGCAATCGCGTGCCAAACCGCGCGGTGCCCGAAGCCGCGTGGCAGGGTCCGCCTTCGATCCCACCGCCGCGACTGGCACGTCGATTTTCCCATCCAGGCGTTGCCGCCCGACTTCACCGAGCAGCCGCTCTGCGCGCGGTTCGAATCCGCCGGTGCGCGGCAGCGGATGCAATGGCGCTTTGCGATCAGTCGCGGCGGCCGCCGTTCGATCAGGCTCTCGCCGGGGTCCGTGATCTCACGCGGCGTATCGTGGCGAGGACAAACAACGCAATAATGCGTTATTCCGACGCGTCAGATACGGCTGGTTTAATCCAAAGATGACGTACGCGAATTTCACGAATCGGATCGCGGCTTAAGCGCAGAACTACCGTATTATTTGCGCTGTTTCCCGGTTGTATCACGCATTCTTTCTAATCCCGCATAGATGCCTCGTCACACTGGTCCCAGGGCGCCCGGCAATTATGCATGGGTAATGGGGAGACCGAACCATGGCAACCGTCACAGTGGCGGGGGCTCACGGCCAGACCGTGACCCTGAGCTTCGACACGAATGCCAACGCCGTTCTGGCACAGAAGCTGGCCGACGCGATCACGTCGGGGGTACAGGCCGGGAGCATCCTGCCCGCGGTCGATACCGATGGTCCACCGCCGCCGGTGCCTGCGGGCAAGACCGGGGAATTCGTCATAACCGAAAACGGCGCGGTCATACTGCCGCAGCGCTACGATGCCGTCGTCAATACCGCCAATGATGCGATCGTTTTTGGCTCCGGTGATGCGGGTGAATCAGTACTGTCGAGCATCGGGAATCTCACCTTTTTTGCGACCGGTGGTTCCGGCACGGTCGCCGCAGGCGGCGGCGACAATCGCATCGTCATCCCGGGGAGCGACAAGGGCGCCTGGTCGGTCAATACGGGGAAAGGCGATGATAGCGTGCTCGCCGCCGGCGGTGGCAACGACACGATCAATGCCGGCGGCGGCCACAACGCGATCACTCTCGGCTCGGGCGACGATATCGTGCAGTCCACCGGCGACGACACGGTGAATGCCGGCAGCGGCAGCGAGACGATTACCGCGATCGGCAAGCATCACGATTTGATCTACGGCAATGCCAGCCAACTGTTCTTCGTGACCACCGACGGTTCAGCCACGGTATTCGGCGGCAGCGGCAGCGACACGTTCTTCGGCGGCAAGGGCAAAGACGTGGTCTACGGCGGCAGCGGCGGCAACAACCTGCTGTTCGCCGGCACCGGCAAAGCCACGCTGTTCGGGGGCGGCGACGGCGATCAGCTCTATGCTGCCGGCAGCCGTGATCAGGCGCTGCATGCTGGCGCCGGCAACGAGACGCTGTTCGGCGGCTTCGCGTCCGGGGCCGATACATTCTACGGCGGCACAGGGGCGGCACAGATCACCGGCGGGCTTGGCAACGACACGTTCGTTGCCGGCACCGGGTCGGCCACGATCACGTCCGGCCTTGGCAGCAACCAGTTCGTGTTCACCAACGGACAGGCGGGCGGCACGGAGCTGATCCAGGGCTTCACCAGCGGCCGGGACCTGGTCGATCTGCAAGACTACGGCAAGAACGAAGTCGCCAAAGCGTTGAAGTCGCAGACCGTCGTGGGCGGATCGGACACCATCACGCTGTCAGACAACACCACGATCACATTCGCCGGTGTCCAAAATTTGACAGCGAGTGACTTCATCACCAGCGGTGGCAATGGTTCCGCGAATGGGGGCGGCCAGGGTCATGGCAAGTCCGGGAATGCCAATGCGAATGCCGACGACCACGGCCATATCCGCGACAGTTTCTTCGGGCATTCATGACACGGCTCGGTGCTGCGGGATGAGCCCGCAGCACCCGCCGGAGCAACTGGCAGTCGGTACGTTGGGCAGGTGATATCGGGTGAATGACCCGACGCCGCACTCGCGAAGCGGGAGCGAACCGGCTCACCTCTCTGAGTTCGCGGCGGCTCCGATGGATTGACGAGGCCGTCGCCACAGACGTAGTGTCCGCCCCGTCGGGCCTGCCCGACCCTCGTGATTTGTCCGGCCGGATTGCGGCGAGGTGAAACAAGCGCGCTAAAGAGGCCAGCGAACAGCCCAGGTTTTCACGGGCTCAAGCTGCTCCATCGGTCGGGCCAACTATCACAAGGGCCCTGACAATGACCAGAGATTCCACGCAATTCCGTCCGGCCACCTGCCTTGTGCATGGTGGCGTGCAACGCACCCAGCATGGCGAGACCGCCGAGGCGCTGTTCCTCACGTCGGGCTACGTGTACGACGACGCGGAGCAAGCCGAAGGCACCTTCGCCGGCACGGTCGAGCACTACCAGTACTCGCGTTTTGCCAACCCCACGCTGACGATGCTGGAGGATCGGCTCTGCCTGATCGAGGGCGCCGAGGCCTGCCGGACCACGGCGACCGGGATGGCCGCGGTAAATTCGGCGCTGCTCGCCCATCTCAAGGCCGGCGATCGCGTGGTGGCCTCGCGTGCGCTGTTTGGTTCCTGCCACTGGATCGTTTCCACGCTGCTGCCGAAATTCGGCATCGCCACCGAATTCGTCGATGGCAGCGATCTCGCACAATGGCGCGATGCATTGTCACGGCCGGCGCAGCTCGTGCTGCTGGAGACGCCGTCCAATCCGATGCTGGAACTGGTTGACCTGCGCGCCGTTGCCGATCTGGCGCACGCCGCCGGTGCGATCGTGGTGGTGGACAACGTGTTCGCCACGCCGCTGTTGCAGCAGCCGCTCAAACTGGGCGCCGATGTCGTGGTGTATTCCTGCACCAAGCACATCGATGGCCAGGGCCGCGTACTTGGCGGTGCCGTTCTCGGCAACAAGAAGTGGATCAACGAGACATTGCAGCCGTTCATCCGCAACACCGGCCCGGCGTTGTCGCCATTCAATGCCTGGGTGCTGCTGAAGGGTCTGGAGACGTTGGCACTGCGCGTGGACGCCGGCTGCCGGGGCGCTGCGGCGATTGCCGAATTCCTGGCAGCGCGCCCTGAAGTGACACGGGTCTGGTACCCGACCCGGGCCGACCACCCGCAGCAGGCGCTGGCACTCGCGCAGATGTCGGCGGGCGGCACGGTGGTCACATTCGAGGTGTCCGGCGGCAAGGACGCGGCATTCAGCGTAATGAATGCGTTCGGCCTGATCGCCGTGTCGAACAATCTCGGAGATTCCAAGTCGCTGGTGACGCATCCGGCCACCACCACGCATATGCGCATCGGGCCGGAGGAACGCGAGAAGCTGGGCATCACCGATGGCGTGATCCGGCTGTCTGTCGGGCTCGAGGATATCGAGGACCTGAAGGATGATCTGGCGCAGGCGCTGGCGACGATCGCTCGCGCTACCGCGCGGGCTGCGGAATGATGCGGCAATGATCGATGGCCGGGCTTGCCGCCATACTGGACAAGCGCCGGCCATTCGCCTTGTATTTCGGCCCCGAGGCAAACGAACCAGTCGTGCCATGGCCGAAAATTACTCAAAGACGACCCGCGAGGTGCGTGTCTCCGTCCGGTCCTTCTATCTGGAGGACCAGTCGCAGCCGGACGAAGGCCATTTCGTCTGGGCCTACCGTGTGAAGATCGAGAACCAGGGACGCGAGCCCGTGCAACTGCTCCGGCGTACCTGGCAGATCACCGATGCCCGCGGCCGCACCCAGCATGTCCACGGCGCCGGCGTGGTCGGCGAGCAGCCGCTGCTCGAGCCAGGCGAGAGCTTCGAATACACATCGGGAACACCGCTCGATACGCCGTCGGGTTTTATGGTAGGGGCCTACCACATGGTAGTGCCGTCCTCCGGCGAAAACTTCGATGTGGCGATACCGGCGTTCAGTCTGGACAGCCCGCACCAGAGCGGTAGGGTGCACTAGTCGCTCTCGGGGTTGTGTGCCCGGAGGGGGGCCTTATATCCCGACCGGCGGCGTCAGGTATTCCGGCCGCAGCCCGTCAGCCACGTCCGAGAGGAAACTGCGCGGTGAACATCGTCACGCCCGCTGCCCGCTTTACTGCGACAACCGCTGCCACGAGTGACCGACCGACCCGTGAGGAGGCCGAACAGGCAATCCGCACGCTGCTGCGCTGGGCCGGCGACGACCCCAACCGCGAAGGCCTGATCGACACTCCCGCCCGCGTTGCGCGTGCCTATGAGGAGTTCTACGCCGGTTATGCCGTGGATCCGGTGGCGCTGCTGGAGCGCACCTTCGAAGAGACAGACGGCTACGACGAGATCGTGCTGCTGCGCGATATCCGGCTCGAGAGCCACTGCGAGCACCACATGGTGCCGATCATCGGCCGCGCCCACGTCGCCTATCTGCCGCACCGGCGGGTGGTAGGGATCAGCAAGCTGGCCCGTGTGGTCGAGGCGTACGCCAAGCGGCTGCAGATCCAGGAGAAGCTCACCGCGCAGATCGCCAACACCATCCAGCAGGTGCTGGAGCCGCGCGGCGTTGCGGTGGTGATCGAGGCGGCGCACCAGTGCATGACGACACGCGGCGTCCACAAGCCGGGCGTCGCGATGGTGACCAGCCGGATGCTGGGCGCCTTCCGCGACGATCCCACGACGCGGCGCGAGGTCCTGGCCATGATCGGCACTGGCCGGACGGTCGGCACCGATAGCTGAAACTGCCGCGCCGTCAGGGCCGGGGTGGGGGTGGCGGCGCCAGTGGCTGCGGCTGCGTCAGCGGCGGCGCCAGTGACTGCGGCTGCGTCAGCGGCGGCGCCAGTGGCTGCGTCAGCGGCGGCGCCAGTGGCTGCGTCTGCGGCTGCGTCAGCGGCTGTTGCTCCACCGGCATCTGCGGGGCGCCGTCAGGAAGCAGCCACGCGACCAGCGAGCGGCGGATCTGGAATTCGAACTCCACATTCATCGCATCCATCATGTCCTTCGTCATGTCGTACAGCACCGAAGGCAGATCATCGGCATCACCGGTACGCGTGCGGGACACCCGGGCCTCGGCAAACCCGGCTCGCGTGTTGGCTGAGGTGTAGACGTCGAGTTCCACGGCGAGGCTGCCGAGGATGGTATTCCTCTGGCGAATCAGCGACGCATCCTGGATGGCGAAAACCGCCAGACCGGAACTGCCGAGAGCCTGCAATCGGTCCTGCGCCATGTTGCGCAACGCCAGGACCGGCGGCATCGGGTCGAGCTGGCTGACATCGGGCGCGACGCCCGACGGCACGAACCGCTGCTCGATCTGGATCGCGGCGACGTTCAGCCGCAGCGGGATGAGGTAGCCGTAGTGCAGCGGCGGGTACAGTCGTTCCGTCCGCCCGCCGCAAGCGGCAAGCAGGAACGGAAGCAGCAGCGACGAGCGGCGGGTCAGCGTGCGATCTGGCATGCGGAACTCCGGAATAGCCTCGGGGATATCGATCAGGATGCGGCACTTCGGCCGCGCACGTCCTCGCGCGGGAACCGGAAGTCGTAATTGCAGAATTCGCAGGTCATGACGATATCGCCGTCCACCGCCATGTGGTCGAGATCCTCAGGCGGAAATCCTTCCAGAATACCGACCAGCCTGGCCCGCGAGCAGCGGCAGCCATACGACAGCGCACGCGCGCGGTCGGTTGCCACCCCCTCGGTGTGGAACAACCGATAGAGCAGCCGGTCGGGGAGCAAGGCATCGTCCAGCAGCTCGCCATCGGTCAATGTGGCCGCCAGGGCCGTGGCGGTGCGCCAGCTTTCCTCTTGCGCGTCGGCATCCAGTGTCGGGTCGATGCCGCCCGCGCCGGCGATCTTTTCCAGGACCAATGCACCGGCCCGCCAACCTTCCTCGGTCTCCTCGCAGGCAAGGTGCACGAAGCAGCGGAGCTGCTCGCTGGTGCGGAAGTAGTGCAGCGCCATTTCGGCCAGGTTGCCGCCCTCGATGGTCACGATCCCCTGGTGGCGGTTCTGCTCCGGCCCCTGGTCCACGGTGAAGGCGAGGTAGCCGTTGCCGAGAAGCTGGCCGGCTGCCGGGGCCGGGTCGGATTGCAACAGTTTGTCCAGCTTGCCCGCATCTGCCCGGGCATAGCCGCGCAGCGCCCCGGTGTCGGAGCAGTCGGCCAGCAGCATGGATACCGGCCCGTCGCCCTTGGCCTGCACGCTGAACGAACCACGGAATTTCAGCGCGGTGGACAGCGCCGCGGCAAGCGCCAGCGACTGTCCGGCAAGTTTGGTGACCGCCGGATGGTTGGGATGCCGGGTGAGCAGGGCATGCGCCAACGGCCCCAGCCGCACCAGCCGGCCACGCACCGGGCGACGGGGCAGGAAGAACGGCGTGACGCCGCGTGGGACAACAATATCAGGCACCGGCGGACGGTCGCCGTCGAGGAAAGCGGGTGTTTCAGACATCGCCCCCCAACATAGGCATCGTTCATCGCGTGGGCTACCGTCGGGCGATGGCGGCGTTCGACGACCCGTTCAGGCTGCGCCCGCTGGCGCCGGGTGACGCGCCGGCCGTCGCCGCCCTGACCCGCACCGCTTTCGCCGCCCAGTCCGTGGTGACCGATCCGCCGCCATCAGCCCTGCGCGTGACGGCGGATGATGTGCTGGCCCATCTGCGGAAAGGTGGCGGCGCGGTCGTCGAGGCGGCCAACGGGTTGGCGGGCTCGGCGTTATGGGAGGAGAAGGAGGGCGGCCTTTATCTCGCCCGGCTGGCGGTGGCGCCCACGTGGCGCGGTCGCGGCATTGCCAAGGCGCTGGTGGCGGCGACCGCAGCGGCCGCACGGCAAGCGGGCCTGCCGCGGGTGCACCTGAGCACGCGCCTGGTCCTGCTCGACAACCGACGCCTGTTCGCCGCTTGTGGCTTTGTCGAGACGGAACGCCATGCGCATCCCGGCTATGCCGAACCAACCTTCGTCGATATGGAGAAGCGGCTGGCAAGTTGACTTGTCTTCGCCGGGAGGAAACATGGGCGTGAGGCCCTGGCTCATACTTGCCGCGCTGGCACTCGGCCGCATCGGCTTCGGCTACCAGTTCCAGACCGTGCCGACCCTCGGCCCCGAGCTGATACGCTTGTTCCACCTGGACTACACGGCGCTCGGCGCCCTGATCGGCGCGTTCATGCTGTTGGGTGGCTTCGCCGCAATCCCGGTCGGGTTGCTGGGCCGGCGGTTCGGCGACCGCCTTGTGCTGGGCGCCGGCCTCGGCCTCATGGTGCTGGGACCAATGATCAGTGCTGCGTCGGCCGGGCCGGCGGGTATCGGCATCGGCCGAAGCATCGCCGGCGTCGGCGCCGTGGCAATGATCGTTCTGCAGAACAAGATCATCGCCGACTGGTTCCACGGCCGGCATTTCATGCTGGCGATCAGCATCTCGGTGGCGTCGTATCCGATCGGCGTCGGCATGGCGCAACTCATCCTGCCGCCTCTGGTGGACGCCTATGGCTGGCAGGCCGGCTTCGCCTCGGGTGCCGCCATGCTGGCGGTGGCGGCGGTGCTGTTCATGCTGAGCTTCCGTCCCGCTCCTCATGCGGCGCCGGTGCCACGGTCGTTCTCGTTGCCGAGTGGGCGCGAGTGCCTGCTGCTGGTGATCTCGGGGCTGATCTGGACCGCCTATACCTCGGGCTATTCGGGTTACACGTCGTATGTTCCGTCGGTCATGGCGGTGCGTGGCGAGGGGCTGGTGCTGACCGGCCTCGTGCTGACCATCGCCACCTGGGGCAATGTTCCCGCCACCATGGTCGGCGGCGGCCTCGCCGCGCGCTTCGGCGGGTTCCGCATATTCATGTTGGGCACATTGGCGCTAGTGGCCGGGATCGCCGGAGCCGCACTGCTGGACTGGCCGGTATCGCTCGCCGTGGTCATTGGCATTGTCGGTTCGTTCCATCCCGGCGTGATCATGGCGGTCGGCACGCTGTCGGCACGGCCGGAAAATCGCGCAGTCGGAATGGGGCTGTTCTACTCGATGTACTATGCCGGCGGTGCGGTGGTGCCGGCACTGTGCGGGCGCGCAGCCGACCTGTCCGGCGGCCCCGAGGGCGCATTGCTGGCGGCCGCAGCCGTCTCGGCGCTGGCGATTCCGATGTACCTGCTGCACCGCAGGCTGGCAGCGCACGAACTCATGCTGGCCAAAGCGTAATAACGCGCAGCGATACCCATCAATCCGGCACGATCTCCCGATCCTTCTTCGGAATGAGATCGTACGGCAGCGCATATCCCGGCATCGCCGCCAGCCGGCGTGACCAGGCTTCGACATTCGGCCAGCGGCCGATCTCCAGGCCACCCTCGGCCATGAACACCATGCGGCCCCAGCAGCCGATATCGGCAATCGTCGGACCGTCGCCCACCAGCCATTCGCGACCAACCAGTGCAGCATCGACAAAGCCGATCGCCGCCTCCGCCAGCGGCCGGAAATAGTCCATCACCGCCGGATCGACCGTGCGGAACCGGCTATAGTGCCGCACCTTGGCGACATTGGTGATGTTGTCCGCCTCCCAGTCCAGCCACTCGCGCGCGGTCCACTGGTCCTGCTCGGTCTTGCCGGCGAAGTGCCCGGTGGTGCGCGCCAGATAGTCCAGGATGACGTTGGACTGCACGATCGTCAGCCCGCGGTGGCGCAGCGCCGGCACCTTGCCGTAGCGGTTCACCGCCAGGTAGTCGGGCTCCTTCTGCGCACCGTATTTCAGGTTCACCGTGCGAAAGCTGAACGGCACGCGAGCCAGCGTCAGGTACAGCATCGGCTTGTAGCTGGAACTCGACGTGAAGCTGCCGAACAACGCAAGGCCGTCGTTCGGGGCGGTATTGGTCATTCCGGTCACTCCGCTCGCGATGCGGGTTCAAGCTATCGCAACCGGACGAGAGGCGCGATAAGCCTCGGGGATGCGGCCTGGCAGGGTCAATTATCTGGAAGGGCTCCGTGGCATTGCGGCGATGCAGGTGGTGCTGCTGCATTTCGTGACCGGGTTCCTGCCAGACACCGCGGACCATGCCTGGCCGCCATTGCACATACTGTTCGACGGCCATACCGCGGTCTACGTCTTCTTCCTGATCAGCGGCGCCGTGCTGACGCCGTCATTCGCGCGTCCCGGCAACGTTGCCGGCAAGGTGGCCAAACGCGTGGTGCGCCTTGGCATTCCGGTTGCCGCCGCCGCTGCCATCGCCACGGCGTTGCTGGCATTGCTGCCGGCGGCGCATCTGCGGGCGGCCGAACTGACCGGTTCGCCATGGCTTGCCATGGATTCGAGCGGTGCGCCGACGCTCGGACACCTTGCGCGCGAAATCGGGCTCGACAGCCTGCTGCTCGGCTATCGCGAGGCGACGCTGTTTGCCCCGCTGACGCACGAGCTTTCGCCGATGGAGCACTCGCTCGACGCGCCCTTCTGGTCGTTGCATCTGGAACTATATGGCTCCCTGCTGGTGATGTGCCTGGTGCTGCTGCGCGCCCGTTCGGTGTGGCTGCACCGCGCCACGGTCGTCGCAGCAGCGCTGGCGTTCGGCACCCACCCGATGTTCTTGTTCGTGCTGGGCCACATATTGCCTCTCCCGCGCAACGGTGGAGGGTTGGCGCGCGGGTGCATCGGCGGCTTGTTGCTCATGCTCGGCCTGGCATTATGCGCCACCAAGGACTGGCATGTCGTCGAAGTCCTGCGGCTGCGGTTGGGCCACACCGAGTTCGCCAGCGCGCCCAGCCTGTTCCAGTTCCAGAGCCAACTTGGCGCCGTCGCGTTGTATCTCGGCGTCCTCTGGTGCCCGCTCGTCTGGCGCACGCTTGAGAGCGGCCCATGCCGCCACCTTGGGCGCCTGTCATTCGGCATCTACCTGCTGCACTTCCCGATCCTGTTCACCCTGGTCTGTGGCGCATTCATCGGCCTGAACGAGTGGCTGCCGCATTCCGCTGCGGTGGCCGCTTCATTCGGCATCCTGCTGGCGCTGACGCTGGCGGCGGCCCTGCTGTTCGAGCGCTGGGTGGACCGTCCTGCCATCGCACTCAGCCGCCGTGCGGACGCTGTTCGCTGGCAAGCTGCCTGATCAGCGGCGCAACTGGATGACCATCGCCTCGGCGTCGTCGGGATCCATGGCGAGTGCCTGCCGCGCCACCGATTGTGGAAATCCGGCGCGCGCCAGCACGCCGAGTTCACGTCGCCTGCCGGCCTCGTCGGGAGCCGCACCGCGGCGGAACGGCCCGATCCGCCGCTTGCGTGCCAGCACAACGGCCGCGGCGAGTTCGCGCTGCGCATCCTCGGGCAGCACCGATCGCGCGGTCGCCGGATCCACCCCCTTGGCCGCCAGGTGCGCCGCTGCCGCCCGACGGGAACGTCCGGCACGCAGCAGGTTGCGCGCGCGGTTCTCGGCGTACGCCGTGTCGTTGACGGCGCCGACGGCGACCAGCCGCGCCGCGACATCGCGCGCGACCGCCCGCGCGGCGGCGGCCTGGGCCGCGATGATCTCGCCATCGAACTCGGCGGCAGCACGCCGCGCCCAGCGATCGATACGCCGCTCCAGCACGCGCCGGACGCCGGCCTCAGTCGAGGCGTAGCGCGCGAGGTATTCGAGCGCCGCCTCATGCAATGCGGCGGCGTCCGGCGCGGGCCCGGCGGACGGGCGATACGGCGTGTCTGCCATGCGGCGACAATGGCATGGCGTGGCGAGGACTTGAACCGATGAGGCGGGACAGGTTAACGCCGCGGCACGCAGCATGTGACCGGCGTCACATGGCAAGGCCATCATAGTGTGACAGCCTGCACGATGGCGTGCCGGCTTTTCGCCTCCGCAATGGAAGGCAGACGATGATGTTCAGCAGGTCGATTGGCTGGCGCTCTGCATACTCGATCGTCCGGGCAACACGGTTCGCTGTCGCTGCACTCGTCTTCTTCTCCATCGCGGCACGCTCGACCGCGGTTTTTGCCCAGGCCGGCTTCGAAGACGACAGGGTTATGCTCCAGGGTTTCTACTGGGAATCCAGCCGGCATGGTTACCGGGACAAGTTTCCTCAGTTCGGTTCGGAGCACTGGTACGCGATCATTGCCAGGGAAGCGCCGGCGATACGGGCGGCGCGCTTCGACCTTGTGTGGCTGCCTCCGCCGTCGTTCGCCGGCGGCTTCAGCGCCGGCTACGATCCGAAGGAATACTTCAACCTCGACAACAGCTACGGCAGCTTCGCAGAGCATCGAGCCGCGCTTGCGGCCCTGCTTGCGAATGGCGTCGAGCCGGTTGCGGACATCGTCATCAACCACCGGAACGGCAGCCACAAATGGGCCGACTTCAACAATCCGGCGTGGGGAACCTGGGCGATCACCCGGGATGACGAGGCGTTCAACAATCCGGCGTCGGAAGTGTTCAATACGCCGATCGACCAGCGCGGCGCTCCGGAGGAAAGCCCGGCGTACCGTACCTCCGGCGACTACGCCTACGATGCGTTTCGCGACCTGGACCACACCAACCTGCAGGTGCGGCGCGACATCGTCCGCTACCTGCTGCAACTGAAGAGCCTGGGCTATCGGGGTTGGCGCTTCGACATGGTGCATGGCTACAACGCGAAGTGGATCGCGGTGTACAACCGGGCCACCGCGCCGAGCTTCGTCGTCGGAGAATACGACTGGGACAAGCAGGACCAGCAGCGCGGCTGGGTGTGGTTCACCGCGACCAGCCCCGGCGGTCTGACGACTTCCAGCGACGTGTTCGACTTCTCGAGCTTCTTCACCCTGAAGGACAACAAGGGACGTTACGGCGCCTGGTATGGGTTCGGGCAGGGTGTCGGCCTGGTCGGTGACAATAGCGATGGGCGCCCCTGGAAGAACCGATCGGTCACCTTCGTCGAGAACCACGACACCGGATTTCGGACCAACGGAGACGGCACCCCGCAGGACGGCCATACGCAGGACAACTTCGCCAACGGGTGGGAGGTCGAACAGGCCTATGCGCAGATCCTGACGCACCCAGGCGTGCCGACGGTATACTGGAAACACTACTTCGACTGGGGGCAGGACCTGCAGGACAAGATCCATGCGCTGATCAACGCGCGCAAGGCGGCCGGCGTTCATGCCGGCAGTGCGCTGTATCTTCAGGACAACGCGCGTCAAAGCGGCATCTACGCTGCGCGGGTGGTGGGCCACAACGGCGACCTCTATGTCCGCATTGGCGGCGATGACGGAACCTGGCAGCCGTCGAACTCCGGCTATGCCGATTATCGGGAATACGCGGCGGGTACGGGGTGGAAGGTCTGGGTCGGCCTGGCAGGCAATCCGGACGTCCAGCAAATGCCGGGCCGGACGCCATTCGCCGTTCCGGAGTATCAGGCTCCGGATACGATTTCCGTCCCGGATGATCTGCTGAACTAGTGGCTCATCCGGTCGTCACGTACCACCGTCCTGGATAGCCTTGGCGGTTCCCGCATCGCCGTCCCGGTCGAACGACATGTAGGACAGGCCGCCGTTCGCCGCGATGGGCGGCGGCTGCCCTGCCGTGCGCCGGAGCGTCGGCACATAGGCCGACGAAACTTTCTTCGGGTCCGTTTGCCCGACGATGATCGTCCGGCCAGGCGAACGCGCTGAGCCTGTCCTGCGAACGCCGCGCTCTTCAGGATGTCAGGCACGGGTCGGGCGAGCCCCGCCGGCATCCTACCATCCAGGAACAGTCTCAGGACCGGGCGACCTGTCGTGCCGCGAAGGCCGGAGCAATCCGCATCAGGATAGGTAGCAGGCCGACTTTGCCGGGCAATATCTCATCCCGCCCAACGGCGATATCGCGGAACACCCGGTCGACCAGCGCCTTCGGCGACATTTTTGCTTTCCGAACGGAACTGGTTGCTGGTGTGTCGACCAAGGGAGGCAGAACTTCAACGACCCTGATGCCAACGCCACGCAATTGGCGGCGCAGTGCCATCGTAAATGACCTGAGCCCTGCCTTTGTCGCGGAGTAGGTCGGAGCGCGGGTAGCCGGAAGCAAGGCGTATCCAGACGTGATCATCACGATCATCGGGCTGCTTCCAGAGCGTAGAAGCGGCAACAGCCGCCGCGTCAGCAAGATTGGGCCAGTCAGGTTCACCGCGACCTCGTGGGCGATGCGGTCGTCGCTGACAGTCGCCTCCAGCAGATCGACCTTCTCCATGATACCGGCGTTGTTGATCAGGACATCAACTTTTCCGTAGCGGTTCTGAATCGCCTCCTGCAACGCGAGCAAATGCTCTTGCGATGTTATGTCACAGCGGAGTGCCTCGATTGCTGGGTACTGGCTTTGCAGTTCATGGAGTGCCGCTTCATTCCGTGCACAGGCGATGACCTTGGCACCCGCGGACGCCAAGTATGCCACGAATTCTCGACCAATTCCCGAGGTGCCGCCGGTTACAACGACCACGCGATCGGCCCACGTACCGACTTCACGATCCACCGTCGTCATTGATGTGGACATTTGGAATTCACCGCACGACCTACCAGGCGATTGAATACGGCAAGCGAGAACAGGCACAAGATAGTTCACCACGTACGTCGTAGATGCGAGACATCCTGTTTTATCCCAATGCCCTTCAGCGTTGAACACGCCAATGGCCGCCGATGAACGCGCATGCAAATGCGTTCATCGGCGGCCATTGGCGCGTTCTGCGTTCGAAGCTTGGCTTCGGCGTCGCCGGTTCAGGGTGGGCCGGTGGCGGAAGTTGCCAGCGCCGAGGCGAACGGCGCCGGGGCTGCGGCGGGCGGGGCGATGGACCGGGCTGGGACAGGATACGGCATCACCCGGTCGCGGATGTCCTTGTACAGCGCGACGAGGTCGCCGCGATGCTGGATGATGACGAGGCACAGGTCCTGCCACAGCTTGTGGCTCGGCATGATGCCGAGATCGCGGCAGATATCGGCGATGA
>DATAPW010000300.1:0-9856 GCA_036265005.1 Acetobacteraceae bacterium | reverse complement strand
TCCAGCTTGCCGCGCATGCCCCCGACCGCCACGCGCATGTCTTTGAAGCACGGCAGGAACCGCGTGATCGGATCGTCGAGCTGGAAACGGCCCTCCTCGTACAGCATCATGATCGCCGTCGAGGTCAGCGGCTTGGTCATCGAGTAGAATCGGAATATCGTGTCCGGCGCCATCCGCACTTCACGCTTCATGTCGGCCAGGCCGCACGAATTGAAGTGCACGACCTTGCCGCGCCGCGCCACCATCGTGGTCATTCCGGGCAGCTTGCCGTCATCCACCAGGCGCTGCGCCCAGGCGTTCACGCGTGCCAGCCGCTCGGATGACAGGCCGACGTCTTCCGGTTTCGCGTCCATCAGTCTCTCCCGTTGTTCAGGCAGGCGCCATGCGCCTGGCACCACGTGTCAGCAACGCAACCGCGATGCACAGGTTGATCAGGTTCCATGCCGCGCCATTGGCGAAGGCAGCGCGGTATGAACCAGTGACATCGAAGATCGCGCCGGATATCCAGCCACCGAATGCCATCCCGAACAAGGTGGCCATGATCACCATGCCGAACCGCATGCCGGCCTCGCGGGCGGGCAGGTATTCGCGGATGATGATCGCGTAGCTCGGGATGATGCCGCCCTGGAACAAGCCAAAGATGCCCGAGATCACAAACAGCGACGTCAGGCTGCTGAACCCAAGATACAGCAGCAGCGCCAGCATCTGCGCCGCCGACCCCAGCAACAGCGTCGGCAACCCACCGAAGCGGTCGGCAAAGAAGCCAGATCCGACCCGACTGACAATGCCAAGCCCGAGCATCAGCGACAGGATCTCCGCGCCGCGCTCCACCCCGTAGCCGAGATCGCCGCAATAGGCGACGATATGCACCTGCGGCATCGACATCGCGACACAGCAGCAGAAACCGGCAATCGACAGCACCATCTGCAACGCACCGGGTGAAAGGCCCAGCGTGGATTGTGCGGTCGTGGTGAACTGCGACGCTGTGACGGACTGGTGCGTCGGCGCCCTGCGGCGCAAGGCCAGCGTGAGCGGGATCATCGTCACCGCGCACAGCACGCCGATGCCGATATGCGTCTGCCGCCAACCTGTGGTCTGGACGAAATGCTGCACGAATGGCGGCCATACGGCGCCGGCCAGGTAATTCCCCGACGCCGCGATCGCGACGGCGATGCCGCGTCGGCGCGTGAACCAGTGCGACACGTCGGCGACGATGGGGCCAAAGGTTGCAGCGCCGCCGAAGAATGCGATCAGCAGCCCGTGCGCGATGGCGAACTGCCAGAGGCTGGTTGCGTAACCGGCCGCGACGTAGCCGATGCTGAGTGCGATCGCGCCGATCAGCGCGGGCACCATGATGCCAAAGCGGTCCGCCATGCGGCCCATCAGCACGCCGCCGACGGCGAAGCCGATCATTGTCAGTGTATAGGGTAGCGAGGCGGTCGCGCGATCGACGGCGAATTCCGCCTGCACTGCGGGCAACACGACGACGACGGACCAGAGGCTTACGCCGCCGAGGGTGCTGAGCAGGACGCCGACCGCGAGGCGAATCCAGGCATAGACAGACTTGGTGTCCGTATCGGTCGTCACGATTGAACGTTCCTTCCCCCGACGCAGTAGGACTGCATAGCGGCTGCGGTGCAAGGCGAGAGGCGCGGACGCATCATGTCTGGTGTGCCTGGGGTCTCAACCCCGCGTTCCCTGATTCTGCCACCGGCCACGGCTGGGCTGGCGACGCTGCCGCCCAATCGCACCGTTGAACTGTTGCAACGATGGCACAGTCTATCGCCAATCGGCATCGCTGCTGCCCAGGGTCCCGCTCCTCCAACGCGCCACCCGACGTGTTGGATCCGCCGGTGCAACCCGCAATAGCGAGTGTCACGCACCTGGCCGATGCGCTGGCTGCTGCTGGAGGTCGCACGGCGGTGTTCCGACCACGAACGCCGCGCGCGTGACCCCTGGACCCCGAGCGACGAGGGATCGTGGCCGCCGAAGTCCTTGCCCGGCGGAAAATCGCCGAACTGCAGATGTTGCAGGAGACGGGTGGAAACCTTTGTGGCAAGCCAGTTTTCTGCGGCGGAGGTCGATCTTAACCTGTTATTCGGTCTGGATCCCAACATGGAGCCGGCACAGGTGGTGGCCGCCCTCGGCAAGATGGATCAATCCAGGCGGTGGTAGAAGGCGGCTCTCGTCAGAAGCTCGAGCAGCGTCACGCATCGTTTCGTCGCTGAACCAGTTCAGCCGCGCCCGACACCATGTCGCCAGCGGGTGCGCCATCCATTCTGATTGTGGATAGAATCGATAGGGCTGATGTAAGTTCGACTTGATTAATTCCTAAGACGCTTGAACATATCAACGACTCCGCGGACATTGGAACCGTCCGCCAGACCAAGGGGGGACCATGTCGTCTGACAGCTTCCAGCTTGCAGCCCAGAGGGCGCGACAATCGTATCCGGTGGATGACTGGATCAATCTTCGGCCTCACGAGCGGATTGCTGCGATCTATCGGGAATTGAAGCGCATCGACGCCAGCCAGGTCACCGCGCAGGCAACCCGGCGTCGGCGTTCGGATCGCATCACGGAGCCCGAGGCCGTGAGCGACTCCTAGATAGGCAGGGTCCGTTTCGCGGCTTCCGGCCCGGTCCAGGCGGCTCGCGGAGCGCCGGCTGTCCGCGTTGCGTCCAGATCAGGCCGATCATCCCGGCAACTCCCTCGAGAGGCTCGTGCGCATTGATCTCGCGGATCTAACTCTCGCGTGGAGCGCCCGTGCCAGCGGCGGATTTATCCACGATGGCCCGGTCGTGCTCGCGCGCTTTCTGGCGGATCCTCGCGGCAGTTCGGGGACCTGGGGAAGATCCTCGGCGGCGAGTGACGGACGGTCCTCAGCGGCGACCCGGCCCCTCGACATCCGGATAGTATTGCGGCGCTTCCCGGCGATCGAACATGCCATAATCGCGGACCACCCGAACCTGGCGGTGGCGCAACGCGCCGCGCTGCGGTGGGCGCGGCTTCCATGCAGCGGCCAGCTCGGCGTTGCTCCACGAACCAAGCAGTAGCAGCTTGCCGGGGTTGTAGATGCTTGTGTAGACGTGGTGATCCAGCAAACCCTGCGCCGCTGGCTGCGGCAGGCCGAGATCGGTCGCCAGATCTGCGGCCGCAGGCTCGTCGCCGGCGGTCGGCGATAGCTCGCTGATGGTGACACACTTGGCATCGCCGGTTTCGGTTTCGTCCAGGCGCTGCTGCCGCAACGTCTGTCCAGGCGGGACCTGATTGTCGGCGGTGAACTCGCCGACCCGCAGGTGGTAGTCCTGGAACACCTCGAAGCGACCCTTCTCCTGCACCATGTGGTGCGCGGCGAGCGTCCGCCAGCGGATTACCGCCTTCTCGTCGCGCCAGGTTGAAACTGACAGCAGACGGCCTTGCGTACGGTGGCTGGCAAAGCGCTCGTTATCAATGAAGCCGTCGATCTTCTCAATCTCCGGCTTCAGCAACTTCGCCAGGTCGAGGTATTCGTTCCAGAGTTCCTGCTTCGGCACAACCTCGAAGATCACTGCAAACATCGCTGACTCCTCGATCCCGTTGGGACAGTAATCGCCTGTCGACGAACCGTGCGTTTGGGAACGTGGCAGCAGACGCGGCGTTTCATCAACTGCGAATGCTTCGGCGACCGACGAAGCGCCGGTATGTCCGCCACGTCGTCATGCGCGCGAAGGCGCGCATCCAGCCCTGCAACCGTGATGCGCCATACAGCGTCCCCCAACAGAACTTTCGTACGGCTCGAGGTTGTGCCAGCCGTCGATGCCGCTCAATTCGGCTTCGCTCACTGCTCGACGGGAATGCCGCTGAATATATACCCGTATGGACACGCATTCTACGAAGTTTCCCGGCAGCCGTGCTGCCTGGGTGGCATGTCGTCGATATGCAATGACCTCTTGTGATCGTTCTGATCGCTGAGGCGACAGCGCGCGTAGACGCGTTGGAATGTGGGTCGGTTGCGAAAATTTCGCAGCGTGGGCTGCGGGCCCGCACCGTGGACGGCTTGCCCTTTGTCATATTGCAATGCGATTGCACGGGGCAAGACATTTGGGTAGCTCGGTCGGAGGCATGACATTGTGCCTTTCGATGCGACGCGCCCCGCGGCCCGAGCTCATGCCATGCGAACCCTGAACGATCAGTCAGCGCCAAGGCTCTGCCAGTCGGCGGGCAGGCGCGGGACGCAGGGTCAACGAGTCGTGAGCTCCGTAGATTCCCGGCGATTTCAGTAATTATTAAGGCATATTTCACGATCGAATGCAGAGGAGGCGATTCTGACCGCACTCAAACGTTGTCTCCTCGTGGGGCACCACGTCTTGCTGTTGGATGGCTTGCGCAGTTTGCTGGAACCCGAATTTGACGTTCTTGCAGTCGAGACCGACGTTGATGCGGCGCTGGCTGCGGCCGAAGCGTATCACCCCGGCGCCGCTATTATCGATTTGGACGCGGGTCTCATCAGCCTGCGGATTGCAAGGCGCCTTCAAGAAGCCCGTCCCGGACTGGCAGTGACGTACCTGGCAGGTGAGATCGACCCGGCATGGGGCGTGACCGCGGTCGACAAGAGTCGCCCGGCTTCCGAACTCCTGGAAACGGTTCGCAGGGCGTGCGAGCACCCCGGCAACGGATCGGGACAGGCTCAGGCGGAAAAGCAACCGGTCCAGTCGGCAGCAGTCCTGTCAGAGCGTGAGCAACAGGTTCTGGCGCGCCTGGTTCGGGGGCTGTCCATGAAGCAGGTCGCGCGCGAACTGGGGATCGCGCCACGCACTGTCGCATTCCACAAATACAAGGCCATGGAGAATAACGGGATACAAAACAACGCAGAATTAGTGACATTTGCTCTGCGCCACAGACTCCTGCCGGTCGCTCGGGTTGCCAGGAGCTTGGCCAGTCTTGGTTGCCTGCTCGCGGCATCGGTGCCGCAGTCAATGTTGGCGATGTGCGTCGGATAGTCCTGGCGAAATTTATTGATTTGCCAAAATCGATGCGCTAATCCCTCCCAAAATTGTGACGTTAGTTTAATACGTTGCGGGGGAAGATTTAATGCGAAGCAGGCCAGGCGAGGCTTGCGCCGATGTCCCGTGAGGGATCTGGCGCTCAAACGGTGTGCGGTATCGGCATCGCCACTGAACTGACCGGCGAGGACCATGAGATCCTGCAGGTTTATGCAATCTTCGAGGCTCTCGACGAGCGACTCGATCGGCTGGTGGAGTGTGACATAGGGGTGCCCGAGTCGGTGCTCAGAACCCTGCACGGCGAATGGGACCAGGCCTTGTCGCGGGCAACGGCGCTTCCAGCGCGAACGGTCAATGGGCAGCGTGCCAAAGCCACGATGTTGCTTGCAGCCATGCGCGTCGTACTCGGCACCAATCATCCGGACGCCGAGCCCCATGAGGCCCTTGCAGCTTCGCTCGCGCGTGACCTTACGCGCTAGTGGACAGAACGGTGCGGCGGGACGCGCGACGAGCGAGTCTTGTCACGCAGCTGGGCGGCGACGCCATCCGTCATGAAGCGCCCCTGCCAGCGCCAGACCGCTGTCTTGCTGGATCGGCAGGCTGTGATAGCCCAGGCTTGCCCGACTGCCTTGCGGGGAAGCGCGCCACGCGAGCCCATAGGCCGATCACCGTGTGACAAGGCTGGCAATCAACTTGTTCACGGTGTCGGACAGGGCGAAGAACATCGGGAAATCGACGCGGTTCACCGTGACGAACACGCCCACATCCCGGCCGGGAGCAAAGGCGAGATAGCTCATGAAGCCTGCGCCGCCGCCGCTTTTCACCACGAGCATCGGTTGGACACCTTGTGCTGCCACCGTGACCCAGCCCAGTCCAAGCCCCGCCATCGGCGACGCCTCATCAAAGCCGATCGCGATCGGCATCGATTGCCGGGGGCGGTACACCGCGTGGCTGAGTGCCAATACGCCATTTGCATCGCTGAGGTTGTGGCGCAGCCATCGCGCCATGTCGTTTCCAGTGCTGTAGAGTCCGCCGCTGCCATCCGTCGCTTGCGTATCGACGCATGTCGCGGCGCCGCCGAGTCCTGAGCCGATCATCAGTCTCGCACATTGCTCCGGCGTCGGCGCGAAGCCGGTATCCTTCATACCGAGCGGCGCTGTGACGCGGGCGCGCAAGAGATCGGGATACGACTGGCCGCCGGCAGTTTCGATCGCGTCGGCCAGAAGATCGAAGCCGACATTGGAGTACGCGGCGATGGTGCCGGGCGCCCAGGTCAACTTGTAGCTTGACAGCCATCTCCAGCGAATATCGCGGGTTGGCCAAGCGCGGGGGTTCGCGCCTTCTGGCGCATCGCCTATCTCGCGCGGCAGTGCGGCTGAGTGGGTCGCCAGATCAAGCAACGTGATGGGTCGTGTGCCGAAAGCCGGAACCACCGCTCCGCCGGCAAAACGCGCCAACTGATCGGTGAGTGCAAGCTTGCCCTCGGCGGCAAGCGAGACGAGCACCTCGGTAGTGAACACCTTGGTGATGGAATTGATCCGGAGCAGGCTTGCCCCGTCCGGCGTGTGCTGATTGCCCTTCTCGGTCTCGCCATAGCCGCGAACCAGGGTGCTGTCGCCTCGCACGGCCACGAGGACCATGCCGGGCGCACCGGAGTCGAGGAACATGACGGCGCCGGTGAGGCCAGTTGCTTCGGCAAGAACCGGGTCGTCCGCTGCTTGGCACGTGACGACATTCGCAAGTGCAAAGATGAGCGCGAGGACGATGGACCGCATGAGGTTGCCGCCAGATCCGTTTAGGCCGAACTCCATAGGCGCTCGCTTGATGCCCGTCACCTCGACGCTCTTCCCTCGGTGGGTCGCCCTCATCGATCGCATTCGGTCCGCTTCCCGGCTTCGTCCGCCACGCCGCGAACTGACTACGGCCAGACACGAGCCTTCTCGATCGCATAGGCGATCGCGAGCAGAGGGCGGGGGTATGGGTGGCCTCAATCGCGACCATCCCATGAGCGGCAGTTTCCCAAACCGGGTTGCGCTATGACAACGAGCGATGCGCGCCGCCGGCGTCGTGGTGCGGTTCCGGTTTCAGTTGGCTTCCAGTCGATGGGATGCCAACGCCCTGGAATTGCAGCGACCCCTGCATCTCCTGCGACGGCTGCCCGCTACCTCCGCCCTAGAAGAAGACAAACGCCCGGACCACGACGTTCTTGCGGTTTCGGGCGTCGGCCGGCGCGGTTGGGTCGATACAGGCAGAATGGAAAGAATAGCGCGAGACGGAGCCGTCTGTCACCGAGTCATAGCACTTCAGCATCGACACTTCGTTGGGCTTCTGCTGCGGGAACCAGTACCACTCGTGGTCAGGACGATAGGTGAAGCGGGTCGTCTCGCCGACGCGGTCGTCATAAATCCGATAGTTGGTGATGTACGGCTGATCGGCGAAGGAAGGCCAGGCGCAGAGCACGAAGGGGAACTGCTCGACAATCTCCATCGGCTTGGCGAGATTGATCGACACGAATCGCCGCGACATCTTCTCGTCGGCCTCTTCCTCCGTGCAGTGCTGCTCACGACCGAAGTTCCGCAGGTTCTTGGTGAGCAGCTCGCGACAGCGCACACGGCCGCTGTTGTCGTTCAGGTCATTGTGCACGAGGGTAGCGTAACGGGCGTTCACACCTGGGTTCTTGTTGTCCTGGTCTTCCGTGCGGTCGCCCTTGTAGTCCTTGTCGAAGACGTCGTGGTTGTAGACCAGGGCATCGGTCGCGTCCGGATAGAACTCAAGCAGGAGCTTCTCGATCTCGGGGTAGAACACACGCTCCACCTCCGCCGAATCGTAGAAGTTCGAGCACTTGGACTCGAGGTGCGCCAGCGAGACGCCGAGCCGGTCCATGCATTCGGGGCTGTTGGGCGAGAGGCCCGGGTAGTACTCCCCGATGCGCCGCGCGTCGCGCATCACCTGCGGGAACCAGAGGTCCCGCCGCCGGTTGTCCTGCTCGTTCTTGCGCAGAATCGCCGCTACGTCGGCGCGCGCCGGGTCCCGCCAGACCGCGTTGGACGGGACGACGGAGTAGGTCGGCCGCTCGTAGACAGTATAGGGCATCGGCAGCGCAAGGCCGCCTTCGGCGGCCTTGATGGCGTTGTTCCTCCGTATGTAGTCCATGCACTCGTCGTATTTCCGGAACCCGAGGCCCCACCTTGTCTTGATCGGGGCCCCCGGGGGGGCGTTGTTGATCATGTCGGTAACACGCTGGCCTTCGCCCTCGGCGATCTCGGCGAGCGCGTCCTGGATAGCCTTGGCGGTTCCCGCATCGCCCTCCCGGTCGAACGACATGTAGGACAGGCCGCCGTTCGCCGCGATGGGCGGCGGCTGCCCTGCCGTGCGCTGGAGCGTCGGCACATAGGCCGACGAAACTCTCTTGGTGCCCGCTGCAGCGTTGCTGTCGGCGATCTCGGCCTGGCTCATGGCACACCTCCGGTTATTTCGGCCTTACGGTGGCACACAGAGCCTGCATTTTCCAGACCATGGATTTTCCGGTCATGCGACAGCGCGCTGCGCCTGCCGCGCAAACCCTGTGCTCCTGCCAAACTGGATAAGATGTCAGCGAGAAATGTGGCCATCAGCGTCAGGCTGCCGCATGGCCCGATCGCGCAGCCTCAATCTTGGCAATGTTGATCCGGCGCATGGTCATCATGGCGTCCATCGCCCGCTTCGCGGCGGCGCGATCGGGATCCTTGAGCGCGGCAATCAAGGCTCGCGGCACGATCTGCCAGGAAAAGCCCCAATGATCCTTGCACCAGCTGCACTGGCCTTCGGTGCCGCCATTGTCGATGATCGCATTCCAATAGCGGTCGGTTTCTGCCTGATCGTCGGTCATCACCTGGAAGCTCACCGCCTCGTTCGGCATAAACGCGCGGCCACCATTCAGACCAACAAAGGCTTGGCCGAGTACGGTGAACTCGACGGTCAACTCGCTGCCATGTGTACCGCCAGGGTAGTCGGATGGAGATTGAAGCGCTTGCCCGACATGACTGTCAGGAAACGTGGCCGCGTAGAATTCCGCCGCTTTCCGCGCCTCGCCATGGTCGAACCACAGGCAGGTGACGATTCTTCCGGGCATCGAACTCCCCCACGAGCATTGACGACATACCTCGATATAAACGTGCATGATGCATGTCGATAAAGGTCCGCTTCAAGATCAGGTTATTCGTTCGCGACAACTGCCCCCAAGCGCAAGGGCGGCAGGCGCCCTGGCACGACATTTCGGCGAGTTCCTGAGGCTGATCGGACGAACCAACCAGCCATATCGCTGTGGACGGCGCTGAACCGCCAGACCAAGCCTCAAGCCGAGCGCACGGTGCCTGCGCACTAGCGATCGCTAAGCCTGCCCCGGCCCGGCTACATCTCAGCGGACGAAGCCTTCCAACTCCTCCTTGCCCCAGGCGAGCGCCTGCTTGATCGACTGTCCGGTCAGCAGCCGTCCAACCATGCCCGGCACCAGATAGCGATTCCAGATTTGCACCGCGATGTCGGGCGGCGCAGAGGAGCCGGGGACATAGTAGTCCGCGTCGTGCCATGGCCGCAGCGGATAATTGTAGATGGTGCCTTTTGGCGGCTCGACGTCGCTCCAGATGCTGAGGTCGGTCATCGATTGGAATGGCGGGATGTCATAGCCGGAGACCGGGGCGGCCAGCGTCTCCACCTGCTCGCGCTGCGACAGGTGCTCGATCAGTTCCTTCGCGGCGCTCTTGTTCTTGGCGAAGTTCCAGATGCCCCAGAAATACGGCCGGTGCGGCACCAGGCGGCCCTTCGGTCCGGTCGGATTGGGGAAGGTCCAGCAATCCGCGGCGACCTGCGGTGCATCGCGCTTGGCCACCGCCCAG
>DATAPW010000299.1:0-8711 GCA_036265005.1 Acetobacteraceae bacterium | reverse complement strand
GGGGATCATCACCGGCAAGGGCGTGCTGAACAACCGTATCAGCGAGTACCTGATGCTGCGCCTGGCGGAGATCGGCATCCCCACCCATTTCGTCCGCCGCCTGAACATGCGCGAGCAGCTCATCCGCGAGGTGGAAATCATTCCGCTCGAGGTGGTGGTCCGGAATGTTGCCGCCGGAAGCCTGTCGAAGCGGCTCGGCATCCCCGAGGGTACCCGGCTGCCGCGTTCCATCATCGAATATTACTACAAGAACGATGCGCTCGAGGATCCGATGGTGTCCGAAGAGCACATCACCTGCTTCGGCTGGGCCAACACCGCCGACCTTGACGACATGGTCGCGCTCACCTTGCGCATCAACGACTTCCTCACCGGCCTGTTTCTCGGCGTCGGCATCACCCTGATCGACTTCAAGCTGGAATTCGGCCGGCTGTGGGAGAACGAGGAGATGCGCATCGTGCTGGCCGACGAGATCAGTCCGGACAATTGCCGGCTGTGGGACTCCAAGACCAATGAGAAGATGGACAAGGACCGCTTCCGCCGCGACCTGGGCAAGGTGGAGGAGGCCTACCAGGAGGTTGCCAAGCGGCTGGGGATCCTGCCGGAGGCGGGGGTGCGCGACATGAAGGGTCCGGAGCTGATGCAGTGAAGGCCACCGTCACGGTGATGCTGAAAGCCGGCGTGCTGGATCCGCAGGGCAAGGCGATCGGCCATGCCCTGCACACGCTGGGGTTTGCCGGCGTGGGCGAGGTGCGGGCCGGCAAGGTTTTCGAATTTGAGCTGGCCGAGACCGACCCGGACCGGGCGCGTGCCGCGGCCGAGGAGATGGCGCGCAAGCTGCTGGCGAACACCGTGATCGAGAGCTTCCGGGTGTCGGTGGATGCGTAGGGTTCGTCGCACGATGGACGGCGGAATGCGCTGCGCTATTCCGCCCTATGATTCGCGATCGAGACAGCATACGGGGGAGAAGCGCAGCGCATTCCGCCGCTCCCGTCCGAGCTGGATCGTCGCGATGGCGGCGTCGACCTTGGGCGTCCTGGCGTTCACCGCGCCCGCCTCCGCGCAACCCGCCTCCGCCCAGCCGGCCTCCGCCCAGCCGGCCTCCACCTGGAAGACCATGACCGCCAGGCAGCTCGCTGCGGCGTGCCACGCGTCGGATGCCGCGCAGCACGCGTCCTGCGTCGGCTATGTCAGCGGCATCTACGACCTGCAGTTCGCCCCGACGCCGCCGCGCGGCGTCTGTCCGCCGGAGAATTTCACGCCGGATCTGCTGGCCGAAGTGGTCACCGCCTATCTCGATACGCATGACGACGGCCCGGCGCCGGCCGCGATCGGCCAGGCCATCGTCCGCTTCTTCCCGTGCAACGAGCAGCGCAGATGAAAGCCGGCATCGTCGTCTTCCCTGGCATCAACCGCGAACGCGACATGGCGATCGCGCTGACCCGCTCGGGCGCGCCGCCGCGCATGGTCTGGCATCGGGAGACCGACCTCGGTGACCTCGACCTGGTGGTGATCCCCGGCGGCTTCTCGCATGGCGACTACCTGCGCTGCGGTGCGATGGCGGCGCATTCACCGGTCATGTCCGCGGTGCGCGAACACGTGGCGCGCGGCGGCTACCTTCTCGGCGTGTGCAACGGCTTCCAGATCCTCACCGAGGCCGGCATCCTGCCGGGTGCGCTGCTGCGCAACGCCTCGCTGCGCTTCCTGTCGATGGACTGCCATCTGCGCGTCGAGCGCACCGACACCGTGTTCACCGGCCAGTACCAGCGCGGCCAGACGTTCCGCAGCGTCATGGCGCACGGCGACGGCAACTACTTCGCCGATGACGCGACATTGGACCGGCTGGAAGGCGAGGGCCTGGTGGCATTGCGCTACGCGACTCCCACCGGCGAGATCACCCCGGAAGCCAACCGCAACGGCAGTGCGCGCAGCATCGCCGGCATCCTCAGTCCCAACCTGCGGGTACTTGGCCTGATGCCGCATCCCGAGGACCTGGTCGATCCGCTGATGGGCGGCACCGACGGCAAGCCGCTGTTCGACGCGTTAGCCGCCGCGTGATGCAGCGAGAAGTGAACCAGGAGCTGGCCCGCGAATTCGGCCTGAGCGCCGACGAGTACGCGCGCGTGCTGGAGATCATGGGCCGCACGCCGTCGCTGACCGAACTCGGCGTGTTCAGCGTGATGTGGTCGGAGCATTGCAGCTACAAGTCGTCACGCGTCTGGCTGCGCCAGTTGCCGACCAAGGCGCCATGGGTGATCCACGGTCCCGGCGAGAATGCCGGCGTGGTCGATATCGGCGACGGGCTGGCCGCCGTGTTCAAGATGGAGTCGCACAACCATCCCAGCTTCATCGAGCCGTACCAGGGCGCGGCGACCGGCGTCGGCGGCATTCTGCGGGATGTGTTCACCATGGGCGCGCGGCCGATCGCCAACCTCAACGCGCTGCGTTTCGGCTCGCCCACCAACCCGATGACGAAGCGCATCGTCGATGGCGTGGTGCGCGGCATCGGCGGCTACGGCAATTGCGTCGGCGTCCCCACCGTCGGGGGAGAGATCAACTTCCACCCGTCGTACGACGGCAATCCACTGGTCAACGCGATGACCGTCGGCATCGCGCCGAAGGACCGCATCTTCCTGTCCACCGCGGCCGGTGTCGGCAATCCGGTCGTGTATGTCGGCTCCAAGACCGGGCGCGACGGCATCCACGGCGCCACCATGGCTTCTGCCGAATTCGCCGCCGATGCCGAGGAGAAACGGCCGACGGTGCAGGTGGGCGATCCGTTCACCGAGAAGCTGCTGATCGAGGCGTGCCTCGAGCTGATGGCGACCGATGCCATTGTCGCGATCCAGGACATGGGTGCTGCCGGGCTGACCAGTTCGTCGGTCGAGATGGCCGGCAAGGGCAGCGTCGGCATCGAGCTCGACCTCGACCAGGTGCCGGCGCGCGAGACCGGCATGACCGCTTACGAGTTCATGCTGTCGGAAAGCCAGGAGCGCATGCTGATGGTGCTGCGCCCCGACCGCGAGGACGTGGCGCGGGCGATCTTCGAGAAGTGGGAACTGGACTTTGCCGTCATCGGCCACCTGACCGACACCGGCCGGATCACTGTCCGACATCACGGGCAGGTCGAGGCCGACATTCCGCTCGGGCCGCTGAACGACCAGGCGCCGCTCTACACGCGGCCGACCACCGAGACGCAGAAGCGGGAGATCATCAATCCGGCGAAGGTAGAGGACCGCGTCGGCCTGACCGCCGCCTTGTGGAAGCTGATCGCCTGTCCGGATATCGCCTCCCGCGCCTGGGTGTGGGACCAGTACGACAGCACGGTCGGCGGCCAGACGGTGAAGCGGCCAGGTGCGGCCGACGCGGCGGTGGTGAAGCTGGAAGGCCTCAAGCGGGCGCTGGCGCTCACCACCGACTGCACGCCGCGCTATTGCGCCGCCGATCCGGAAGCCGGCGGCGCACAGGCGGTGGCCGAGGCGTGGCGCAACCTGACGGCGGTCGGTGCGCGGCCGCTGGCGCTGACCGACAACATGAATTTCGGCAACCCCGAGCGGCCGGAGATCATGGGCCAGTTCGCCGCGGCGATTCGCGGCATGGCGGCGGCCTGCGAGGCGCTCGACTTCCCGGTCGTGTCGGGCAATGTCAGCCTCTACAACGAAACCCGCGAGCCGTCCGGCGCGGTGCGCGCCATCCTGCCCACGCCGGCCATCGGCGGCCTGGGCGTGGTGGACGATGTGGCGCAGGCGATCGGCATCGCGATTGCGCCATGGCTCGACATTGTGCTGGTCGGTGCGACCAAAGGCTGGCTGGGCCAGTCGCTCTGGCTGCGCGAAATCGCCGGCCGCGAGGATGGTGCGCCGCCGCCGGTCGACCTGGGCGCAGAACGCGCAACGGGCGACTTCGTCCGCGCGCAGATCCTCAACGGCAATGTCCGCGCCTGCCACGACGTGTCCGATGGCGGCCTGCTGGTCGCGGTGGCCGAGATGGCGATCGCAGGCATGACCGGCGTGCGGCTGTCCACCGGCCCGCGCGAGATTCCCAGCCATGCCTACTGGTTCGGCGAGGACCAGGCCCGATATGTGCTGGCGGTGCCGGACGCTGCCTCGCTGATCCGCGCGGCGGAAGCGGCCGGCCTGGCGGCAGCCCGCATCGGCACATCCGGCGGA
Organism: Acetobacteraceae bacterium; assembly: GCA_036265005.1. GTDB lineage: Bacteria > Pseudomonadota > Alphaproteobacteria > Acetobacterales > Acetobacteraceae > JAMXLO01. The sequence continues at coordinate 4,545 of DATAPW010000299.1, read as the reverse complement.
CAGGATTTGACACTGCCCGACGGGGGCACAATATCTGTCCGAGCGTTGCGCGTGGCGCATGAACGCTTCTTTCCGTCCTGGATGGACGGCGGCTGAACCCGGGGAGGGCGACCGTATGGCGATGGCGGCGAACGAGATCGAGGCGCTGATCAAGGCGGCGATCCCTGACGCGCGCGTCACCGTGGAGGACCTTGCCGGCGATGGCGACCACTACGCCGCGACCGTGGTGTCCGAGCAGTTCCGCGGGATCCCGCGGGTGAAGCAGCACCAGATTGTCTACGCCGCACTGCGCGGCCGGATGGGGGGCGAACTGCACGCCCTCGCGTTGCAGACCTCAGCCCCCGAGCAGTAATCCCAGAGCAGTAATCGCACAGCAGTAATCCCGCAGCAGTAATCCCGCTAGGAGTTTCCGACGATGGCCAACGAAGTGTTCGACCGCATCCAGGGCGAGATCACCGAAAATCCGGTGATGCTCTACATGAAGGGCACCGCGATGTTCCCGCAATGCGGGTTCTCGGCGCGGGTGGTGCAGATCCTCACCCACATGGGGGTGCCGTTCAAGACGGCCAACGTGCTGGAGGACATGGAGCTGCGCGAAGGCGTCAAGCAGTTCTCCCAGTGGCCGACGGTGCCGCAGCTCTACGTGAAGGGCGAGTTCGTCGGCGGCTGCGACATCGTCACCGAGATGTTCCAGTCCGGCGAGCTGGAGACGCTGCTGGAAGAGAAGGGCGTCGAGCACAAGACCGAGGCGTAAGCCTCGCATTAACCTGCCGATGCGCATGCTGCGGGCGTGCGCATCGGCGTTGTCATTCCTGCATATGATGCCGCCGCCTGGATCGGCGAGGCGATCGCGTCGGTGCTGGCGCAGACGCATGGCGACTGGGTGCTGGTTGTCGTTGACGATGGTTCGACGGATGGGACCGGCGAGATCGTCGCGCATTTCGTGGATTCCCGCGTACGGCTGATCCGGCAGGCGAATGCCGGGGCGTCGGCGGCGCGCAATCGCGGGATCGTGGAACTGCTGGGTGGCGCCCCCACCCCAACCCTCCCCCGCGATGCGGGGGAGGGCGTGTTCCGCCCCCTCTCACGCGCAGCAGGGGAGGGTCGGGGTCGGGGTGTCCCGGACAGCCTGCTGTTCCTCGACGCCGATGATTTCCTGGCTCCCGCCGCGCTGTTCCGGCTGGCCGGCGCGCTGGAGGCAGATCCAGGCGCGGTTGCCGCCGTTGGCGCCTATACGTTCGTCGCTACAGGCCGGGCGCGCCAGCCGCCGTCCGGCGACATTCTTGAGCGGCTGCTGGTGCGCAACCTGTTTGCTAATGGCGGACATCTGCTGATCCGCGCGGAAGCGGTGCGAGCCGCCCGAGGCTTCCTGCCGGCACTGTCCTACGGCGAGGACTGGGACTGTTGGATCCGCATCGCGCAGCTTGGCTGGTTCGTCGCGGCGCGCGGCGAACCGGTGCTGTTCGTGCGGCAGCATGCCGGCGGGGCGTATCGCCGCCTGGCGTCCGACCCCGCGGCCTTCGTGCCATGCATGGACGCGATCTTCGCGAGCCCGGCGCTGCTCGGGCGCTTCGGGTCTGCCCGGCTCGCCGACATCCGCCGCCGTGGCGAAGCAGAGAACCACTGGATCGTCGGCCGCGAACTGATCCGCCATGGCGACAGCGGCGAGGGCAGGGCGCGGCTGCGTCGTTCGGTCCGCTCAGCCCCGCATCCCAGGCGCCTGGCCCTGCTCGCCGTCGCACATGTGCTGGCCTTGCTGCCGGAACGCTTCAGGGGACCGTTCCGGGCATATCGGCCTGCGATCCACCACCGGTCGCGTGCGCCGCACCCGGTGTAGGATTGCGGTATGGACTGCGCATCACCGGCCGGGCTTCCTGCGCGAGGATGACGCGGTGGTGGCGATAGTGACTTGGGAACGGCGGGCCTGATCCCCTACGCCGCGCGCACGCGGGCAAACTTCGCCTGCAACGAGCCCACCAGGCCCTGCGGCAGGAAGATGATGAACACCACCAGCAGCGTCCCGTAGATGATGTTGTCCCACCCCACCGCACTGGTGCCGAAGCCGATGCGCAGCGTTTCGGCAAGCAGGATGGTGATGAACGCGCCGACCGTCGGGCCGAGCAGCACGTAGATCCCGCCCACCACGGCGGCGAACACCATCTGCAGCGATACCGAAATCCCGCTGACCGTGTCAGGCGCAATGAACATCTGGTACTGGCAATACAGAGCGCCGGCGAACCCCGTCATCCCAGCGCTGAGCACCGTGATCTTCAGCTTCTCCCATGTCACGTGCACGCCCGCCGCCGCTGCCGCATCCTCGTCCTCGGCGATGGCCTCCAGGGCATAGCGCAGCATGCTGCGATCGACACGATAGCGGATGAACAGCCCCACCGCCCAGATGACGAGCGCGATCAGGTACCACGTCGTCTTGTCGGTGAACTGCAACGCATAGATCGAGTTGCCGCCGTTGTAGCGCTGCGGCGTGTAACCAAGCGAACCGCCGGTGACATCGCGCGCGGCAGTGAGGATCTGCAGCACCATCGCGCTGAGCGCCAGCGTCACCAGCGCGAAGTAATGCCCAATGATGCGAAAGCGGAAGCACGGGTAGGCGATCACCAGTGCGGTGACGACGACGGCTGCCACCGCCAGGGGAATGCCAAACCACGGAGTGATGTGGAAGTAGTTCCACAGCAAGGCGGTGCCGTAGGCGCCGATCCCCATGAACCCGCCATGGCCAAGCGACACCAGGCCAAAGCGTCCCATCACCGACCAGGACGTGTACATGAACGACCAGATCAGCACGATGACCATGATGTGGAGCGGATACGGCTCATGATACACGAACGGCAGCGCCACCAGCACCACACCGGCAAGCCATGGCAGCGCGCGGCTCATGCGCGCCTCGGAGGGAAGGCCACGGGCTCCGCCCCTGGACCCCGCCAAGAGGCTCTGCCTCTTGGATCTCCGCCAAAGGCAGAGCCTTTGGAATCCATCCTGTGCCAAACAAAACGGGTCCTAAGGGCTACGCCCTTAGTGGGGGTCCAGGGGGCGAAGCCCACTGGTGGGTGCAGGGCAACGCCCTGCGCTTCCTCCGACGCGATCATGAACGGCGCGCCATCAGCCCCTGCGGGCGGGCGAACATCATGGCGATGAAGAAGGCAAAGGCGAACACGTAGCCCCACTCGAGATCGAGGTAGAGCCCGCTGACGGAAATGATTTCGGCGAACACGAACGAGGCGATGAAGCCGCCGACCATATTGCCGAGGCCGCCGAGTACGCAGATCATGAATGTGGTCGGGCCGAAGGTCAGGCCGAGGAACGGGTGCACGTCGTATTGCAGCACCAGCAGGCACGATGCCAGGCCTGCCAGTGCGCCGCCGATCGCCGAGGTGATGATGTAGATGCGGCGTGCATCGACGCCCATCAGCGGCATGATCTGGCGGTCCTGCGAGATGGCGCGGATGGCCGTGCCGGTATAGGTGCGCGCCAGGAAGAAGTACAGCACGATCATGCCGGCGAGTGCGGCGCCGAATGCCAGCAGCCGTGCATAGCTGATGAACATGTCGGAGATCTGCAGCACCGGCAGGCGGATGCCGAGATTGCGGAAGTCGATGCCAAACATGACGGTGGCGGCGCTTTGCAGCAGGAACAGCACGCCGCCGGTGGCCAGCAGCTGGTTGATCGGCGCGGCGCCGAGCAATGGCGCGATCACCAGCAGGTGCAGCGCGACGCCGAGGCCGCCGACGCCGGCGATGCAGATCACCGCGGCCAGCAGGAACGGGACGTGGTAGACCGCGAACAGGTAGTACATGCCGTACATGCCCAGCATGATCAGTTCGGCGTAGCAGATCCACACCACGTCGATCACGCCGAAGATCAGGTTCAGGCCGAGGGCCAGCAGGGCCAGCACGCCACCGAGCAGCACGCCGTTGATCAGGGCCTCGAGCAGGTAGATGTCGAAGATGTCGAACACGCTTCAGACCCCCAGGTAGGCTTCGCGGATCGAGGCATTTTCCAGCAATTCGCCGGCGGCACCGGATGCGCGCAGCGTGCCGGCTTCGAGTACGTAGGCGCGGTCCACCACGCGCAGCACCTGGCGGACGTTCTGCTCGACGATGAGCACCGTCAGGCCGCTGGCGCGGATGCGCTGCACCAGGCCGAACACCTGCTGCACGATCACGGGCGCCAGCCCCGCGGACGGTTCGTCGAGCAGCAGAAGCCTGGGCTCCGACATCAATGCGCGGCCAATGGCGCACATCTGCTGTTCGCCGCCGGACATGGTGCCGGCGAGCTGGTTGCGGCGTTCCAGCAGGCGGGGGAAGAGCTGGTAGACGACATCGAGGCGTTCGCGGAATTTGGGACGCGCGGTGGGGGTGTAGGCACCCATGCGGAGGTTGTCCTCCACCGTCATGCGCGCGAACAGGCGACGGTTTTCCGGCACGTGGGCGATACCGAGTTCAACGATACGGTGCGCGGGCGTGGCGGCGAGGTCGCTGGCTTCCATCTGCATGCTGCCGCCGGTGGCGCGGATCAACCCGGAGATCA
>DATAPW010000298.1:0-13225 GCA_036265005.1 Acetobacteraceae bacterium | reverse complement strand
TCGGTGGCGGTGATGCGATGGGAGAATGTCGGCACGATTCAGCTGCCCGTCATGGCCGGTGGCCCGGCAGCCCGTGCCTTCGCGTCGCGCTCCAGCAGGCAGGCGTCGCCGTAAGAATAGAACCGATACCCATGTTCGATCGCATGGGCATACGCGTCGCGCATCCGTGCGGTGCCGGCGAACGCGCAGACCAGCATGAACAGCGTCGAGCGCGGCAGATGGAAGTTGGTCAGCAGAAGATCCACCGCGCGAAAACGATAGCCGGGCAGGATGAACAACTCGGTATCGCCGCCGAACGGACCGACCCGGCCATCCTCTGCCGCCGCAGACTCCAGCAGTCGGAGACTGGTAGTTCCCACTGCCACCACGCGCCCGCCTGCAACGCGTGCCGCGTTGATCGCAGCAGCGGCGGCCGGCGTGATCATCCCACGCTCCGCATGCATGCGATGCCGCTGCACTTCGTCCGTGCGCACCGGCAGGAATGTGCCCGCGCCGACATGCAGCGTGACCGTGACATGCGCGATGCCACGGTCCCTCAGCGCCGCGAGCAGCGCCGGGGTGAAATGCAGGCCGGCGGTTGGCGCAGCCACCGCTCCATCGTGTTCGGCAAAGACCGTCTGGTAGTCCGTGCGATCCTCCGCCGACGGTCCGTCTGGCCGCGCAATGTACGGCGGCAGTGCAAGCGCCCCCGCGTGCTGCAAGGCCTCGGCGAACGCTGCATCGTGCCGATCGAACGCCAGCACGATGCCGCCATCGTCGTGCCGCTCCAGCACCGTGGCGCGCAGCTCGCCGCCATCGAACGCCAGTTCGTCGCCGACATGCACGCGACGGGCATTGCGTGCCAGGGCGTGCCAGGCGCCGTCCGGCCGAGGCTGGTCCAGGGTGATGCCGATGCGTGCCGCGCCGCGTCGCGCCGTCAGTTGCGCCGGAATCACCCGCGTGTCGTTGACCACAAGGATGTCGCCGGCGCGCAGCAACCCCGGCAGGTCGCCCACCACGCAATCAGCCAGCCTATCGTGCGCAACGTGCAATAGCCGCGCTGCATCGCGCGGGCGAACCGGATGCTGCGCGATGCAATCCTGTGGCAGGTCGAAGTCGAAATCCGCAAGCCGCATCAGGCGGGCGTCGGGGCGACCCGGCGCAACAGCCGCACCAGCGGGATGGCGATCAGCACGGCCCAGAGTTTTCCCACCACCTGTCCCGCCAGAAAATCCAGGCTGCCGAATGCCAATGCCAGGAACGCGACGGAATCCACCACCAGCCCGACGATGGACGAAGCGATCAGCGCCAAGGTCAGCCGCTGTCGCTGCAGCGGCGTGTACACCGCAAAGTCGGCCAGTTCGCTGAGCGCGAAGGCGGTGCCGGAGGCGACCACTAGCGATGCCGGCGCCACCAGCGAGGACAGCACCGTGCCGATCGCGATCGCCGCCAGTCCCCATGGCAGTCCCAGGCAGCGCTGCACCACGTCGCGCAACACCAATGCCGCGCCGACGGTCAGCACGCCGGACGGTGCCAGCAGTCCCGGCGCCACCGGAACTAGGCATGGTCCCTGCGGCGCGCAAACCGTGCCGACATGCTGGATCATCCAGTTGGCGAGCGGGATCGACGCCAGGAAGCAGGCAAAGGCCGAAACACCGACGCGGGTGCGGAGCGAGTTGTCCATCAGTAGGTGGAGATCTCGACCAGGTTGCCATCGGGGTCGCGACAGTACACCGAACGCATCGGCCCGAGCGCGCCGGCGCGTTCCACCGGACCCGCCACGATCATCACGCCGCAATCATGCAGATGCGCGATGACGTCTTCCGGTCCCACCGCGGTGATGAAGCAGAGATCACCGGTGCCGGGCGCATCGTTTTCGCCGGTCGGCCATTTGCTCTTGTCGGTGCCGCTTGGCCGCACGTTGATCTTCTGGCCGCCGAACTTCAGGGCGGTGCGGTTGTTGGGGCCGAAATCCTCGCGCTCCATACCAAGTACGCGCTGATACCAGGCGGCCGTGATCTCGACGTCCCTCACGTTCAGCACGATGTGGTCGATGCGGTCGACGGTGAATCGCATCACGTATTGCCCTGGGTGAAACGCGGGTCACCGTCATGGCCGGGACATGCCCCCGCGTGACGGCGTTGCGGCGAAAAAGCTGTCACGCTGTCACTCCAGCCCGTCGTAAAAGTCGTTGCCCTTGTCGTCGATCACGATGAACGCCGGGAAGTTCTCCACCTCGATCCGCCATACCGCTTCCATGCCGAGTTCGGGATACTCCAGCACCTCGACCTTGCGGATGCAGTCCAGTGCCAGGCGCGCCGCCGGGCCGCCGACGCTGCCGAGGTAGAACCCGCCATTCGCCTTGCACGCCTCGCGCACGGCCTTCGACCGGTTGCCCTTCGCCAGCATCACCAGCGAGCCGCCCGCCGCCTGGAACGCCGGCACATAGCTGTCCATGCGGCCAGCCGTGGTCGGGCCGAAGCTGCCGGTGGCGTAGCCGGTCGGCGTCTTCGCGGGGCCGGCGTAATACACCGGATGGTCCTTGATGTAGTCCGGCAGGCCTTCGCCGCGATCCAGCCGCTCCTGCAGTTTGGCGTGGGCGATGTCGCGCGCCACCACCATCGTCCCGCTCAGCATCAGGCGGGTCTTCACCGGATACGCCGAGAGCTGCCGCCGGATCTCCGCCATCGACCGGTTCAGGTCCACCGCGACCGCATCGTCGCCGAGATGCTCGTCCGTGGTCTCCGGCAGGTACTTCGCCGGGTCGGTTTCCAGCGCCTCGAGGAACACCCCTTCCGGCGTGATCTTCGCCAGGACCTGCCGATCGGCACTGCAGGAAACGCCGATGCCCACCGGCAGTGAGGCGCCATGCCGCGGCAGGCGGATCACCCGCACGTCGTGGCAGAAATACTTGCCGCCGAACTGCGCGCCGATGCCGAGTTGACGCGACAGCTCCAGCACCTTCTGTTCCATCTCGAGGTCGCGGATCGCGTGCCCCGCCTTGCTGCCCGTGGTCGGCAGCGTGTCCAGCCAGCGCGTCGAGGCCAGCTTCACCGTCTTCAGCGTCATTTCGGCCGACGTGCCGCCGATCACGATGGCAAGGTGATAGGGCGGGCACGCACTCGTGCCGAGCGACCGCATCTTGCCGTCGAGATACTTCAGGAGCCGCTCGGGCGACAGGATCGCCCGCGTCTCCTGGAACAGGAACGACTTGTTCGCGCTGCCGCCGCCCTTGGCGACGAACATCAGATGGAACTCGTCGGCGTGGTGCTCGCCGGGCGCCGCCATGATGTCGAACTGCACCGGCAGGTTGTTGCCGGTGTTCACTTCGTCGAACATCGACAGCGGCGCCATCTGCGAATAGCGCAGGTTGGTCTCGGTATAGGTGCGGTGCACGCCCCAGCTCAGCGCCTCTTCCTCGTCGCCATCCACCCAGACGCGCTGGCCCTTCTTGCCGAACACGATCGCGGTCCCGGTGTCCTGGCACATCGGCAGCACGCCGCCGGCGGCGATGTTGGCATTCTTCAGCAGGTCCACAGCGACGAAGCGGTCGTTCGCACTCGCCTCCGGGTCATCCAGGATGGCGCGCAACTGCGCGAGGTGCCCCGGCCGCAGCAGATGCGACACGTCGCGGAATGCCTGGAAGGCCAGTTCGCTCAGCGCATCGGGCGCCACGCGCAGCACCGTCTCGCCGTCGCAGGTCGCGGTGCGCACGCCGCCGATCGGCAACTTTTTCCATTGCGTGCGATCGGGTCCCAGCGGGAACATCGGCGAATACAGGAAACCGCTCGGCCGCTGCATGGGGGCGTTCATTCTGTGCTCTCGTTCGCTATTCTTTGGACGGCGGACGGCGGCGGAATGCATCCAGGCTGACCACCTGCGGCGTCGTGTCCGGCTTCTCGGCTTCGGCCTGTTCCGGCTCCTGCGCCGGTTCCGGCGCTTCGGCAGCGTCGTCCGGCACGACGACGGTACGGAAGCGCAGACCATAGCGCACATGCGGATCGGCAAAGCCGGTCACCGCGGCCAGTGGTATCACCAGCGATGCGGGCACGCCGCCGAACGACAGGCCGACGCTGATCAGCCCGGTCTCGGTGTCCATCTTCAGGTCCCAGAACTGATGCTGCAGGACAATCGTCATCTCCTGCGGATACTGCGCGCGCAGCCGCGGCGGGATCACCACGCCGGGGTGGTCGGTGCGGAATGTCAGGTAGAAATGGTGCTCGCCGGGCAGGCCGTTCGCGGCAGCATAGCTCACTGCCTGCGCCACCACCTGGCGCATCGCGGTCTCGATCCAGTCCTCGTAAGGGAGCAGGCTTTCGGGCCGCGGCTCCGTATCGTCTTCCATCCGTACGCCTCGCATTCCTGGCGAACCCATACCGCGCGACGGGCGCAGGGGCAAAGGGCGGCGCTTTACACACGTGCCATTCCCCCGAATGCTGCCGCCACCGGATCAAGGCGGCAGCGGAATGGACGCGGTCAATATCGAAGGCGAGGGACCGCGCTGGCAGCGCACGCTGTGGACTATGGTCGGGGTCCAGTTCGTGATGAGCATCGCGTTCAGCATCCTGAGCCCGATCATGCCGCTGCTCCTGCCGCAACTCGGTGTGGCGTCACGCGAGGCGGTCGACGTCTGGGCCGGCGTACTCGCCTCGGTCACCTCGTTCGTCGCGATTTTCACCGCGCCGATCTGGGGCGGCCTGGCCGATCGCTACGGCCGCAAGCTGATGGTGCTGCGCTCGACACTCGGCATCGCGATGTTCACTGCGCTGATGGGCCTGGCGCTCAGTCCCTGGCACATGCTGGCGCTGCGTGCCGGCATGGGCGGGTTGGCCGGCTTCAATTCCGCCGCCACCGTGCTGGTGGCGACCCAGGTGCCGGAGCAGCGTCTCGGCTATTCGCTGGGCTGGCTCGGCACCGGGCAACTGGTTGGCTCGCTGATCGGCCCCTTGATCGGCGGCGTCGTGGCGGATCTCACCGGCAGCTACCGCATGCCGTTCTTCTTTGCCGGCGCGATTTCGCTGGTGGCGTTCCTGGGAACCTTGTGGTTCGTGCCGGAGCGCTTCGTACCCCCGGCCGGCGGTCGCCAGAAGCACTCGTTCCTCGCCGGCATATCGCTGCTGATCCGTACCGCAGGGCTGGTGCCGCTGATCGTGGTGATGCTGATGGCGCAGTTCGCCACCCAGGCGGTGCAGCCGGTGGTGACGCTGTTCGTGCAGGAGATGCTGGGATCGCGGCCGGACCTTGCCACGTTGGGCGGCCTGGCATTCTCGGTCACCGGCATCGCCGGCGTGCTGGCGGTGCCGTTTCTCGGCAAGAAAAGCGACGTGATCGGTTACCGGGTGGTGCTGCTGATCAGCCTGTTCGGAGCCGCCCTGTTCACACTGCCGCAGGCGTTCCCGCTAGGGTACTGGGCGTTCGTGGTGGAACGCTTCGGGCTCGGCCTGTTCGTCGGCGGCATCCTGCCGGCGGCGAATGCGCTGATCGGGCGGCTGACGACATCGGCCAGCCGTGGCTTCGTGTTCGGCATGGTGTCGTCGGCGTATTTCGTCGGCAACACGCTGGGACCGCTGACCGGCGGGGTGATTGCGGCCACCGTGGGGATCCGATTTGTGTTCGCTGTCACCGCGGCGCTGCTGCTGGCCAATCTGGTCTGGGTGTATCTCAAGGTGCCCGAGGCCGGAGGGCAGCGCGTTGCCTGATGGTGCGGAGGGCGTAGGTCGGAACAGCGCGGCGCATTCCGCCAGCCAGACACGGGCCGCAAGAACTCAACGCAAAGGTCGCCGGGAACGCAGAGCAGGTCCCTCAATGCGCTTCCCGCGAAGCGTCATTTGCACCTTGCTCTGCGATCTCTGGGCTCTCGGCGACCTCTGCGTCGAATCCTCATCCCGCCCGTTTGACACCACCCGCAACCCACCCCATCCTGTCACACGACCGAGGGGAGCCCCGCCGCAAGGGGCTGAGATACCGCCACATCCCGCATCCAATGCGGCGGCGCGGTGACCCTTGAACCTGAACCGGGTCATGCCGGCGTAGGGACGGGAGCCTCCGCCACCGCTTCTCCCCATCCCAGCCGCGCATCATCCGCGAGTGCGATGAGGAGACGTCCATGACTGTGCAGTCGAAGACCGCCGCCCGCCCGAACAGTGTCACCACCGGCCCGATTGCCGGCTCCCGCAAGATCTACACCTCGCCGGAGGGCCGCCCCGACATCGCCGTGCCGTTCCGCGAGATCGCGCTGGACCCCTCGGCGCGCGAGGAACCGTATCGCGCCTATGACTGCTCGGGCCCGTACACGGATCCCGCGGTCACCATCGACCTGGAAGCCGGCCTGCCGCCGGTGCGCGCCGAGTGGCTCGCCAAGCGCGGCTTCGAGCGCATCGCGCCGCGGCCGGTGAGGCCGATCGACAACGGCGGCGCGTCCGGTGACCGCCTGGTGCCCGCCTGCCCGGCGGAACTGCCCATCCTCGGCGGCAAGTCCGGTCAACTCGTCACGCAATACGAGTTCGCCCGAGCCGGCATCATCACCGAAGAGATGATCTACGTCGCACACCGCGAAAACATGGGGCGGCAGAAGGCGCTGGAAGGCGCCGCTGATCGTGTCGCCGATGGCGAAAGCTTCGGCGCCGAAATCCCCGAATTCATCACCCCGGAATTCGTCCGCAGCGAGATCGCCCGTGGCCGCGCCATCATCCCCGCGAACATCAACCACCCGGAACTCGAGCCGGTCATCATCGGCCGCAACTTCCTGGTGAAGATCAACGCCAATATCGGCAACTCCGCCGTCACCTCGGGCGCGGCGGAAGAGGTCGAGAAGCTGGTGTGGGCGATCCGCTGGGGCGGCGACACCGTGATGGACCTGTCCACCGGCCGCAACATTCACAACATCCGCGGCTGGATTCTCCGGAATTCGCCGGTGCCGATCGGTACGGTGCCGATCTACCAGGCGCTCGAGAAGGTCGATGGCGAGCCTGACAAGCTGGATTGGGAAGTGTTCAAGGACACGCTGATCGAGCAGGCCGAACAGGGCGTGGACTACTTCACCATTCATGCCGGAGTGCGTCTCGGGTATGTGCCGCTGACCGCCAAGCGCGTCACCGGCATCGTGTCGCGCGGCGGCTCGATCATGGCGCGCTGGTGCCTTGCGCACCACAAGGAGAGCTTCCTCTACGAGCGGTTCGACGAAATCTGCGACATCATGCGCAAATACGACGTGTCGTTCTCGCTGGGCGACGGGCTGCGGCCTGGCTCCAACGCGGACGCCAACGATGCCGCGCAGTTCGCCGAACTGGAGACGCTGGGCGAGCTGACCAAGATCGCCTGGGACAAGGGCTGCCAGGTGATGATCGAAGGCCCCGGTCACGTGCCGATGCACAAGATCAAGGTCAACATGGACAAGCAGCTTCGCGAGTGCGGCGAGGCGCCGTTCTATACGCTTGGCCCGCTGACCACTGACGTGGCACCCGGCTACGACCATATCACCAGCGCGATCGGCGCGGCGATGATCGGCTGGTTCGGTACCGCGATGCTCTGCTACGTGACGCCGAAGGAGCATTTGGGCCTGCCGAACCGCGACGATGTGAAGGTGGGGGTGATCACCTACCGGATCGCGGCGCACGCGGCGGACCTGGCGAAGGGGCATCCGAGTGCGAAGCTGCGCGACGATGCGGTCAGCCGCGCTCGGTTCGAGTTCCGTTGGCAGGATCAGTTCAACCTGTCGCTCGACCCCGACACGGCGCGCAACTTCCACGACGAGACGCTGCCGAAGGACGCGCACAAGGTGGCGCATTTCTGCTCGATGTGCGGGCCGAAGTTCTGCTCGATGAAGATCACGCAGGATCTGCGGGTCGAGGCGGAACGCATGGCGGGCATGGAGCAGAAGAGCAAGGAATTCGCCGAGAAGGGCAAGGAGATCTACCTGCCCGCAGCCGAGTAGCGACGGCCGTTACACGTAGGCCGGAAAGTGCAGCGCATTCCGCCGCAATCCCGGCGGAATGCGCTGCACTGTTCCGCCCCGTGGTAAAGCGCCGGACAGGCAGCTTGCACGCCAGCGCCATCGCCCCCACACTGGCGCCATAAGCGACGCCCGCGCCGCACTGGAAGCGATCGGCGTGCTGCCGGACACCGAGATCGATATCGGTGACGCGGCGCTGCAGCTTGCGCGCGTCGATGCTCCCGATGCGGATTGGCATGCAGCGCGCGCACACCTGTCGGACATGGCGCGCGATGCAGTGGAGATCGCCAAGACCATCGGCACGAACGATCTCTCCATGCGTGCCGAAGCGCTCGCGGGATTGATCGCCGGCCGATACGGCTATGCCGGCGACGCCGAAACCTACGACGATCTGGCCAATGCAAACATGATCCGCGTCACCGAGCGGCGCAGAGGCTTGCCGGTGGCTCTCGGCATCATCTGGCTGCACGTCGCACGAGCTGCCGGATGGGGTGCGCATGGCGTGGACTTCCCGGCGCATTTCCTCATCGCGTTGGAAGGCAAGGGCACGCAGGCGGTGATCGACATGTTCGCCGGCGGCGTGACACTGGATGCACGCGACCTGCGCGTCCTGCTGAAACGCGTGGAGGGCGAGAAGGCCGAATTGCGTCCCGGTTTGCTGCGGCCGATGAACGCGCGCCGGGTGCTGCTCCGACTGCAGAACAACATCACGAGCCGCCGCCTGCAGGCAGGCGATCTGTCCGGCGCGCTGACCTGCACGGAGGACATGCTGCGCATTGCGCCCGACCATGCCGAGTTGTGGCGCCAGGCCGCGGTGATGAACCAGCGCCTCGATCGCGTAAGCGCGGCATTGCGCTGCTTCGAGCGTTTCCTGCTGCTGGTCCCGGAAGGCGATGCTGCCAGCCGAATCCGTGGCGCGATCGACGAACTGCGCACGCGTCTCAACTAGGCTCGGTAATGGGCGAAATCTTTCGCCGCGAATCAGCGGAGCATCCCGAACCATTCACCGGCGAGCGCCTTACCACCGCGATCGGCGGGCAGGTGCAGGTCGAGCACTACCATCGCTATCTGTTCTCCCGCTCCCTGGCCCGTGGCCTCGACGTACTGGACGTCGCCAGTGGCGAGGGCTACGGCTCCGCACTGCTCGCGCAGGTCGCGCGTTCGGTGGTCGGCGTGGAGTACTCTGGGCCCACCGGGCGCAATGCGATGGCGAATTTCCCCAGGCACAACCTGCGCTTTCTGCAAGGAGACGCGCGCTGTCTGCCGCTTGCCGATGGCTGCGTGGACCTTGTCGTCTCGTTCGAGACAATCGAGCACTTCGACCGCCAGGACGAATTCCTGCGGGAGGTGCGACGTGTGCTGCGGCCGGCGGGATGCTGCATCATCAGCACTCCGGACCGCGACGTGTATTCGCCGACCGGTTCGGCCGCCAATCCGTATCATGTGCAGGAACTCACCCAGCAGGAATTTGCCGCCATGCTGGGCAGCGCCTTCCGCAATGTCGCGATGCTGCGGCAACGACCGCTGATCGGATCGGCGCTGTTGGCTGACGGCTCGTCCAATGCGCCGCCGCTGATATTCGATCGTCGCGGCGACACCCACTTCGAAGCCTGCACCGGATTGCCTCGCGCGCCCTATCTGCTGGCGATCGCGTCCGATCGCGAACTGCCGGCGTTGCCGCCCAGCCTGTATATCGATCGCAGCGACCTTGACTCCGAACAGCGGAGAGCCATGGCGCTCACCGATCAACTGCATCGTACACAAGCGGAGCTTTCACAGACGCAGCGCGAGCGCACGCAGGCGCAGGCCGACCTCGCACAGGCTGCTGCAGACCTTGCACAAGCTGCCACAGACCTCGCACGGGCTGCCGCAGACCACGCACAGACAACCGCCAGCCTGCACGACACTAAGCAACATGTGCACCAGATCAAGGCCGACCGCATCGCGTTGGAGCACCGCAACGCCGTGCTGGAGCGCCAGCATGACGAGTTGCAAGGGTCGTTTCGGATGTTCATGCGCGGCTACCTGCCGCGGCTTCGCCGGCATCTGCTGGGTCAGCGTCCGTAGCGGCGCCGGCGTTGCTGGAACGCACGCACCGCACGCAGGAAATCGATCTTGCGGAACGCCGGCCACAGCACATCGGAGAAATAGAACTCGCTATAGGCGCTCTGCCAGAGCAGGAAGCCCGATAGCCGGAGTTCGCCACTGGTGCGAATGATCAGGTCCGGTTCCGGCGCATCGGCGAGATATAGATGCCGGCCGATCCGTTCCGGCGATACGCCGGCGACGATCTCGGACAACGATACGCCACTGCTCATCGCCTCGAGCAGCATTTCCCGCACCGCGTCGGCAATCTCCTCGCGACCGCCATATGCGACAGCGATGGACAGCAGCATCGTGTCGTAGCCGGCAGTGGCCTGCTCTGCGGCATGGATTGCCCCCAGCGTGCTCTCCGGCAGGACATCGAGCCGGCCGATCGCCTGCACGCGCACACGCCGACGGTGGATCCGCGGATCGTCCACCAGCGCGCGCAGCTTCATTTCCAGCGCGCCGAGGATGCCGGCAACCTCCTGGGGCTGGCGCTCCAGGTTGTCGGTCGAACAGACCCACAGGGTAACCGCCGGAATCGCCAGTTCGCCGCACCAGTTCAGCAAATCGTCGAGCTTCTGCGCGCCGTGCGCATAGACCTGCAATGGATCGACCAGGCCCGAGAGCCGGCCGAAGCGGCGGTTGCCATCCAGGATGATGCCGACATGGCGCGGCGGTGGACGCTGCATGACCTGGCTCAGCAGGCGATGGCCGTAGAGGCGATAGATCGGCCGCGTCACGGTCGCGACCAGATCCCTGCGCAATTTCGCGAGCCATAGCCACCAGGCGGGAACGCTTGTGGTGGTGCGCGCAACGGTTGACAGATTGGTCACCAACGCAGGCGCTCGATCAGGCTTTGCAGCTTAGTCTTGGTCATTGGCTGTAGGCAGTGCATTCCGGTGGCAATTCCAAGGCGGGTTTCAAGCTCATCATAGGCGTGCTCCAATTCGGCGCAGCGTGCCCGAAATGCGCTGGCGCCGTCGAGGCCCTGCTGCGCTTCCCACGCCTTGACCCGATCCACCATATCGTAGATCGCGCGCAACAAGGCGACGGCAGCCTGGTAGTCGCTGCCATTGCTGTCGCGGCTCTCCGCCTGCCAATGGTCGATGCGCTGATGGGCGAAGCCGATCATGTCCGCCTGAGCGGATTCGCTGCGCACGCGGCTGGGGCGCGAGGTATAGCGATTGGTTCGCTCGATCCACTGCGCGGTGTCCGGATGCGACAGGTGCTCGATTCGGATCGGCGAATCCGCCTCGATCCGATCGATCCGTTCGCTCAGCAGCCGCATGCCGCCATGCACCACAGGGCCGAACTCAGCGGCTCCCTTGCGGAAGAAACGTACATGATGTTCCGGCCAGTAATAGGCGCGCTCGTCGAACATGCCGAGGATGTAGTGGCGCAGCGGCATCGAGACGATATCCAACGCGTCGGGTCCGCGCGGCGCTCTCAGGAATTCGATTGCAGCCGGGCTCAGCATCTCGTCATCGTCGAGGAATGCGATCCAATCGTGCTGGCACTGATCGAGGGCGAAGCTTCGGGTTTCTTCGACGGTGGGTGACCAGGGCACCGTGATCACCCGATCGGCGTAGCGCCGCGCGATGGCCGGTGTGTCATCATTGGACGATTTGTCGATCACGATCAGATCGTCGACGAAACGCAGGGAGCGCAGGCAGGTTTGCAGCAGCGCCGCCCGGTTATAGGCAACCACGAAACCGCTGATCGGCGCGCGCGTCACAACCGCCCGGAGCGTCTTGGCGCGGCAACGGCGTCTTCCGGCGGCGATAGCACGCGCGGCAGGGTGCCGGTGAATTTGAGCAGCCGCGTGGTGTCCGGAGCATCGGCGGGCGAGATCACCCGTGGCAGGCCGGCGATCGGTGCCGGGGCAGGGTCCCTGGCGGTAACGACACGCACCAGCCGCGCTTCGGCCGACAGCAGCGCGGCATATTGCGGCAGGCGGGCGCTGCCGAAATCGAGCGCCACCAGTCGTGCGCGGGCCGCCGGCCAAACCGCCTGCACCTTTTGCAGATACCACGCGCCGCGCAGCAACGACGCGGAATGGTACTGCGCCACGGCCTGGTCCCAGCCGGTTGTAGCGAACCGGGCGAGCAACAGGATACGCGATGCGGCGCGCGCGTTGGCGTCGGGGTCGAACGCATCCTCCAGGGTGGCAAACGCGTGTGGATGAAAGGCCAGATCCACCTGGAAGCAGCCGACATCGATATAGCGATAGCCACGGGCCTGCAGGCTGCGCACGGTGTACACCGCCTCGCCGGGGGTCGCGGCGAAGTAACTCGAGCCTTCGGCGTTGATGCTCCATGGCCAGGCGCGGCGGTGCAGCCCGCTGGCATCGAGGCGCCCGCTCTCCACGGTGCCGATCGCGGCGAGCAGGCCCTCGGGCAACGGCCCTTCACGTTCGGCACGGGCTGCGGCGCGGTCACAGGAAAGCTGCGGGTCCTCCGGCACCTCCAGCGCACGACCGGGGCAGCCAGCGAACAACAGCCACAGGGCGACGGTGTACAGCGGAACTTCGCGTGCGCTACGGAACAATGCAGGCGGCCCTGGCTTCTTGCGCAGTTGGGGCAGGCGGTTTGTAGGCTACGGGACCCGATCGGCCGGGGCACATGCGGCAAACTAGCCCAGCGGCGCCACGGCGGCGAGAAAGTTCGCGCATCCAATCGAATATAGGAAAATTTTCTGATTTCTCTTGCTCACCTGAGGGCAGTTTGGCTATCAACGGAAGCATGAAAGCTCAGCATTTTTCGCCAAGGCAACCCGATCCGGCCGATTTCGCGGCGTCGGGATGACAGGAACAATTTCCGTGCGGGGACTTTGAGAGCAGGTGAACGACTGCCGACCCGTTACCGATCCGGTGGCCGGCATCGTCGCTGACCCGCGACGAGCAGGGTCGCCTCGACGGGCCTGAAAGCCCGTCGGCGGCGCTTTGCTTAAAGCAGCCTCGCCAGTGGCGAGCGTTTTGCGTTGTGCCCCGCTGGGTCGCTCAGCGCCCAACAGACACCGACATGATGATCATAAGGAACGATCCAATTGGCCAGTATCACGCTAACAGTCACTTCAGCCCCGAACTCACTCACACTGAGCGGCGTCAAATCACTCGGCGCTCCCGCCGACATTGTAGCGACAGCCATGCCCACCAGTGGCCAGCCGATCGCATTGGGCACGTTGCCGGCGCAGCCTGACGGCCCCTAC
>DATAPW010000297.1:0-2124 GCA_036265005.1 Acetobacteraceae bacterium | reverse complement strand
GTCCACACCAACAATCGTGCACTTTTACGTAGTTGGGCCTTCCGACCCTACTAAGGCTCGTCTCATCGCTGAAGATGCAAAGGACGTCTCACAACCCAGACAACTAGTCCCAGCTTCCCTCTTCCCGATACTATAAATCCGGCGGAAGTCCTGGCAAAATGACGTTCATGATGTCCAAAATGTGGCCATGTAATCACTGACTTGTGATTTGTACACCGCGGCCAAATCGGTTCCTTTCGGGCCATGTATATCGAGGCCGTCCCGAACCGCAATTCGCCCCCTGCTGTGCTGCTGCGCGAGACTTATCGCCAGGACGGCAAGATCCGTAAACGCACCCTCTGTAACCTCTCCGGCTGGCCCACAGCCCATGTCGAAGGCCTACGGGGCGTGCTCAAAGGCGGCACTGTCATCCCCGCCGAACGCGACGCCTTCACCGTCACCCGCAGCCTGCCGCACGGCCACGTCGCGGCGGCGCTCGGCACCGCCCGCAAGATCGGCCTCGATCGCATCCTCGGCCCCGACGGCAATCGCTGCCGCGACCTCGTCCTCGCCCTGCTGGTCGGCCGCATCCTCGACCCCGTGTCCAAGCTGGCTGCGGCACGGGCGCTGTCGCCCGCCACCGCTTCCTCCAGCCTCGGCGAAGTTCTGGGCCTCGGCGCAGTCGATGACGACGAACTCTATGCCGCGCTCGACTGGCTGCGCGAGCGCCAGCCCGCCATCGAGACGACTTTGGCCAGGCGCCATCTCAGCAACGGCACCCTGGTGCTCTACGATGTCTCGTCGAGCTACATGGAAGGGCGTTGCTGTCCCCTCGCCAAGCGCGGTTACAGCCGCGACGGCCGCAAAGGCACGCTGCAGATCGTCTATGGTCTGCTCTGCGCCCCTGACGGCTGTCCGGTCGCGGTCGAGGTGTTTGACGGCAACACCGCCGATCCAACGACCCTGGCGCCCCAGATCGAGAAGCTGAAGCAGCGCTTCCACCTCGACCATGTGGTGCTGGTCGGCGATCGCGGCATGATGACCCAGGCCCGCATCACCGACGATGTCAAAGCCGCAGGTCTGGACTGGATCACCTCGTTGCGCGCTCCGGCCATCAAGGACCTGCTGAACAGCGGTACCTTGCAGCTCACGCTGTTCGACCAGCGCGACATGGCCAGCATCACATCCCCCGACTTCCCGGGTGAGCGGCTGGTGGTTTGCCGCAACCCCGAGCTTGCCGCCGAACGTAGCCGCAAGCGCGATGATATGCTCACGGCCACCGAGAAGGACCTGGCCCGCATTCAGGCCGCGGTTGCGCGCAAGCGCGATCCGTTGCGTGGGGCCACCGAAATCGCGCTCAAGGTGGGCGAGGTGATCGACACCTACAAGATGAAAAAGCATTTCGATCTGGAGATCACCGACACCGCCTTCAGCTTCGCCAAAAAGACCGCCAAGATCGCCGCCGAGGCAGCAACCGACGGCATCTACGTGGTGCGCACCAGCCTGCCTGAGGCGACGCTCGCCGACGCGGACACAGTGCGCAGTTACAAATCCTTGGCGCTGGTCGAGCGGGCGTTTCGTTGCCTCAAGACGGTCGATCTGCATGTCCGGCCGGTGTATCACTGGCTCGCGGATCGGGTGCGCGGGCATGTGTTTCTGTGCATGCTGGCCTACTACCTGGAATGGCACATGCGTCAGCGCCTGGCGCCGATGCTGTTCGATGACACCGACAAGGAAGCCGCGCAAGCGCAGCGCCGCAGCGTGGTGACGCAGGCGCAGCGCTCAAAGGCAGCGATCACGAAGCACATGACGGGCCGGACCGAGGACGGATTGCCAGTGCACAGCTTCCAATCGCTGCTGGCCGATCTCGCGACCCTGGCGCGCAACACCATCACCACCGCGATCACACCGCACTATCCGCTTACCATGCTGACCAGGCCGACACCGGTTCAGCAGAAGGCGTTTGATCTGCTTGGGCTCGCGGTGTAGCCAGTAGCGCACCGGTAATTCACCACATTATCTATCTTAATCAGTAGTTTACGCCATCTTCAAGAGGGAAGGTGGGCATAGAGCGCGTGATGGATGCGTTGCAGCGTCCCATCGTAGTCCCATCATAGTCCCATCGGTCGAGATAATCATGGATCG
>DATAPW010000296.1:0-5430 GCA_036265005.1 Acetobacteraceae bacterium | reverse complement strand
CTACGCCTCAAAGATACAAGTACGCCCGCCGTCTGGAATGCGGTGCTTGCCGCGCGATAAAGCGGACATTCTCGGGGATCTGCGCCGGCTACTCCCTCATCGGCACCAATTTGCACCAGAGCCCGCATGCGGAAGACAGCGATCGCCCTCCATATTCTGGCAACCGCCTGAGTGGGTTGCCATCTCGTGCGTACTCATCGAGCCGTCAGGCGCCAGAGCTGACAGAACCCCCAACCAGCTCAAGTAGCTGAGGAAGGCAACGGGATTGGGCATGGCGGCATGCGCATGGGCCGTGCGTCACAATTGGGACTGTTGACGCCGCATCGCCCGCCTGCATACGGTCCGAGGCAATGCCGGCAAGTCACAACCGGTGAAAAGGGGAGAAAATATGCCGCACCTGCTGCGCTCCGCCCTGCTTGCCACCGTTGCGGCGTTGCTCGCGCACGCGGTCTCGGCTGAAACCATCGCCCGGGTCGGCGTGTCGCAGCGCGACATCGGTGCGATGGATCCGGCCTACGGCATCGGCAACGGCGACGAGTTCGCCACCCGGCAGACCTACAACACATTGGTCAGCCCGCCGGACGGCACCACGCGCATCCAGGCGGATCAGCTCCAGGGCGAGCTTGCCGAGAAATGGGAGATGTCGCCCGACGGACGCACCTGGACTTTCCACCTGCGGCATGGCGTGCAGTGGCACAAGGGGTTCGGCGAGTTTACCTCGGACGATGTGGCATTCACCATTAAGCGGATGGCCGATCCGAAGACGGGATCGCAGTACTCCGCCAACTTCCGCCAGATCGAGAGCGTCGATACGCCCGATGCCTACACAGCGGTGATGCATCTGAGCCAGCCTAGCCCGTTCTTCTATGCGTTCTGCTGCATGCCGCGGTTCGGCGGCTATATGCAGAGCCGAAAGGCGGTCGAGCAGCTCGGCGACAAGATGCGGCTCAACCCCGTGGGCACCGGTCCGTTCGAATTCGCCAATTATGATCCGAAACAGAAGATCGTCTGGCGCGCGTTCGACCGGTACTGGGGCGGCAAGCCGAAGATCGATCGCCTCGAGGAGCTGTTCCTGACCGAGACCGCGGCGCGCACGCTGGCCTTCGTCAAGGGTGACGTCGACATGATCGAGGGCGCCGCGGTGCCCGGATGGTTCCAGAGCTTGAAGAAGCAGAAGCCGGATGCGATTTTCGATTACGGCCGGCCCGGTGGCACCTGGGCGCTGTTCCTCAACATGACGCGCAAGCCGCTGGACGATATCCGCGTGCGTCAGGCGATCGCACATGCGATCGATCCGACGGCGTGGATCAATGCGTTCGGCGACTTCGTCGAGCCGATGTACGGCATCTCGCCGCAGGGGTTCTATGGGTCGCTGGGGAAAGAGGACATTCCGTCCGACTGGCCCTACACGCTCGATCCACAGCGCAGCAGGAAGCTGCTGGCCGAGGCCGGGCTGCCGAATGGCTTCAACATCGACGTGTTCATCAGCGAACGCGAGGAATACAAGACCAACCTGCTGATCATCCAGGAGCAGCTTCGCAAGGTTGGCGTGCAGATCAACATGCGGCTGGTGGACCATGCGAGCTATCACGTCGATATTCGCCGCGACCTCGATCCGCTGGTGGTCTACGGCACCGGCCAGCCGCCGCTGACGCAGGCGATCCTCAACGCTTTCTACGATTCGCGCTCGATTGTCGGGAAGCCGACGCACAACATGAATTTCTCGCATTTCGGCGACGTCGCGGGGAACGTCGATGCGATGATCGATCGTGCGCACCAGGAAGTGGACGACGCGAAACGTCTGGCGCTGCTCAAGGAGATCCAGATGCAGATCCTCCAGCAGGTGCCGGTGATCCCACTGCCGAGCCCGGCGGGGACATGGGTGCACAATCCGCGGCTCGAGATCGGCTTCCCGGTGAAGGCGTTCATGGGGACCTTCACGCTGGGACGAGCGAGCGTACGGCAGTGATGCGCTGATGGCAGGTTACATCCTTCGCCGCGGCCTGGAAGTAATCCCGACGGTCCTGCTTGTCCTGACGCTGGTCTTCCTCGCCCTGCGCATCCTGCCCGGCGATCCGGCCGTCGCCGCACTCGGCGAATATGCCACACCGGAAGCCATCGCGACATTCCGTCAGAAACTGGGCCTCGATCAGCCGCTCTGGGTGCAGTACTTGACGTTCGTCGGCCATGCCCTGACCGGTGACTTCGGCGCGTCAATGACCAACGGCACGTCGATCAACGCCCTGCTGCTCGACAGCCTGCCCTATACGATCGAACTCGCGCTGGCCGCGACGCTGATCGGCATCGTCATCGGCGTTCCGCTCGGTGCCTGGGCTGCGGTGCAGCGCAATCGCTCGCCTGACGTCATCGGACGCTTGTTCGCGCTGGCCGGCTTCTCCCTGCCGGATTTCTATGTCGGCGTGCTGCTGCTGATCGCGTTCTCGCTGCACCTCGACTGGTTTCCGATGCTGGGCGGCGGCGAGGGCTTCCTCGACAAGCTGCACCACCTGGTGCTCCCCGCCATCACGCTAGGCGTGGTGATGGCGGCGTTCGTGATGCGGCTGACCCGCACGTCGCTGCTGGAGGTGCTGCGCCGCGACTATGTGCGCACGGCACGCGGCAAGGGCGTGGCCGAGCGCTGGGTCATCTTCAAGCACGCGCTGCGCAACGCTCTGATCCCAGTCACCACGGGTTTAGGTATCTACCTGCTCACCACGCTGTCCGGCACCATCACAGTGGAATTGGTGTTCTCGCGCCCTGGCCTCGGCCAGTTGCTGATTGGCGGCATCACGGCGCGCGACTACACCATGGTGCAGGCCGGCCTTGTGGTGTTCGCGTTCTTCGTCGTGCTGGTGAACCTGCTCACCGACCTGCTGTGCGCCGCGATCGATCCGCGGATCACGCTGCGATGAAGGCGGGGCGATGAGCGATCTCTCCGAACGCCTGGGCAGCGGCGCGCAGCAGCGTGGGATCATCGCGTCCTACATCGTCGGCAACACCATCGCCTCGATCGGCATGCTGCTGGTGGCACTGCTGGCAACGCTGGCAGTCGCCGGCCCCTGGATCGTGCCGCACGACCCACTGGAGCAGAGCTTCCTCAGCGCCAGCCAGGGCATGTCTGCGGAACACTGGTTCGGCACCGACCCGTTCGGCCGTGACGTGTTCTCGCGCGTGCTGCTGGGCACACAGGCATCGCTGGCGATCGGCGTGACCGCGCCCGTTCTGGCCGCGCTGTGCGGCACCTGGGCCGGCATGCTGGCCGGCTATTTCGGCGGCTGGACCGATCGGCTGCTCAGCCGCTTTGCCGACTTGCTGATGTCGTTTCCTTCGCTGATGCTGGGTATCATGATCGCTGCGGCCCTCGGACCAGGCTTCCGCACCGCCATCGTCGCCATCGCCATCGCGCTGTTCCCGCGCTTCGTGCGTCTCGCCCGGTCTGCGACACAGGTGGTGCGGCGCGAGCCGTTCATCGACGCCTCGATCGCATCGGGCCGCGGCCCGTTCGCGATCATGGCGCGCCACATCCTGCCGAACATCGCCGGTCCGCTCATAGTCGCACTCAGCCTGTGGATCGCCACAGCGATCCGGCTGGAAGCGGCACTGTCGTTCCTCGGTCTTGGAACGCAGCCGCCGGCGCCAAGCTGGGGCAACATGATCCGCGAGGGCATGGGCGACCTGGTGGGCGATCCCTGGCCAGCGGCATTCGCCGGGGCGGCCATCACCCTTGCCGTTCTGGCGTTCAACATGGTGGGCGACGCGCTGCGCGACCTGCTCGACCCGGAGCTGGAGACGTGAGCGAACCGCTGCTGGCAGTCGATGATCTGCGCGTGCACCTGTTCACCAAGCGCGGCGTGGTGCGCGCGGTGGATGGCGTCGGGTTTGCGCTGAGCGCGGGCGAATCGCTGGGTATCGTTGGCGAGTCCGGTTGCGGCAAGACGATGACCGCGCTATCGCTGATGCGGCTGATCCCTAGCCCACCGGCGCGCATCGTGTCGGGGCGCATCATGTTCGACGGCGAGAACATCGCGACGTTGGACGAAGCCCGGTTGCGCGCGCTGCGCGGCGATTCAATGGCGATGATCTACCAGGATCCGATGACCACGCTGAACCCGGTGTTCAGCGTGGGCGAGCAGATCGCCGAGGGGGTGCGGCTGCATCGGGACGCAACGCGCGCGGCGGCGCTGGCGCGCGCGGTGGAGATGCTCGAGCTGGTAGGCATTCCCGATCCTGCACGCTGCGCGCAGTCCTATCCGCACCAGCTTTCTGGCGGCATGCGTCAGCGCGCGGTGATCGCCATGGCGCTGGCCTGCCATCCCAAGCTGCTGATCGCCGATGAGCCGACGACGGCACTCGATGTGACGATACAAGCGCAGATTCTCGACCTGATGCGGCGGCTGCAGGCGGAGCTGGGCACCGCGATCATCCTGATCACCCACGACCTGGGCGTGATCGCCGACCTCGTGGATACGGTTGTGGTGATGTACGCCGGCAAGGTGGTGGAACGCGCGCTGGTGAAGCAGTTGTTCGCGGTGCCGCGCCATCCCTATACCCAGGGGCTGCTGCGCTCGGTGCCGTCTCTGGAGACACGCGAGCACCGTATGCGCACGATCGAGGGCACGGTGCCATCGGCTTACGCGATGCCGTCAGGCTGTCGCTTCCATCCACGCTGCGGCATCGCGCGTGATGTGTGCCGCACGGATGAGCCGCCATTGGTGCCAGACGGCGTGGGCGGCGAGGCAGCATGCTGGGCGCTGGTGTGACGACCCCGCTGCTACAGGTCCACGAGCTGACCAAGCACTTTCCGATCACCGGTGGCCCGGCGGGCATCCGTACCATCGGTCAGGTGCGTGCTGTCGATGGCGTGTCGTTCGACCTCGCGGAGGGCGAGACGCTGGCGCTGGTAGGCGAATCAGGCTGCGGCAAATCGACCACCGGCCGAATGCTGCTGCGCCTTACCGAGCCGACCTCCGGCCGCATACAGTTCGGCGGCGATGATCTGCTCAACCTCGGCCACGCCGCGCTGCGCCGGCGCCGCCGCGAGATGCAGATCGTGTTCCAGGACCCGTATGCGTCGCTCAGTCCGCGCCAGCGTGTCGAGGATATCGTTGCCGAACCGCTCGACGTATACCGGCTATGCGCATCGCACAGCGAGCGGCGCGATCGGGTGGGCGAACTGCTGCGCCTGGTCGGCCTCGATGCGACGCATCTGCGGCGTTACCCGTTCGAGTTCTCCGGCGGACAGCGCCAACGCATCGCCATCGCCCGGGCCTTGGCGCCCGGGCCGAAGATGATCGTCGCCGACGAACCGGTATCCGCGCTGGACGTGTCGATTCGCTCGCAGGTGGTGAACCTGCTGCAGGACCTGCAGGAACGCTTTGGCATAGCCTATCTGTTCATCTCGCACGATCTCGCGGTGGTGCGGCACATCGC
>DATAPW010000295.1:0-4545 GCA_036265005.1 Acetobacteraceae bacterium | reverse complement strand
TAGCCCTGAATCAGGCGATCCGGCGTCGTGCAGCATGCTTTTGGGTCAGATGGGGTGATTGGGGTCCTCCCCCAGAGGGCGGTGGCTGCTCCTCTCAGGATGGTAGAGCGTGGCCCGGTTGGGATCGGCCACAAGCACCGTGGAGGAGCAGCTATGAGGTATTTTGCTGGGTTGGACGTGTCGTTGGAAGAGACCTGCATTATCGACGACGTTGGGTTGATCGTGCGCGAAGCATGCGGTTTCTGACGTAAGGCGCCCACCTATTCCGATCTGATACCGCCCTGCGTTCTGAGCTGAAGGCGCCCACGGTTCTAATCTCAAGCCGCCCACCATTCTGACGATGCCGCCCATCCCGCGGAGCTGCGGGGTGGGCGGGGGATGGATTGTCTCGCGGGTCAGCAATGACCTGGCCTCCAGTGCCGCCATCGCAATCGATGGAGAGGTGGGATGCCGACAGCGAGGCTTTCGATGCGGCGGATACGGCAGCTACTGGCGTTGCACTTTGGTGCCGGGGCGAGTTCGCGGGCGATCGGGCGGGAACTGGGCATCGCACCGAGCACGGTGCGGGAGTACCTGGCCCGAGCGACGGCAGCGGGGATCGGTTGGCCTCTGGCTGCGGACGTCACCGACGAGAGCCTTGTGGCGCGGCTGTTCGTGAACGCCGGGGTGCGCACTGGCGCGCGATTCTACGCCGAGCCGGACTGGGCAGCGTTGGTGCTGGAGCTCAAGCGTCCCGCCGTGAACCTGCTGATTTTGTGGGACGAATATCGGGCGGTCCACCCGAACGGCTACGCTTACAGCCGTTATGTTGCGGCCCGGTATATGTGGCGCCGCCAGAGAAAGGACCGGTTTCCCCGGCATGCGCCGCAACATAAGTTCGAGCGGCGGCCCGAGTGACTAGAGGGCTTTCAAGAACGTCATCAGGGACGGCAGCGGTCGCTGCCATGGCCTGTTTTGCAGGCCGGAGATGTCGACACTGGCCAACGCCTTTGCCTTCATTTCCATGTCGACCTCAGCGTAGATGTGCGTTGTGTCCAGAGACACGTGACCGAGCCAGGCGCGGATGGTGTTGATGTCGACCCCGGCGCGCAGCAGGTGGACCGCGGTCGTGTGCCGGATCGTGTGCGGGCTGACCCGCTTCGTCGCCATCGACGGCATGGTCCTGCTTGCTTGCTCGGCATATTGCCCCACGAGCCGATGGATCCCGAACCGCGTCAATGGCTGGTTGCTCCGGTTCAAGAAGACCGGTTCGTGCTTGCCACGTTTGGCGATCAGTCTCGACAGCGACGTCGCTGTGACCGGCCACAACGGACAGGTCCGGAACTTGTTTCCCTTGCCGTGTAGCCGCACAGACGATTGCGCTTCCAGCTGCAGGCGGTCGATGGTCAGCGTCGCCGCCTCCTCGGCACGAGCACCGCTGTTGTACAAGAATAGGAGCAAAGCATGATCTCGGTCGCCGAGAGCCGTGCACCGATCCGGTTGGGCCAGCAGTGCATCCATCTCGGCCTTCTCGAGGTACCCGATCCCGGTCTTGGCAGTCTTCTTGAACGGCGTCGCCCGTATCTCGGTGCACCAGGCCACATGCGCCGGTGAGCGCATGCCGATGAACCGCGCCAATGATCGGATGGTCGCGAGCCTTTGGTTGCGGGTGGTGCCACTGCATTTTCGGTCGCGTTCCAGGTGGTCGAGGAATCTGCGGACTACGGGTGGCGTCAGATCCTCGACGGTCATGCGATCGATAGCACGCCCTCCGTGCTTGCTGGCAAACGGCAGCAAGAGCGCCAGAGTATCGCGGTAGCTGACCTGGGTATTCCTCGCCAGATTGCGTTCGGCCACCAGATGCTCGAGGAGGAACCGCCGAACCCACGGTCCCAGGAGCGTCTCATCCTTCATGATCGTCCCCCATCGCGTATTGGGCGAAGCGCTGGCTGGCCGCCTGCAAGAGTTCGGGCGTCATTCGGAGGTAACGCTGGGTCGACCGGATATCGAGGTGTCCGAGGTAAGTAGCGAGCTGCGGAAGCAATCGCTGGACGTCCTGGCCGGTGCGATACCACGCGACGACACGGTGGACGGCCGCGGTGTGGCGAAGATCATGCAAGCGCGGCGGGCGCGGCTCCCCAATCGGGCAGTTGATGCCAGCGGCTCGTCGCACATGCTGGAACATTGCGATGACGCGCGGATAGCACCATCCTCGAACACCGCGCGACGCGAAGAACGGCGCAGCCTTGTCGCGCGGGATGGCCAGCAGGCCGCGGCGTTCGAGGTGTGCCGCCAACTCGCCCGCAAGCTTCGGTCCGATCGGCACCAGACGCGTCTTGAAGAATTTTGTGCAGCGGACGGTGATGACTCTTTCGGCGAGATCGACGTCCTGCAAGGTCAAGCGCAATGCCTCGCCGATGCGCATGCCGGTTCCGTAGAGGAGCAACAGCAGAGTGCGGTACATGGCGGGGACATGACGGCTGTGGCCCGTGCGCAAGATCGCGGTTGCGTCCAGCAGGCGGCGCAACTCCTCGGTCGAATAGACATACGGCGTTTGCTGTGGGGGCAGCCTGGGCAGAGTTGGCGGCAGGGGCGAGCTGTCGACGTACCCGCGCCTGACGGCAAACCGATATAGACCGATCAGCACTCTGTGCTTGAGCATCCAGGTCGCGGTCAACGCCCCATTGCCGTTGAGGAAGTCGAGGACCGCGCCTGCTGTTACCTCCTGGATCGGCCGCTCTCCCATTGCCCGGCCGAAGCGATGGAGCAACTCTCCGGCGGACTGGAACCGCATGCCCAGCGACCGTTGGTGGGTCAGATAGGCATCGATGACGTCGGTCACCATCATAGGACGTCTCCCAGGTCGAAGGCGCCGACCTCGTGGAGCGCCGCCATGTTCACCTTGGCGTAGGTGCTGGTTGCGGACGTGCTACGGTGCCCCAGGTGGTCGCCGATCTCCTTGAGGGTCAGGCCTTCGGCGAGCAAACGGACTGCGCAGGCGTGACGCAGCGCATGCCCGCCGCGATGGGCCGCTTCAATCCCCAGCGCGACGAAGCGCCGATTAGCGACGTCAAAGATGCTGCTTGCCCTCAACGGCCGAAGAGGTGCGTGCATGCAAAGGAATACTTCCAGGCAGGATGAGGGCCGTCGGACGGTATCAATATACCGAGCCAGAGCTTCGGCGACGGCGGGCAGCAATGGGTAGATCTGAGGTTGCCGTCGCTTCAGCCGAACGAGCCCGATGGTTCGCCTCGCCCAATCGATCTGGTCAAGCCGCAAAGCGGCGACTTCGCCGCTCCGCATGCCATAGAGCGCCAGCAGCAAAAGGATCGCGCGATCGCGGATATCCCTCGGCCTATCGGTATCGACGTCGGCTAGCATCTGTTGGACGGCAGACCAATCCGGGGCATATGGGAGGGATTCCTGCTGGTAGAGCCGCGGCCGAGCAATCGACTCTGCCAATTGGTTCGCGCACCATCCTTCTTTGGCGGCGTACCGCAAGAACGCGCGCAGTGCCGAGACCATGTTGGCTGTCGAGATGCGCGTCCAGCGGCCCTTTCCCTGGATGGCGACATAGTCATCGATATCGCCCGCCGTCAGGCCCCTGAGTTGGCGGCCCGTCTGCGCGCACCACCGCAGGAACCTTGCCGTCGTTCGGCCCCATTGCTCCACCGTCGACGGCGTGAAGCCGCGCTCATCGCGCATCCAGGTGACATAGCCGTCGAGTTGGTCCCGGCACAAAAGCGGTTCGTCGGGCTTCCTCCACCAGCCGAGAAACCGCAGCCACGGTCGCCCGATATCGATGACCCGCCGCGCAGCGGTGGCCGCCCCATGGAGGTTCTGGCGCTTCAGCGCGATCGCCATCAACTCCGTCATGTCGACACCGCGATCGGCGCCCGGGGCGAGACTTTGGGCGATCCATATGAGTTCGTTGCGCTTGATCTTCAGGGTCGCGGGCCTCGCGCCATGTGCCGCGCAATGGCTGAGATAGCGGTCCCGCTCGTCAGCGAACGGTTGGTCCTGAACCCGACGATCGGCGGCGTTGCCGGAATTACAGAGCTGATCCATGGCGAACCTCGAATTGAGTGAGATCCGCCAAGCGAAGACCCAGCTTATGTTGCGTCAAGCGCACCGCGACCTTCCCGCTGGGAAGGAAACAGCGTCACGAGACCACATAACCCGGGCCGCAACATAACGGCTGATATGTTATGGCCAACATATCAGCCGGTTTTGCCAGTTGTTCCGCGAGTTCGAGCGGCGGCTGTCACCCACTATGCGCCAGCAGCACGTGGCCGGGCACAAGTTGTTCGTCGACTACTCCGGCAAGCGCGTGCCGATTGTCGATCCGCTTACCGGCGAAGTGCGGATGGCCGAGATCTTTGTAGCCGTGCTCGGCGCTTCCAGCTGCACGTACGCCGAGGCGACATGGACGCAGACGCTGCCGGATTGGATCGGTGCCCATGTGCGCATGTTCCGCTTCTATGGCGCAGCGCCACGACTGCTGGTTCCCGACAACCTCAAGAGCGGCATCAACAAGGTCTCGTTCTACGACCCCGAGGTGAATCG
>DATAPW010000294.1:0-38352 GCA_036265005.1 Acetobacteraceae bacterium | reverse complement strand
CCGGTGTTCAGGACGGGTCCGGTGACGATCTGAGTGGGCCCGAAGGTCGCCGGGGCCGCGAGGCTGACGGCAAGCACGGCCGCAACGACGAACCCTATCACGATCCGAAGCGGTTGCGACTTCACGCTCCCGGAGCCAGTCGCAAGGAGCCGCGCAGAGAGGCCGAAGAAAATTTGTTGAGAGGATTTCTGCTGGCGACCTACGTTGCCACTGGGCGCATTCCGCCGATGACCGCCCGCCATGGCCTGCCAGGCCCGGTTCTCAGATTTGCTGCTGAATGTCTCCGACTAGCTCGGGTGCGGGCGTCGGACACAGACCACGACCTGCGCGGCCTTGCCGTTCAGCTGCACAATAACATCGCCCCCTTGCGCAAGAGAGCTGCGCTAACGCGACAATGGAGACGACGGCTCGGACCGCTGCGCAGCAGGTGCGATCTAATCGACGAGGTCCGTCGTCTGCTCGAGATCGGCGAAGCGAAGGTGCTGCGGGTTCCGATCGGCGTCGATGAGGGGCGCGCCCCGCAGGGGCCTGCTATCATCGAATTCGAGGAGACTGGCACACTGTGTTTCTGGCGCCCGCCGCTACGTCGAACGGTTGCGATCAAGCCGTTTGCGCGCAGGCGGATAATGCAAATCGCTGAGGGCCTCGATACCTTGAATGCCAGCGAGCGACGCGCCCGTGAGCGTCGGGAAGCAAAGTCGAAGAA
Organism: Acetobacteraceae bacterium; assembly: GCA_036265005.1. Taxonomy (GTDB): domain Bacteria; phylum Pseudomonadota; class Alphaproteobacteria; order Acetobacterales; family Acetobacteraceae; genus JAMXLO01. Next base: position 37,646 of record DATAPW010000294.1, on the reverse strand, counting down.
GTGTCGTGCGGCGCGGCGCACGGAAAACGATCCGCCCGATATTGTCCACCTGTAGGCGCCGCTTGGTCGCCACCGGTTGCGGCGTAGCTATCGCTGGTTCGACGTCATCGAAGCGCTGATGTCACAGGCGAGGCGAAGCGGCTGAAGGTCTTCCGGAGACGACAGAGCGGCGCCTCCACACCGTCGGCTGGCTGCTCGGTGAGCTTGGGTTAGGCGGTCCCCATTCCACGGGACGCGCTGCTCCGGGCTGGCTCTCCGGGAGGGACTAGCCCTGTCCAACACTCTGTTGTCCCGGACCATCCCCGGCAAATCCAAAAAATCTACGGGCATTATGCGGGTAAAGCCGGCTAAGTTCCACACTAAGTATCTGACATTTATGGACATTCCAAATACAAATGCCAGCAGGTTGGTCTTCGCGGCAATCTCCCCGATCATGTCGGCGACCGCGCCGATGCGTCCCACCTGCTCGTTCAGCGTCTCCATCTTCGCCCGGGTCTCGCCGCCGGCGCTGACCGCGCGTCCCACTACTTCGTTGGACTGGTTCACCTGTCCGCCGATCTCGCGGATCGAGGCGGTGAGCTGCTCGGCGGCGCTTGCCACGGTCTGTGCGTTGGCCAGCGCCTGCGCGGCAGCCACCGCTGCGCTCTCGGCGGCCGCGCCGGTGCGCGTGGCCGAGGCGCGCATTGCCTCCGCCGTCGCCGCCATGGTCTCGCTGCGTGACCCGATTCCCTCGAGCGCCGTGCGCGTCTCCGCTTCGATGTTCTCCGCCATTGCGACCAGCGCGAGTTGCTTCTCCCGCGCTGCGCGGTCCGCCTGTTCCTGTTGCTCGCTTTCCAGCCGGAGGCGATCGATGGCGCTCTGCCTGAACACCTCGACGGCCTTCGCCATCGCGCCAATCTCGTCGCCACGGCCGGCGCCGACGATCTGCACGGTCGTGTCGCCCTCGGCCAGACGGCGCATCGCCGCGGTCATTGCGCCAATCGGCGCGGAGATGCCGCGCACCACTGCCCAGCCGACGGCCGCGCACAGCAATGCCGCGAACACCACCACCGCCAGGATCCAGCGATGTGCCGATTGGCCGAGCTCCGCCCCGGTGTCGGCAGCCTCCGTGCCATGTCGGACATTGAGATCGATGTCGGCCTGCAATGCATCGCGGAACGCGGCCATCGCTTTGGTCGCGTCACCCCTGAAGACGCCGACCGCTTCCTGGTGCCGGCCCTGCGCCATCAACCCGGTGACGATATCGTCGATCTCGAGGTAGTGCTGCCATGCCGCGTCGAATGCGTTGACCCGGCGCTGCTCGTCGCCGCTTGCGATCAGATGCTGATAGGCCTCGCGTTCGCGGGCGTAAAGTTGCCGCTGGTCCTGCATGGTCGCGGCAGCGCGTGCACGCTGCTCGTCGTTGGTTGCCAGCAGCACCGAGGCGCGGTTCTGCCGCATCCGCTCGGTGATCTGGGCCAGGCGGCCGAGGACGCGGGTACTGGGCAGATAGTCGTCCTTGATGTCCTGGGCGTTGGCGTTCACCGCATCAAGCCGCTGGATCGAGAACAGGCCGAGCCCGATGGTGCAGACCATGACGGCGGCGAAGCCGGCGACAATCTTGCTGCGAATGCTGAGTTGCGGGAGCGGGTACGACAATTCTCTCTCCAGGCTCGGACACTGTCGGTGCCGGTGGATGGACGGTCGTCGTACTTCATGCGGCAGAGAGCTTAAGGAACCGTAATCACTCGCGTATGCGCGCGGTCGCTGATGGCGGCTGGCGTCATCCGCCGCCGTTGATGGTCAGCACCGTGCCGGTGGTGTAGCCGGACAGCGGGCTGGCGAGAAACGCCACGGCGTTGGCGATCTCCTTCGGCGAGGCCGCGCGACCGAACGGCATGCCGGCGGTGAGTTCCCGCCAGCGCTCCGCGTCGCCGAACTTGTGCTGCGCCTCGGCGCGGCGCAGCATCACCAGGCGGTCGGTCTCCACCGGGCCGGGATTGATCGCCACCACCCGCAGGCCATCCGCCGGCGCCCCCTTGCCGAGGGCACGGGTGAACGCCATCAGCGACGCATTGCCCGCGGCGCCGGCGATGTAGTTGGTGGGGAAGCTCTCACCCGCCGCGCCGATGACGTTGATGATCACACCGGAGCGGCGCGCCTTCATCTGGCCGTACACGACGCGGCAGAACGAGATGTAGCCGAACACCTTCAGGTTCCATGCATGGCGCCATTTCTCATCGTCGATCGACAGCAGGTCGCCCGGCGGAATTGCGCCGGCGTTGTTCACCAGGATGTCGAGTTCGCCGGCCTCCGCGGCGACGCGACGGACGGCGGCGTCTGACGACAGGTCCGCCGAAATGGTGCGCACGTTGACCTGCCGGCGCGCCCGGATCGCCGCGGCGGCATCATCCAGCGTCGCCTGCTCGCGTGCCACCAGGGTGATGTCGCAGCCCTCGTCGGCCAGCACTTCGGCGGCGGCGCGGCCGATGCCCTTCGAGCCGCCGGTGATCAGGGCCTTCTTGCCCGCAAGTTGCAGATCCATCGTGTGACTTCCCCCAGTTGTTGGCCGCGCCCTTGTCATGGCGAGCAGCGCAGCGACGCGGCAATCTCCGGTGCAGTTGGCGCGCACCACTGGACCGAGATTGCCGCGCCGCTGCGTTCCTCGCAATGACAGGGGGACGTTCAGGCCGCGCGGCGCAGACCGGTGCGATACGTCGTGCAGGCCTCGCCGAACGCGCGGAACAGCGCCAGGCTGGCGCTGTCGTCGGCGTAGCCCCATTCCGGATGCCACTGCACGCCGAGCGCAAAGCCGGGCGCGCGTTCCACCCGCACCGCCTCGATCGTGTTGTCGGGCGCCAGCGCCTCGACCACGAGGCCGGGCGCCAGCGTGTCGATCGCCTGGCCGTGCAGCGAGTTCACCAGGATCTTCGTGCTGCCGATGATGCGGGCGAGCTGGCCGGACAGGAACACCAGGTGCCGCGGCGCGTAGGCCTCCTCGATGGTGCCGGGGCCGGGGCGATGGTCCATGCGCTCTGCCACCGCGTGCACCTGCTGGTGCAGCGTGCCGCCGAGGGCGACGTTCAGCTCCTGAATACCGCGGCAGATCGCCAGCAGCGGGATGCCGCGGGCGATCGCCTCGGGGATCAGCCGCAGGGTGGTGGCGTCGCGCTCCATGTCATGGCTGTCCGGCGTCTGGCTGTCGCCGCCGTCGTAATGCGACGGGTGGACGTTGCTCGGGCTGCCGGGCAGCAGCAATCCGTCCAAGCGGTCCAGCACCGCGAGCGCGGCCTCGCCGATCGGCGGGATCATGATCGGCACCGCGCCGGCGCCGCCCAGTACTGCGGCGGCATAGCGCGCCGGCGTGTCGTGTCGGAGTTGTTCCTTGACCACAAGCCTGGCGCAGGCCGGGATGCCAACGATCGGGTGCATGCGGGGCGGATCTCCTTGCGATGCTGTGCCTAACAGCCACAATCTGGTGTCGGGTACAAGGGACGGCAACATATCGCAGGCGGCACAGGAGGCGAAGATGGCGCCGCGCGTGGCAACCATGCGCAGCGGGTTCTTGGCGGCGGTCGGCGGAGTCGACCTCGCCGGTCCGGTGACATCGGCGAACATGGCGACCTTGTGGCAGGCCAGCGACGCGCACGCGGTCCTGGTGTTCCGCGGCCAGACGCTGAGCGACGCGCAGCAGATCGCCTTCGCCGAGAATTTCGGCCAGCCGGAGCGCTATGTGCTGTCGTATCGCCGCAATGCGGCACTGCGGCTGGGACGGCCGGAGATGGTGGACGTGTCCAATCTCGACGCCGCCGCCGCCGGCCGGGCCGCTCGGCGCCGGCGAGACAGAGTTCGCAGATACCTGCGCCGCGTATGAGGCGCTGCACCCGGAGCGGCAGGCGATGCTGGAGCACATGCTTGCCGAACACGGCCTGATGCATCTGCGCGCGCTGCTGGGCTTCACCGATTTCGCGCCCGAGGAGCACGCGGCGCTGCCGCCGGTGCTGCAGCCGCTGGTCAACACGCATCCGCGCACGGGGCGTAGATCGATCTACGTCGCGTCGCATGAGGTGGGGATGGGTGTGGCGGATGGCCGCCTGCTGCTGATGGAGCTGATCGAACCGGCGACGCGCGCCGGCACGACGTACCGTCACGAATGGCGGGTCGGCGACCTGGTGCTGTGGGACAACCGGCGGACGATGCATCGCGGGCTCCGTTCGACGAACGCTTCCCGCGCGACATGCGGCGGGTGACGACATCGGACGGGACCGAGCCGGTTGGAGGGATGGGTTGGTGACGCCTACGTCCGTGGCCGCCAGCGATCCACCACGACCATGCCGATCGATCCCGCCAGCATCAGTGCCGCCATGCCTCGCGGCGTGCCGTCGGTGAGCAGACCCACCATCAGCCCGCTGATCGCGCCCAGCAGGTACTGGCCGGTGCCCATCACCGAGGATGCGCTGCCGGCGTGCTGCTGATGCCGCGCCAGTGCGCCGACGATGGTGTTGGGGTTCAGCATGCCCATGCAGCTGATCGCCACGAAGATCGGCGCGATCACCAGCGGCAGGATGTGCAGGCCGGCAAAGGCGATCGCCAGCAGCGTCGCGGTGGCGCAGAGATGCACGCGGCTCACCCAGCGCAGCACGCGGTCATGCCCGAAGCGGCGCAGCAGATGCGGGTTGAGCTGGGCGCAGCAGATCAGGCCGAACGAGTTGCCGCCGAAGATCATGGCGTATTGCGCCGGGGTGAGGCCGAAGCCCTGGATGAACACCGGCGACGAACCGGCCAGGTAGCCGAAGAACGCGAAGGTCGCGAAGCCGCCCATCGTGGCGTGGGTGATGAAACCGCGCTCGCTCAGGATGTTGCGGTAGCGGCGCAGTTGGTCGCCGAGGTTGAGCCGGATCCGCCGGTCGCGCGCCAGCGTGTCGGGCAACAGGAATGCCACAAGCAGGCAACACACTGCGCCATAGGCGGTGAGGATCCAGAAGATGCCGCGCCAGTCGGCGAACGCCAGCACGGCGCTGCCGACGGTGGGTGCCAGGATCGGCGCGGCGCCCATCACCAGTGAGAGCCGCGACATCAGCACCGCCGCGGCATGGCCTTCGGCCAGGTCGCGCACCACGGCGCGCGGGATCACCATGCCGGCCGATGCGCCGATTGCCGACAGCGCGCGGAACGCTGCCAGCCAGCCGATGGTGGGGGCCAGCGCGCAGCCCAGGCAGGCCAGCGTGTAGATCGCGGTGGCGACGATCAGCGGGCGCTTGCGGCCGAACCGGTCGGAGAGCGTGCCCTGGCTGAACTGTCCCACCGCCAGGCCGGCGAACCACGCGGCCAGGGTGAGCTGTGCGGAGCCGGGCGGCGCGTGGAACGACGCCTCGATGGCGGGGAAGGCGGGCAGGTACATGTCCGTGGTGGACGGCCCGACCGCGGTGAGGAAGCCGAGCAGGATGGGCAGCCAGAACGGGTAGGTCATGCGCCGCCGGCGCGGGAGTTGGCGCGGACCCAGGCGGTGAAGTCTTCGTCGGTCAGGTCGCCGGCGGCCAGCCGCAGCATCGTCACTGTCGCATCGACTTCCCTGGGTTCGAACTCCAGTCCATTCAGCGCCAGGAAGACGCACAGTGCCGCGAATGCCGTGCGCCTGTTGCCATCGATGAAGGGGTGGTTGCGCGCGATGGCGATGGCATACAGGGCAGCCAGCCCGGCCATGTTCGGTTCGCCGTCACCGGCACGGTTCAGCGGTCGTGCCAATGCGCTCTCGAGCAGCCCTTCGTCGCGGATGCCGAGGGCGCCCCCGTGTTCGGCGAGTTGTTCGTCATGGATCGCGAGTACGAGCTGTCGCACCAGCCAGGCCGTCACGTCGCCAGCTCGCGGAGCACATTTCGCCAGCGCTTCATCAATTTGCGGGCCACTGCCATCTGCGCCGCGAATTCCGGGTCGGCGACGGTGAGCTTGATGCCGTCCGGCTGGTCGATGGCGTACACCGTGTCGCCCTTGCCGACGCCGAGCTTCGCCAGCAGCTCCTTCGGCAGGATCACGCCGACGGAATTGCCGATCTGGGTCAGCTTCAGCGCGCTCATGGTACTCTCCTGTAGCGGGCGGCTTTGTATAACGTATGTGCTAACCGGACGCCGACGGTGCAAGAGGTGTGGACAAGGGACGGGAATGGGACGGGACACGGCGGACGCGGTGCAGGGGCTGACGGCAGCGTTCGGGCCGCACCGCGTTGCGGTCAGCCGCCTTGGCTTTGGCGGCGCGACTGCCGGCCTGACCAACTACATCGAGGCCTACGATGCGGCCGCTCCCGACACTCGCGCAACGATGCTGGCCGCGCTGCGGCACGCGGTGGACCAGGGCGTGACCTATTTCGACACCGCGCCGGGCTATGGCGACGGGCTGGCGGAAGCGATCTTCGGCGAGGCCTTGCAGGGTGCGCCGGTGTTTCTCGCCACCAAGGTGCCGCTGAGCGCTGCCGGCGATGTGCGTCGGTCGCTCGAGGCGAGCCTGCGCCGGCTGCGCCGCGACCGGGTCGATCTGCTGCAACTGCACGGCACGTCGTATGGGCCGGACCAGGAGGCGGTTGTCCTGCGGCCGGGTGGCATGCTGGAAGAGCTGGTGCAGTTGAAGGACGCGGGCCTGGTCGGCATGACGGGCTTCACCAGCGAGGACAACAACGCGGCGGTGTACCGCTTCATTGCCAGCGGCGGCTTCGATGCAATGCAGATCTGCTACAACGTGCTGCACCAGCATCCGTACGATTCGACGCGGCCGTTCGGCAGCCTGATCGAGGCGAAGCGTCGCGGCATGGCGACGGTGGCGATGCGCACGGCGACCTCAGGGGTGTTCCAGCGCTGGCTGCGGATGGTCAATCCTGCCGATACGTTCGACTATACGCCGGCGCTGATCCAGTTCGTGCTGTCCAATCCGATGGTGGATGTGGCGCTGGTGGGGATGCGCGATGTCGCGACGGTGGCGGCGAACGTGCGGACCTGGCGCGATGTGGCGGGCCGCGTGGATATTGCGGCGGTGCAGGGGCGGTACGTGGCGGGGTAATTTGCACCTCCCTCGCGGAATGCCAACCGGTGCTTTACTCGGACCGCTGATTCCGGCCGCGACAGTTCCGCGGTGCTACCGCAAACCCTCATCGGTCGGAGGCGCCTCCCTATGGGGCTGAAGGACACGCGCAGCCGCGAAGCTGCGCGTGTTGGCCATCCAGTCCGCCGCCATCCCAGGCTCCCTTCGGGGAGCCTTGCTACGGACCCGGGTTTTGCACCGGCGCATAGCCGTCGGTCAGCGTGCGCAGAAATGCCACGATGGCGAGTTCCTGATCGTGCGTGAGACCAAGATTCCCGACCTGCGTGCGGTTTTCGTTACTTGGCACCTCGGGTGCTGGCCAGCAGGTGCGGCCTACTTGCCCACCGATCGCGGTTCCCAGGGCTTCCGGACAAGGCGGGAGCACGTCGCGCGTATTGTAGAAATGCACGACCTCGTCGAGGCTCTTGAAGTAGCCGTTGTGCATATAGCCCTTGACGAACGAGCTGCGTGGCCGTTTCGCGACATTGCGCAACGTCGCGACTTGGAACGTGCCGATGAACTTCGGCGCCAACTGCACCCATTCCGGATTGGTAGAGGTGGCGAGGATTCCACCGACGCCCGGATCGGTATAGCTCGGACCCGCGGGATTGGCGATATAGCCATACGGATCCGGTGCATTCTCCGTATAGAATGGGACTTCGGTGTTCTTGGGGATTCCAAGATTGACGGCGGTGAAATCGGTAAACATCGGCTGGTCGGAGGGGAACAATGGATTGTCGCCGGGGGTGGCGGAGATCGCGTGGCATTGGCTGCAATTGCCTTGACCCGTGAACAGGGCAAATCCTTCCTGCTCGGTTTGCGTGAAGGTGGCCTGTCCGCGCTGCACGAAATCGTATTTCGACGAGAATGAGCTGACGTCTGGTCCGGCCTCATAGGTCGCCATCGCGAGGCCCATGTTGTGGAACGTCGTCGTCGCCTGACTGCGATCCTGGCTGGTGAGGGTCAGCACCGTCGGATTGGAACTCGACGTTGAGCCGGGCTGCGCGCAAACCTGCGCCGTGTCGCTCGGCCAGTTGATCGCAAAGCTCTGCGGCCCCCAAACCTGCTCGAACAGGGGGCGATACTGCGACAGCGACAAATGGTAGACGACACAGGCCGCATCCGGGTTGGCCATCTCCACCGGGTTGAGCGGCGGTCCGAGCGCCTGATCGGCGGCCGGGTTCCCGGTCACGAAACCCGTGGCACGTTCGTCCCAGAAGTTGCCGCCGACGAAATCGCCGGTGCTCGCCCGGTAGAATTGGATGGGCGCGAACGGCGCGTAGCCATAGCTCATGGGCTTGCGCCCGCTCGCGCGGTCATTGATCGCGCCGACATACGAAACGGTCGTGTCATTGAGCAGGGAACTGCCGCCGGTGAAGCCTTCCTGCAAGGTATGGCACGTCGCGCAGGCGACCAGCCCGTTGACCGACAGATTCCGGTCATAAATCATGACCTTTCCCAGGATCGACTTCGGATCTTCTTCGAAGTCCCCGCGCAGGATTTGGTCGAGTGTCTGCGTCTCGATGCGCGTGATGCCCGCATTCACCGCCCGGATATCGGGATCGTTCTGGATGGCGTCCTGATAGTCAATGATTGGACAGACTGTATACCCCGGGCAGGATTGGGAGCTGGGCACCACAGGGGCTTGTGCCGATGCCGGCAATGCCAGCAGGCCCCCCACTGTCGCGACGACAATTGAGCGAGTACGGCGCGGCGCGCTATTGAAAACAGGTGTTTCGCACCTGAGCGAGCTAAGCATACCTCTCCTCCCATGCCATAAGGGGCGTTACGATGTCATTATGGTTCCTCGATACATACGAGTTATAAAGCAGAACTTCGAACACATCATCCGCGCCCACGTGTTTTGGGCACTGTCCGAAGTTGCTAACTCCACTGTGGACAATAATACATCTTGGCAAATGCAGGCAATTACTGGCCAGCGAATTTCCGTCACGCCTCCCGCGTAAGTGAAAAGGCTGCGAATGGGTGCACGCATTCAGCCCGTCGTGCCGCAGGCAGCAGGTCGTCGGTTGCCACGTTGCGATTGGTAACCCCGACTATACCGGCAGCACCCCGCTCATGATCCGCGCGGCTGCGAAAACATTGCTGGTGCGGCAGCACTGCGGTTGGCTATGCCAATGCGATGACGCGCAGGGCGGACGGATGTCGCTGCAGTTTATAATCAGCCAGCACACCGTCGGCTTGGCCGTGTAGGCCTGATGGTCAATATCGATGCGGTATCGTTGACCGACGGCATCAGGCGCTGCGTCCTGCAGCCCCGGCGCTGCGCTCAGTCTTCCTCCACCATCCGCCGCACCAGCACTTCACGCTTGCCGACGTGGTTGGCGGGGCCGACCACACCCTCCTTCTCCATCTGCTCGATCAGCTTGGCCGCGCGATTGTAGCCGATATTCAAATGCCGCTGGATGAAGCTCGTGCTGGCCTTGCCCTCGCGCGCCACCACCGCGATCGCCTGGTCGTACAGCCCCTTCTCGCCATCCCCCGCCGCGCCGATCCCCGGCAGCATCGCGTCGCCATCGGGATCCTGCGGCTCGGTCACCTCCTCCACGTACGCCGGTTCGCCCTGCTCGCGCAGGAACTCCACCACCTTCTCCACCTCCTCGTCCGACACGAACGGGCCGTGCACGCGGGTGATGCGTCCGCCACCTTGCATGAACAGCATGTCGCCCATGCCGAGCAGCTGCTCGGCGCCCTGCTCGCCCAGGATGGTGCGGCTGTCGAACTTGGAGATCACCTGGAAGCTGATCCGCGTCGGGAAGTTGGCCTTGATCGTGCCGGTGATCACATCCACCGACGGCCGCTGCGTCGCCATGATGACGTGGATGCCCGCCGCGCGCGCCATCTGCGCCAGGCGCTGCACCGCGGCCTCGATCTCCTTGCCGGCGACCATCATCAGGTCGGCCATCTCGTCCACCACCACCACGATCAGCGGCATCGCCTCGAGCGCCAGCGGCTGGTCCTCGAACGTCGGGCGGCCGGTGTCGGGATCGAAGCCGGTCTGCACCCGGCGCGTCACCACCTCGCCCTTGGACCGCGCCTCGGCTACCCGGTCGTTGTAGCCGCCGATGTTGCGCACCCCGAGTTGCGACATCGCGCGATAACGGCGCTCCATCTCGCGCACGGTCCATTTCAGCGCAGTCACCGCCTTGGCGGGCTCGGTCACCACCGGCGCCATCAGGTGCGGGATGCCCTCGTAGGTGGACAGCTCCAGCATCTTCGGGTCGATCAGTATCAGACGGCACTGGTCAGGCGACAGACGGTAGAGCAGCGACAGGATCATCGCATTCACGCCGACCGATTTGCCCGAGCCGGTGGTGCCGGCGATCATCAGATGCGGCATCCGCGCCAGGTCGGCGAACACCGGCGCGCCGCTGATGTCCTTGCCCAGCGCCAGCGTCAGCCGCCCGGGATTCTTCTGTACCTCGTCTGACGACAGTATCTCCGACAGGAATACGGTCTCCCGCTTGGCGTTCGGCACCTCGATGCCGATCACGTTGCGGCCTGGTACGGTGGCGATGCGCACCGCCGTCACCGACAGGCTGCGCGCCACATCGTCGGCCAGGCCGATCACCCGGGCGCTGCGGATGCCCGGCGCCGGCTCCAGTTCGTACAGCGTGACCACCGGCCCGGGGCGGATTTCGACGATGCTGCCCTGCACGCCGTAGTCCGACAGCACCGTCTCCAGCAGGCGCGCATTCGCCTCCAGAGCCTCGGTGCTTGGGCCACTCGCGGCGCGGGCCGGCGCCGGCTTCAGCAGCGACAGCGACGGGAAGCGCCAACTCGCGTCGTGGAGCGGCAGGCTTTCCTGGCGGGGCTTCCGGAGCGGCACGGCCGGCCGGGTGGTGCGCGATGCCGGCGCAGCTTGCTGCTCTTCCATCGGCGGCACCAGGCGGGTCACGGCGACCGGTTCGCGTCGCACGATGCTACCGGCGTCCGGATGGGCGTGGCGGCGGAACAGCCGCGGCAACCGAGGCAGCCTGACCCACCGCGCCGGGGACAGCCGTCCCAGCAGCCCGGCGGCATCGCGTCCGCCAGAGACGCCATAGCGCGCGGCACTTCCGGCGAAGCGTCCGGCGGCGCGCCATTCGCCGGAGGACAGTCCCAGCGCCAGGAGTGTCAGCGTCACCGCCAGCGCCAGGCCGATCGCCCAGACCAGCAGCGCGCCGAACGGTCCGAGCACTTCGCGGCCTGCCGCCAGGCCGGTGGCGCTCAGCAGGCGGCCGACCGCGCCGCCGAGACCGGCCATCGACGGCCAGGCGAACGACGGCGGGGTGGGGATGCCGGACAATACCGCTGCCAGCACAGGCAATGCAGTGAGCATCGTGGCGAGCCGTGCCGCCATGCTGCCGAGGCCGCGGCGCGAGGCGATCCGCCACGCCCAGGCCAGCATCGCCAGCCCCGGCAGGGCGCCGGCGACGCCGAACCCCTGGAGCAGCAGGTCAGCCAGCACCGCCCCCACCGGGCCGGCCAGGTTGCTCGTTTGGCGGGACGTCGCCGTGTTGAGCGACGGGTCGCGCGGGTCGTAGCAGGCAAGCGCCACCAGCAGCGCAAGGCCGAGCAGCCCGAGAGCCAGGCCGATCAGTTCCGCCGACCGCTGTTGCATCAGCGTCCGGATGGTCGGAGAGGCGAGGCGGCGGGCTTCAGCGGTTCTGGCAGTGGCCATGCGAATCGGCACCTTGTGCGCCCCGGTTAGGGCAGAAGGTCAAGTATAGACCGGAACCGGTTGACCGATGAAGTGTGTTTGCGGTGGTCCTTTTCCCGCCGTCATCAGGGCGCGTACCATCCGGCCGGCTTGCTGGGACCCGAAGTAGAGGCCAGTGTGCCCGCCGATTGGGCACCCGGACTTTCCGCTGCCGGGACATTGGCTGCCGGGGATAGCGGCCGGCAGGAGGAATCCGCTACTGCTCTTCGGGCAGCGGAGTCGGAGGGCGGATATGGACGAAGCGATCACCGCCGACGTCTGCGTGGTGGGTGCCGGACCGGTCGGCGGTACCCTGGCCTGCCGGCTGGCGGCCGCGGGCATCAGCGTGGTTGTGGTCGATCGTGCCGCGCTGCCGCCGATGGAGCATCCGGCGTTCGATGGCCGCGCCTATGCCATCGCCGCCGGATCACGTGCCCTGCTGCAGGATGCTGGGGTGTGGGACCGGCTGCCGGAGCCGGCATGCCCGATTCTCGACATCCGTGTCAGCGACGGCAAGCTGGGCCGCCGCGCCTCGCCGCTATTCCTGCACTTCGACCACCGCGAGGCAGGCGGCGGCGAGCGGAATCGAGGGAACCGGAGCACTGGCGGTGCTCTCCCCCTCCTCCAAGGGGAGGGGGAAAAGCTGGCGGCGGCGTTCGGCTGGATGGTGGAGGCACGCAGCCTGCGGGTGGCGCTGAACGCGCACATGCATGCGCTGCCCGCGCTCCGGGTGTTCGCGCCTGCCACTGTGGCGGTAGAGCGCACCGAGGACGGCGCATCCGTGCAGGTCTTCGGCGGCCCCCGCGTCGCGTGCCGGCTCGTGGTGGCGGCCGAGGGCCGCAATTCGCCGCTGCGCGAGGCGGCGGGCATTCCTGTCACCCGGCTGCCGTACAGCCAGACCGGCATCGTCTGCGCCATCAGCCATGCAAAACCGCACAACAACACGGCGCTCGAACACTTCCTGCCCTCCGGCCCGTTCGCGCAACTGCCGATGTGCGCCAGCCCGGACGCCGAGGAGGGCGGCGCGGCGAACGTCTCCGCCATCGTGTGGACCGAGCGCACGCCGATCGCCCAGCGCATGCTGACGCTGGACGATGCCCGGCTGTCCCGCGAAATCGCCCGCCGGCTCGGCGACCATCTGGGCGAGGTGCATGTCATCGGCCGCCGCTGGAGCTATCCGCTCTCGGCCATGCACGCGCACCGCTATTTCGCAACGCGCCTGGTGCTGGTGGGCGATGCGGCGCACGGCATCCACCCGATCGCCGGCCAGGGACTCAATCTCGGCTTTCGCGACGTGATCGCGTTGTCCGAACTGCTGATCGAGGCGTCGCGCCATGGCGACGATGTCGGCGCGCCCGCGGTGCTGCAGCGCTACCAGCGGCAGCGGCGGCCGGACAACCTGCTGATGCTGACGGCCACCGACGCGCTCGACCGGCTGTTCAGCAGCGACAATCCGGTGCTGCGCCTGGTGCGCGATGTCGGCATTGCCGCCGTCCACCGCGCGCCGCCGCTGAAGCGGCTGTTCATGCGCCAGGCGATGGGATTGCGGGTGGGATGATGGGTTTCGCTCTCGCTCAACCCATCACGTCAGCCTCAATGGTCACGCGGCTCGCACCGTCGCCAGGAACTCATCGACGTCGCGCCGCAGCGTCTCGGATTGCTTCGATAGCTCGCCCGCTGCACCGAGGACCTGCGCCGCGGCAGCCCCGGTGTCGCTAGCGGCTCGGCTGACGCCCTCGATGTTGGCCGCTATATCGCTGGTGCCCTGAGCGGCCTGGTGCACGTTGGTGGCGATCTCGCGCGTCGCGGCACCCTGCTCCTCCACCGCGGAGGCGATCGTGGTGGCGATCTCGCTCATCTGGCGGATCGTCGCACCGATGCTGCGAATCGCTTCCACCGTCTGTCCGGTCGAACCCTGGATTTCGCTGATCTGCGCCCTGATCTCCTCGGTCGCCTTCGCCGTCTGGTTGGCGAGCGACTTGACCTCGCTGGCGACAACGGCGAACCCCTTGCCGGCATCGCCCGCGCGCGCCGCCTCGATCGTCGCGTTGAGCGCCAGCAGGTTGGTCTGGCCGGCGATCGTCTCGATCAACTGAACCACATCGCCGATGCGCTGCGCCGTCTTCGCGAGCCCCTCGACGGCCGCGTTGGTCTTGTCCGCCTCGATCACGGCCTGGCTGGCAATCTTCGAGGAGTGCTCCACCTGCTGGCCGATCTCGCGCACCGAAGCCGACAACTCCTCAGCGGATGACGCGACGGTCTGCACATTGGCCGACGCTTCCTCGACCGAGGCGGCCACCGCGGTCGCCTGATGCGTTGCCTGCTCGGCGGTCTGCGTCATCGCCTGCGCGGACGATTGCATCTCGGTGGCCTGTGAAGCGACGGAATTGACCACGCCCTTGATGCCGGCCTCGAAGGTATCGGCTAAGCGCAGCATGCCAGTCTTGCGTTCCGTCTCGGCGTTGGCCTTGTGCCGCTCGGTCTCCTCGCGAAGACGGTCGGCCTCGATCATGTTGTTCTTGAACACGGCGACCGTGTCGGCCATCTGGCCGATCTCGTCCTTGCGGCCGACGCCGGGGATCTCGACCGTCTTGTCGCCCCCGGCGAGCGCGTGCATTGCCGCGCACATGCTTACCACGGGGCGCGAGATGCCGCGGCCGATCAGCCAGGCAAGCACCGCACCCAAAGCCAGCCCGGCGAGCCCCAGCCACATGACCAGTGTTTCGCCGTTGCTGCTGACCGTCTGCGATGTCTTCTCGGTCACGGCTTGATCGGCAAGATTGCTTTCCTTCGCCTTGACGGCGTCCTCGGCCAGCGCCGCGCCCGCCTGCGCCATGGCGCCGTTCATCAGTGCAATCTGATCGGAATCCAGACTGGTGGCACGCGTGAAGGCTGCCTGATAGGTATCGATCAGTTTCATCTCGGCTGCTGCCGGAGCGTTCAGATCCGTGCCCTTGGTCGCAGAGTCGATCTGCGCCAGCGTCTGCCGCAGCGTCTCGAGTGTCTGCACGGCAGATCTCGAAGCTGCCTCATCATGTTGACCCAGGCGCTTGCTCGCAGCCAGCCGCGCCACCAAGCTCAACCGCCGGCCTTCGATCGCCACCGGCAGCAGATCGTTGATGGCCGCCTTGTTTGCGCCGGTGATGATCGCGGTGAACCCATCTGTCATCTGTTGGCCAACCGGGTTGAGCACGTCGGCTTCCAGTTTTGCCTGCTCGAGATTCAGCGCGCGCGCGCGATCGAAGCTGGCCGCGTAAGCGTCCGCCTGCTTGGCCGCATCTTCCAGCAACCGGTGCCGTTCCGGGTGGGTGACCTTCGCCAGGCCCGAGGTGATGAGTTGGCGCAGCGCCTCCCCTTCCTTGACTGCCGTTGCTGCGGTCGCTTCATCGTTCGAGAAGACATACTCGCGAGCGTGGCCGCGATATTGCGCCACCAGCAAATCGATATCCCGGAAGATCGCTGATCTGGCCACCAGGCCGGCATACTCGTCGACGGCGCCCGACGCCCGCCCGAACGCCAGCCAGGCGAAAGCCGAGCTCAGCGCGAGAATGAGCAGAACGACGGCGAAGCCGGCCGCAACCTTGGCACCGATGGTGCGGTCGGAGATAAATGACAGGATGGACCTGCGGTCACTCATTGATTGCATCCTCGAACGCCACGGCAGGACGATTGCCGCAAGAGGACTGTCGCGTCCTCGTTGCCATAGCGGCGAATGTCAGCGTGCGAGGTGAACAATTGGCTAACGGCGACCGGGGCAGCTATCTTCGCGGCAAATCAACCGACCAGGAGGGACCCGATGGCGCCGAAGATTCTGATGATGGACAACCCGTTGAGCGCGATGGACATCGCGCGCGAACTGGCGCCGTCGGGTTTCGACCTGGTAATCGCGCGCGGCGGGAGTGCCGAATTCAACGCCGCGCTGGCGGATGCCGAATACATCGTCGGCCTCGGCGAGGTGAAGATGGACGATGGGTTCTACAAATCGGCGCCGAAGCTGCGGCTGGTGCAGCTGTTGAGCGCCGGCTACGACCGTGTCGACATCGAGTCTGCGCGCCGCGCCGGCGTGCCGGTGTGCAACAACGGCGGCGCCAATGCCATCGCGGTGGCGGAACATGCGATCCTGCTGATGCTCGCGGTGTGCCGCCGGCTGACCTGGCTGCATGAGATGGTGAAGTCGGGCCGCTGGCGCGGCAACGACGTTGCCAGTGTGCGGCTCTACGAGCTGCACGGCCGTACCCTGGGCATCGTCGGTCTCGGCAATATCGGCAAGAAGGTCGCGCGCCTGGCGCAGGGCTTCGGCATGGCGGTGCAGTATTTCGACATCGCCCGGCTAAGCGAAGATGCGGCAGATTCTCTAGGGGTGAAGTTCAGGCTCTACAATGAATTGCTGCGGACCTCGGATATCGTCTCGCTGCACGTGCCGCTGATCCCCAGCACCCGCCACATGATGGGTGCCGCGCAGTTCAAGCTGATGAAGCCGACCGCCTACCTGGTCAACACCTGCCGCGGACCTGTGGTCGATGAGCCGGCGCTGTACGAGGCGCTGACCGATGGCACGATTGCCGGCGCCGGGCTGGACGTGTTCGACCAGGAGCCGCCGCCGGCGAACAATCCGCTGTTCAACCTGGACAACGTGATCCTGACGCCGCATTACGCCGGCCCGACCTGGGACAATCAGTCCGCGCGGTTCCGCAACGGGTTCGACAATGTCGAACGCGTGGCGCGCGGCGAGAAGCCGCTCTGGGTGATCCCCGAACTGCGCGAGTGACAGCGGGCGCATCGCAGGCGCTGCCGTGTCAGCCGGTTGCTGCCATGGCCGGGCATGTCCCGGCCATGGCAGTCAGCGTGACGTGGTGGCCTACTCCTGCTCCCAGGGCGCGTAGCCATCCATGTTGTTCTGGTGGTGCAGGTGGCTCAGCACCAGGCCCCCGCCGGCCAGTAGCCCGACCAGCATCGCAAACCGAGCCAGGCTGCCGCCGAAGGATCGCCGCCGGGGGCGCGGCCGATTGCTGTACCAGTAGTTCTCGTACCATTTGGGATCGACTTGCAGGGGGAACATGGCAGTGCTCCTTTACCGGGTGCTTCGACGACAGCCGTCGATGACGTGGCGCGAATATCCGGCGGAAGCGGTGGCGTCCCTATGAACGGACTCACACCGACGGGCATTTTGAATGACCCATCGCTGACGCTACTTCGTCCTGGCGGGCGAAGGCCGGCGGCCGCAACATGAGGAGAGAGGCGCAGAATACCATTCTCCCCTCCCCCTGCGGGAGGGGCTAGGGGAGGGGACAACGCACTCAGAAGCGGTTTGAAATTGTGGGGGTCGCGACACCTCCCCCACCCCGTCCCGCAAGGGGAGGGGATGGTTATTCAGCGGCCGGCCTCACCCAAGCGATCGGATCAACCGCTATCAGGCGACGCCCAGCAACCGTGCCGTGGTGCGCAGCAGCATCGCGGTGCCGGCCAGCGCGACCACCAGGCCGAGCAGCCGGCGCAGGCGCTGCTGCGGCAACGCGTGCGCAATCGGCGTGCCGATCGCGATGCCGGCTGCCAGCGCCACCGCGAGCCCGGCGGCAAGGCGCAGATCCACCAGCCCGGCGGCAAAATTGACCAGGCTGGCAAGCCCCGCGATCGGCATGGCAATCGCCTGTCCCAGCCCGATCGCGGCGAGCACGGGCGTATCGAGCAGCAGCAGCAAAGGCAGCAGCATGAACGCCCCGCCCGCGCCGGTCATGGCGGAGACGAAGCCGGTGCTGCCGCCGAGACCGAGCAGCGTCGCGGGCGCCAAGGCGATCCGCTGCGCCGGGGCGATCCGCGGCGTGCGCAATGCATACAGGCCGCCGGCCAGCAGCAGGGCGCCGATCGCAGCCTCGAGCAGCGTCGCCGGTGCGTGGGCCGCGGCGCGCGCGCCGAGCCATGCGGCGGGTACCGAGGCAAGGCAGAGCAGCGACGCTTCGCGCCAGGGAATCGAGCCTCGGCGCGCGTACAGCACCACGGCGACCAGGCAACTCGGCACGTAGCTCAGCAGCGTTGCCGCGATCGCGCGCTTGACGTCGATCCCAAGCGCCAGGGTCAGGATCGGCACCAGCAGCACGCCGCCGATGCCGGTGGCGCCGATTGCAATGCCCAGCACGACGCCGGCCAGAGCAATTCCACAGACAAGCTCCGGGCTCATGATGGCGTTCGCCATCGTCGGTGTCAGCTAGAGCCGCCGGAGCGCGGCTGCAGCGTTTCAAGGTAGGCAATGATGTCGCGCCGCCGCACTTTGTCGGGAATGCTCAGCGGCATGGTGGTGCCGGGGATGAAGCCGCGCGGATTGGTCAGCCACTTGTCGAGCGTCGCCGCGTTCCAGACCACCTGGGCTTGCGTCAGCGCCGACGAATAGGGATAGCCCGACACACTGCCGGCCTGCCGTCCCACCACACCATTGAGCGGCGGCCCGATCTTGTTGGCATTCAGTGAATGGCAGGTGCTGCAAACCGTGGCGAACAGCTCGCGGCCTGCTGCCGCGCTTGGCTGCGCCTGGTCGAACCGCGCCAGGTCCTCGGCATCGTTCGGCTGGCGCGAGGTGAAGAACGTGTAGGACAGCGTGATGGTCTGCACATCGGCGGTGTTGGCATCGCTGCCCATCCGCGGATCGACAAAGAAATCCACCGGCATTTCGACTTTTTGATGCGCAGCCAACCGCTCCTCGGTGAAACAGAAGCATTGAATTTTCTTGAAATACGCCCCGACCTTCTCGGGCGTGACGTTGAACGTCGCATGGCCGACCACCGGTGCGTCGGACAGGTTCTCCGCCTCGAAGAACACCAGCGCGTCCTGGCCCAGATGCACGCGGACCTGGCGCTGCACGGGCTCGAATCGCCAAGGCATCCCGGGCGCAACATTCGTGTTGAAGGCGACCGTCACCATGCGCGACGATTGTGTTGCGGTATCCGTCGCGGCTCGCGCGGTGTAGCCGCCGGCGCCGGTGACCTGGCAGAACAGGCGGTAGAGGGTGACCGAGTAGGACACCAGCGTCGTCATCACTCCGACCGCAACGCACAGTCCGGCCAGCGTCGCCAGCTTGCGCCGGCGTTGTGCGGTGCCTCTCCTGTCTGGAACCGAATGTACTGGCATGTCCGATCGGCGCGTCTTGGCCCCTTCGGGGGTGGGTTGGCAAGTCCCTGGGATGGTCGGACCGCACGCCGTCGCCGCTTCGCATTAAGTTGAACGGGTGCTGATCTCCGACGGTCCGCAACGAAGCAGAGCTGGTCGGGCACATCCTGAAAACGGCGACCCGTCTGCCTATCTGAAGCAGTGCGGAATCTGCCCGTCGCCGCGCGGCGCGCGACTGCCCCGGACAGGTCCCACGGAACGTGGATCAAGGGGGTGGCAAAATGCTGATCAAAGATGTGCTGCATGACAAAGGTCATGACGTGGTCAAGGTTGACGCGGCAGACAGCGTCGCGCTCGCGGTGCGCAAGCTCGCCCAGTATCGGATCGGCGCCTTGGTCGTCGAAAGCCAGTGGATGAAGCCGATCGGCATCTTCTCGGAACGCGATTTCGTCAATGCCATCGCGCGTGACGGTGCTGCCGTACTGAACTTTGCCGTACAGCAACTGATGTCCGCCCCGATCATCAACTGCCGGTCGTCTGATCGCATCGATGCGGCCCTCGTGGCTATGACCCTGGCCAAGGTTCGCCATTTGCCAGTGATCGACGACGGCGAACTCCGAGGCATCGTCAGCATCGGCGATCTTGTGAAGCACCGGCTCGACGAGAAGGAGCTGGAGGCGAACGTGCTGCTTGAACTGTCACGCATGCGCGCCTGATGGCCGCGTCGCACGGTCGGCGCAGACCCTACAGGAACGTTCCGGGCGGTTCGATGCCGAGCAGGATCTGCCCGGCCGATTCGAAATGTGCAGAGCGCGACTGGATCTGTTGCGACAGGGTGTGGATGTCGCGGAAGCGGCGTTCGAACGCCGTGCCCAGGAAGATCGCGTCCGTCCCCGCCGCCTTGTAGGCGTAATCCGCCACCGCCTCGGCGGCCTGGATGGCGAATGCGCAGGCCAGCCGGACGCCGGCGCGCGCCGGCACGTCGATGATCGCATCGGCGCCCGCGGTGTCCCAGATGGTCGCAAGCGTCTCCACCAGATAGGCGCGCGCCGCTCCCAGCCGTGCCTCCATCTGCGCGACGTTCGCCTGCACCACGGCATTGTCGGCGAGCCGGCCAAGATTGCGCGGTGTCTTGCGCGTAGCCAGTTCGACGAATGCGTCCAGCATGGCCCGTGCGATCCCCATGGCGACGCCCGCCACGCCGACGGCGTAGATGCCCTGCATCGGAAAGGCGTAGAGCCGGCCTGGTTCGCGCCGCAGCGTGGGATCTTCGCGCGTGGTGCTGAACGCTTCGGGCACGAACAGGCCGTCCAGCCGATAGGCGCCCGACATGGTGCCGCGCATGCCGATCACATTCCATGTGTCGTCGAGCAACGTCGCCTGTGATGCGGGAAACAGCAATGTGCGCACGGTCGGTTTGCCCGCCGCGCTCAATCGCAGCGAGCCGTCTGGTTCAACCACCTGGCAATGTGCGCCCATCCAGGTCGCCTGGCGGCAGCCCGACGCAAATTCCCAGCGTCCGGTGACGCGATAGCCGCCGGGCACGGCGATCGCCTGCGATGCGTTCGGTGGTCCCCACGAGACCACGGCGCGCGGTTCGGCGAAGATCGTGCGCATTGGCTCGGGTGCGAGGAACGGCGCGATCAGCGCAGAACTGTTGGCGACGAACACGTTCCATCCCAGCGAACCGTCGTGGCGGCTGATCTCCTCGATTGCGCGCAGGTAGGTCCACGGTTCCACTTCGTCGCCGTCGGCAGTGCGCGGCAACAACATGCGGCACAGCCGCGCGGCATGGAGCCGCGAGAGCAGGGGTTCCGGAATGCGCTGGGTGCGTTCGATCTCGTCGGAGGCGGTGTCGATGGCAGAGCCAAGCTCGCGCGCACGGGCGACGGGGTCTGCTTTGGTGTCGGACGCGAAGTCGTTCATGCGGCGGCTCGTGATAAGGTTTCGCGCCAATTAGCGGCGCGGACGGCCATCCGTGTCAACTTGGGTCGTGCCGCAGATCGAGTGCCACAGGCGGAATGCGCGCCGCTTTTCCGCCCTACACTTGCGCGAAGCCGCCATCAACGAACAGTTCGGCTCCGGTGATGTAACTGCTGTCATCGGATGCGAGAAATACCACGGCCTTCGCGACTTCGTCGGGTGTGCCGAGCCGACCGAGGGGTACAGCGTTGGAGATCATCTTCAGGCGTTGTTCACCGGTTGGCGAAGAGGCCAGCAGCTCGCCCAGCCCGGGTGTCTCGATGGAGCCGGGGCTCACAGCGTTCGCGCGGATTCGACGATCCTTCAGATCTGTCGTCCAGGTGCGCGCAAACGAACGCACGGCGGCCTTCGTGGCGCTATAGACGCTGTTCGACGGCAAGCCTTTGCTGCCGACGATCGATGCATTCAGGATGATGGAGGCACCATCCGACAGCAGCGGCAACGCCATCTGCACCGTGAACAGCAGGCCTTTCACATTGATGTCGAAGATCGAGTCATAGACTTCTTCGGTTATCTCGCCGAGCGCAGCATATTTCGCAATGCCGACATTTGCGAACACGATGTCCAGCCTGCCCTTGTCCCGCCTGATCTGCGCAAACAGGCGAGCCAGATCGCCAGTGTTCGATACATCGCCTTGCACGCCGGTTATGTTGCTGCCGGTTTGCTTTATGGCTGCTGCCAATTCCGCATCACGACGTCCCGTGATGAAAACGTGCGCGCCTTCGTGCACAAACCGCTTCGCGGTCGCAAGACCGATGCCGCTCGTGCCGCCGGTAATGAGCGCAACCTTGCCGTCAAGCTTGCCCATGGCTTTCTCCTGGTTCCTCAAAAGGTTTCCTTGAATGGCCGGAGATCGACTTCCTGCGTCCAGGCCGAACGTGGCTGGCGATGGATCTGCCAGTAGGTCTCCGCAATCGCGTCGATGCCGAGCAGGCCGTCTTCGCCACGTTCCTTGATCACTGCTGACGCCCGACTGCGCAGGCGATCGCCGTCGATTCCGCCGTCGATGATGACATGCGCGACATGCAGGCCAAGCGGCCCGTACTCCCGCGCCATGCTCTGCGCGATCATGCGAAGCCCTGCTTTGGCCGCGGCGAAGTGCGCAAAGCCCTGCTTGCCGCGCAGGCTGGCGGAGGCGCCGGTGAGGATGATGGTGCCGCGACCGCGAGGAAGCAGCCGCCGGGCCGCCTCGCGGCCGACCAGAAAGCCGCCGAAGCAGCCGATACGCCAGAATTCCTCGAACTGCTGCGCCGTCAGTTCACGGAAATCGATGCGCTGATTGTTGCCGGCATTGAACACGACGAGGTCGGCCGGGTCGCGGCCATCGCCAGGCGACATCGCCCGGTCGAACAGGCGGACGACGTCGTCCTCGCGCGTCGTGTCCATCACCACGGGTTCGGCGCTGCCGCCCGCGTCGCGAATCGTCCGGGTGACCTGTTCGATCTTCTCCGGCGTCCGTCCGGCGACGAGTACATGATGCCCTTGCTCGGCAAATCGCCGGCATAGCGCGGCGCCAAGCCCGCGCTCGGCGCCCACACCCACAACGACGCCGGTTGGCGTGCTCATGACGAGACCTCAGCTCCAGTGACGCCGGCCGTGCCAAAGGAAGGGTCGTTCATGTGAGGGCTCCGTCGGTTATATGACGATCGTCATCCTAGAAAAAATATGATACTCGTCATCTATTCGGTCAAGGGCCATACGCCGGGAAAGTGCGAGGGACGCATGCGGGTGAGTCGGGAGAAGGCAGCGGAGAACCGCGAGCGGATCGTGGAAACCGCTTCGCGGATGTTTCGTGAGGCCGGCTTCGACGGCGTAGGCCTTGACGCGATCATGCACGCCGCCGGTCTCACGCATGGCGGGTTCTATCGTCATTTCAAGTCGAAGGATGACCTCGCTGCCGAAGCGGTGGCACACGCACTGGAGCGCGGCGCCGAGAACCAGAGGCGTTACACGACACTGGGCAAAGCGGTGTCCGGATACCTGTGCGAGCAGCACTCTGCCGATCGCGCAAATGGCTGTGCCATGGCTGCCTTGGGCGCCGATATGGCACGCCAGGGCCAAGGCGTTCGTCGTGGCTTGACTGCACATGTGCGCGGGCAGCTCGACCGTTTCGTCCGCTTGCTCAAGCACGGCTCGGCCGCGAGCCGGCGCAAGCGGGCGATCGCAACGCTCGCCGGAATGGTTGGAGCACTGACATTGGCGCGCGCCGTCGACGATCCCGCCTTGTCGAAGGAGATCCTTGCGGTGGCGCGGAAAGCATTCGGACAGGCGCATGGCAATTGTTGAGCGGACGCCAAAGGCGATGCTGCGGGAGCGACCCTGCCTTCGCGGGAATGACGAAGGAGTGAGGTTGACGGACAAGCCCTCGGCCATGTCCACTTGGCTCCAACCGGGCACGCCGCACGGCGACGCTGCACGGAACGAGCCGGGCAAGAGAGGAAGCCACCGATGATCGAACAGACCCTGGACATCGTCACCAAGGCTGGAGCGATGGAGACCTTCATCTGCTATCCCGAACGAGGCGGGCCGCACCCCGCCGTGATGTTGCTGATGGACGCACCAGGCATTCGCGAGGAGCTGCGCGACATGGCGCGGCGGCTCGGCACAGGGGGCTACTACGTGCTGCTGCCCAACCTGTATTACCGCGCCGGCCGCGACACGATCTATGGACCGGACGTGTTGGAAAAGGGCAGTGCGGAACAGCAGCGCATGCGCGCAGTCCGCACAAAGATGACCATCCCGCCGGTGATGGACGACGTTGCCGCGATGCTGGCGTTCATCGATCGGCAGGATGCGGCGAAACACGGCGCTGTCGGCGCGCATGGCTACTGCATGAGCGGACCGTACGCGCTCGCCGCAGCGGCGCGCTATCCGGACCGCGTTGCCGCCGCCGCATCGTTCTATGGCACGTGGCTGGTCAGCGACGCGGAGGAAAGTCCCCACCTCAATCTCGGCAAGGCCAAAGGTGAGCTCTACATCGGTTGTGCGGAGCATGATGAACTGGCGCCGTTGCCGATGGTCGATCAACTGCGTGGCCTGTTCGAACGCTCCGGCAATCCCGGTGAACTCGAGATGTATCCCGCGGTGCATCACGGCTTCGCCTTCCCGCAGCGCTGGTGCTACGACAAGCCGGCCGCAGAGCGACACTGGGAGCGTCTGATCGCATTGTATCGGCGCCGGCTGGGATAGTGCCTCCCTGTGCGTTGATCTATCTGCGACAGTTGCAGCAGATCCCAATTTGCATCTTTCCCTGGCGTGGTCTGGCCGCCGCGCTGGCGCAATCGAATCGCATCGACGAAGGACTGCGTCTGCACAACGCACCCGAACCATAGCCCGAGGCGTTGCTTTACGAGCGCATCGCGGCGGCGCTAGGCTTGCTGTAAGTCCACGGGAGAGAGAGACGGCCATGTTGCAAAGCAGAGACGACATTCGCAAAGATACGGCGGTCGATGCATTCACCGACGCGATCCTGCAACGCGACCAGCCGCGTGTCGCCGATCTGTTTTTCAAACTGGTGAGGAACGAAGGCCGTTCGATGGGCGACGCACTGAGCGCCGTCACCGAGGCGGAGGCGCCGTTTGTCCAGGTGCCGAACCACATCGACGTGCGAGACGGACAGATCACGCTGATCAACAACGACCACACCATTCTCGGGCTGCGCACATCGGCTGCGCTGACGCCCTATCTGCCCGAGGAGTACCGCCTGCTGGGGATGCTGCAGAGCGTTTGGTACATTCCGGCCGGGCTGGATATCTGGAACCAGCTACGGGGGAAATATCCCGGCCGCTATGCCACGATGAAGGGCATGAACGTGCCGCCGCCCAGCTACGGCCCGGTGGTGTGGAACGATGATGTGCAGCCCATCGTCGCGGCCGGCGGGTTCGAGGACCGGCTGCACGCGCACATGATCGCGACGATGAGCGGCGACGTGAAGCGTTCCTACGGGCTGTTCCTTGGGCTCGCGGCGGATGAAGCGGCGCGGCCGAAGCTGCGCGACCAATTGCTGTTCCTCGGCCTGATCGACCTGCAGGACACGGTGATGGGCCGCAAGGCGCGCAACACCGGCCACAAGGCGCTGCGGGCCCGCGCGGTGGTGGATCTCGCCGACCACATCGGCTGGGAGCGTGCACACGGCGTCTATTATACCGGGGTGCCGGACATGGCGATCGGGCCGCTGTACTATTCGCTCTACGATGCCGCCTGCGTGACGCTGACCGAGGCGTTTCCTGATGCCGGCAAGAGCCTGAAGCAGACCAACAAGACAGCACTGACGCCTGAGCAGGTGGAGGACATGGTGCGGCTGCTGATGGAAGCCGATGGCCAGGCGGTGTGGGACCAGCTCACCACGCATCTGCGCAACGGCATTTCGCTGAAGAGCCTTGGTGACACCATTCAGGTCGGCGCAGCCGAACTGGTGCTGCGCACCACGATTCCAAGAAAATTCACCGAGGGCCAGCATCCGTTCGACTACTGTAACACCGCGAACTACTGGATGCGCACCAGCGATAATCCCTATCAGCCGCGCATCCTCTACCTGATGGCGAACTTCGTGAACGACGCGGCGCGCGCCAACAAGCTGTTCAGCTCGGTGCTGGAGCGGGAGTTTGCCGCGAACGATGTGAGCAACCGTACGCAGGAGGTCCTGCTGCGCGAGCAGGACGAGGCGATCATGGCGTTCGACTTCGCGCGTGCGACGGCGGTGGCGAATGCGTATTTGCAGACCGGCGCGGACCGCATGCCGCTGCTGGCAAGTCTTGCAGTCACTGCCTGCAAGTTCCAGGACGATCCGCACAACCAGAAGATCAGCCATTCGACATTCGAAGAGTATCAGCACAACTCGACCCATCTGCGCGATCGCCTGCTTCTGGCCACCGCGCGGCTGCTCGCCGGCTGGCCGAAGATGCCAGGCGAGCGCGACTGCTACGGACGCTACATGAAGGAGTGGATCAGGAACTGATCAGACGGCGCCCGCAGGGGCGCATGACGAGTCGCTGCCGTGAATTCCACCTGACAGGAGAAGAATCATGGACCGCGCGTACAACGTCATCGATGCCGACGGACACATTCTGGAGCCGCTGACGCTCTGGAAAGACTACATGGACCCAAAATTCCGCGATCAGGCGCCGCAGCTCATTCGCGACAAGGACGGCAAGCAGCGCCTGCAGATCGGTGAGCAGCTGCTCGGTAGCAAGAAGGGTCTGGGTGCCATCGGCGGTGTTGGCGCGCGTGATGGCACCGTGGTGGACGATGCCATGGAGTACGAGCAGGGGCGCAAGGGCGGCTTCGATCCGCATGCGCGGATTCCCGACATGGACCTGGACGGCATCGACGCCGCGTTCCTGTATCCCTCCATCGGGCTGTTCGCCGGCGCGGTGCAGGATCCGCCGCTCGCCGCGGCGATGTCGCGCGCCTACAACCGCTGGCTCGCGGATTACTGCAAGCCATACCCCGACCGGCTGTTCGGCGTCGCCATGCTGCCGATGCAGTCGGCCGATCTCGCCATCGAGGAGATGCGGTTCGCGCGCGAGAAACTGGGCTTCCGCGGCGTGTTCCTGCGGCCCAATCCGTACAACAACAAGATGATCCACCATCCGGACTACGAGAAGTTCTGGACCATGGTGGAGGAACTGGACATCTCGGTGGGCTTCCACGAAGGCGCCGGCGGCGGCATGGCGCAGGTCGGCATGGATCGCTTCGAGGAGCGCGGCGCCCGCCACATCATCACCCACACCATGGAAATGATGCTGGTGTGCATGAGCGTGATCTGGGGCGGCGTGTGCGAGCGCCATCCCAAGGTGCGCATCGCCTTCCTGGAATCCGGCGGCGGCTGGATCGCCGGCTGGCTGGATCGCATGGACCGGCATTTCGACGACAAGGGGTTCAACGATTCAGGCCTGACGACACGCCCCTCCGAACTGTTCCAGCGCAATTGCTGGATTGCGTTCGAGCCGGTGGAGCACAGCCTGAAGGCGCTGGTGGACTATATCGGACCCGGCAAGATCCTGTGGGCGACGGACTACCCGCATCCCGACGGGTTCTTCCCCGGTGCGCCTGCGATGGTGCGCAAGCTGATCGAGGGCGCGCCAGCTGAAACGGTGCGGCAGGTGATGGCGGGCAGCGCAAAGGCGTTCTACGGGTTGCATTGAGCCGAGGTTTCCGGTCTGCCCCTCCCCTTTGCGGCCAGCGGCCCGGGGGAGGGGCAGGACCAGATCCGCCCTACAGGCCAAAGAGTTTCAGGAAACGCTCTGCGGCTTCCAGGCGTCCGCCGGGCGCCTTGCTGCGGCGCCGGGCATTTCAGTTGCTCCAGCCGTCAGCGCAACCAGGCCATATACCCCGCGCTCGGTGGCCAGCGGCGCAAACCGGCTGGTGATGCCGAGTACTGTTTCGGCGCCACCGAGATACAGCAATCCGTCGCCCGGCATCTGCTGCGCGACCGCGTCGAGCACCTTCGCCTTGGTCGGCTGGTCGAAATAGATCAGCACGTTGCGGCAGAACACCACATCGAACAGACCCAGTGCGCGCAGGTCGGCCAACAGGTTCCATTCACGGAACTGCACCATGCCGCGGATCGCCTCGCTGATCCGCCAACCGGTTTCCTCCTTGCGGAAATAGCGCATCAGCATCTGCACCGGCAGGCCGCGCTGCACCTCGAACTGCGTGTACAGGCCGTCGCGCGCACGGCCTACCTGCTCGCGGGCCAGGTCGGTGCCAATGATCTCGATCTTCCGATTGCCGATGGCAGCCCGGCACTCCGCCAGGATCATCGCGATCGAATACGCCTCCTGCCCGGAGGACGAGGCGGCGGACCATACGCGCAGCGGAGCATTCGCCGATCGCGTCGCCAGCAGCCGTGGCAGCGCCTGGGCACGGAAATGCTGGAATGGCTTGTCGTCGCGAAAGAAGAAGCTTTCATTGGTGGTCATCGCCTCGACCACCTGTCTGATCAGCGCGTCGTTGCCGGGTGCGCGCAGGCGTTCCGCCAATGTCGCCAGATCACGCAACTGCTCGCGCTTCAGGATCGGCGCCAGGCGTGTCTCGAGCAGGTACAGCTTGTCCGGCCCGATCACCAGGCCGGAGCGGCTTTTCAGCACTGTAGCGAAGGTATTGAAGGCGGCAGGCGACAACACCTGGCTCATGCGCGTACCAGTCGCAGGAGGTCGAGCAGCTTCGGTGCGATGCGCAGCAGCGGCAGCACCGCCTGGCACAATCCCGCCTGGGCCACGGCGCCCGGCATTCCCCAGACCACGCTGGTGGCTTCGTCCTGCGCCACCGCACCGCCGCCGGCATCCACCACGCGGCGGGTACCCGCCAGCCCGTCCTGGCCCATGCCGGTCAGGATAGTCACCAGCACGCGCCCGTCGCATGCCATTGCGGCGCTGCGCAGCATTGGATCCACCGACGGGCGGCAGAAATTCTCCGGTGGATCGGTGGTGACGCGCGCGTGCAGTGCTCCACGCACTTGTTCGACCAGCAAATGCCGATCGCCCGGTGCCAGGTAGATGCGGCCGGCCTGCAATGCCTCGCCATCCTTCGCCTCGGCGCACGGCATGGCGCCCAACCTGGTAATGTGCTCGGCCAGTATCGGCGTGAAGGTCGCCGGCATGTGCTGGGTCACGACGACTGGCACGCTCAGCGTCTTGCCGAGAGCCGGCACCAGCGAAAACAGCGCTTGCGGGCCGCCGGTCGAACTGCCGATCGCCAGCAGGCGCGGCGGCATCCGCGATGCGGGATGCAGGCGCAGCGCCGGCGCCGCACGCGTCGGCACCTTGGCGCGCTGCCTGAGCCGCGCAAGCCCTTTGACCTTCGCCAGCAGTTCGCGTCGAAACGTCTCGTCGCCGTGCACCGCGGATGGCTTCGGCACATAGTCGGCGGCGCCCAGGCGGAGTGCCCGCAGCGCGATGTCGGCGCCGCGCGTGGTGAGCGTCGAAGCCATCACCACCTTGAGGCCCGGATCGGCGCGCAGCAGCAACGGCAGCGCAGTCATTCCGTCCATTACCGGCATCTCGATGTCGAGCACCAGCACGTCCACCGGGGTTCGCTGCACCTCGTCGATCGCCGCCTGCCCGTTGCCTGCGCGCGCGACCACGCGCACGTCCGGGTCGGCATCCAGCATGCGCGCGATGGCGCCGCGGATCACCGCCGAGTCATCGCAGATCATGACACGCGCGACGGTTGGCTCCGCGGCATCCGACACTGGCCGCGCGCTGAGGGTCACAGCAGCCCGACCTGCTCGAACTTGCCGACGAGGATCTCCTCGTCGAACGGCTTCATGATGTACTCCTGGGCACCGTTGGTGATTGCCAGCTCGATCGCCGACATGTCGGTTTCCGTCGTGCAGAACACTACCGGAGGCTTGTCGGGGCCGTATTCGGCCCGCAGACGCTTGAGGAAATCGAGCCCGTCCATGACCGGCATGTTCCAATCGAGCAGGACGCAATCCGGCATGCGCAGGCGGCATTCATCCAGCGCCTGCTGTCCGTCAGCGGCTTCGGCAACGGAGAAGCCGTGCGCCTCCAGGATGCGTCGTGCGACCTTCCGCACCACGCGGCTGTCATCCACAACCAGGCATGTGCGGGTCATGCGGGAGGTCTCAAGCCGCTTCGCTCAGCGCCAGGATCTTGCCGACGTCCAGCACCACCAGAAGCCTGCCATCCAGCCGGTAGATGCCGCTGCTGAACTGTGCCCAGCTTGGCGGCAGCGTCGGCGGATTGCGCTCGAATGCGCTGGCTTTCAGGCTCATCACCTCAGACACCTGGTCGACCAGCAGCGCATACAGTTCGCCACCCTGCTCGGCGACCACGGACATGCGCGCCTGATCGGCCGGCGCCGCAGGTAAATGCAGGCGTTCGCGCAGGTCGATCGCCGTCACGATGCGGCCGCGCAGGTTGAGGCTGCCGGCAATTTCGCGCGGAGCGAGCGGAATACGAGTGATCGCGTGTTCGCCGAGAATGTCGCGTACACCGAGTACCGGCACGCCGCAAAGCTGGTCCGCGACCGTCAGCGTGACGAAGACACGTTCCTCATCGGCGATCGCTGTGTCGGAACGCTCCAGCACATCGGTGGTCATGCCTTATCTCCTGTTTCACAAAGGCCCCCGCGGTCGTCGCTGCGTCATGCTCGCGAAGGTGAGCATCCAGGCAGCGAAGATGGCGGTTCCTCGAGCTTCCTGGACCCTCGCCTTCGCGAGGGTGACGACGGTTCGCGAGGGTGACGACGGTTCGCCGGGATGACGATAGGGCACGGGATTCCGCTCCCTCACGCCGCCGCAATCGGTTCGGCGAGGCATTGCTGCAGGCTGGCAATCAGCGCGTCGCGTTGGAATTTGGCGACATAGTCGGTGAAGCCGGCATCGCGCCCGGCCTCGACGTCGTGCGGGTCGGCCTGCGACGACAAAGCGATCATCGGCAACGCCGTCCATGGGCCGCCGGCACGCACCGAACGGGCAAAATCGAGCCCGTCCATGTCCGGCATCACGATGTCCGACACGATCACGTCGAACATCGCACCGCCCTCGCGCAGCCGCAGCGCCTCGGCCGCGCTGGAGGCTGCGGTGACGCGATACCCGGCGGCTCCCAGGATCGGCGTCAGCAACTGGCGGAAGAAGTCACTGTCCTCGACCACCAGCACGCGGCGGGTCTTTTCGCGATCGCTCGATTGCGCGGCGCCGTGGAACCAGTCCTGCCACGCCTGCATCAGCCAGTAGCCGGTGTCGATCACGTCGGTGGCGTGGCCGCCGATCACAGCCGTCCCAAGCAATCCCGGCCGCGCGCCGGACAGCTCGATGTTCAGCCGGTCCTCGATCACATCGACGATCTCATCGACCATCAGTCCCATGCTGCGGTCGCCGTCATTGAACACCAGCACCGACTGACGTGGCTTCTCGGCATCCAGGTTGCCGGACAGCGCCACCAGGGGCATCAGCTTGCCGCGGTATTGCGTGACCGGCGCGCCGCAGGAGATCTCGATCTTGTCGCGCGGGATGTCCTCGAGCCGCGCCACCAGGCCGAGTGGCACCGCCATCTTCTGCTCATTGCCAGCACGGAACAGCAGCATGGCTGTCAGGTCGCTGGAACGCGCCTGTTCCTTGGCATTGGCCGACACCGCCTTGCTGTCGCCGCTGGCGCCGATACCGGTCGCGCGCGCGATGCCGTTCGGGTCGAGGATCATGATCACCGAGCCGTCGCCAAGGATCGTGTTGCCGCTGAACATCGTGACGTGGCGCAGGATCGGCGCCACCGGCTTCACCACGATCTCCTCGGTGTCGAACACGCGATCGACGATGATGCCGAGAATGTTGGCGCCCACCTGAGCGACAACGATGTAGGCGCCGCTGTCATCGTTATGCGAATCGCCGAGGTCCAGCAGGTCGTTGAGGTTGACCAGCGGCAGCAGCCGGTCGCGCAGCCGCAGGACCGGCGTGTCGTTGATCCGCTCGATGACGGATTCCGAGCCGCCGGCCTCGTTATGGCCGCGGCTCGCCTCCTTCTGCGCGCGGACCAGCTCCACCACGCTGATCTGCGGAATGGCGAAGCGCTCCTTGCCGGCCTCCACGATCAATGCGGAGACGATCGCCAGCGTCAGTGGGATCTTGATGATGAAGGTGGTGCCGCTGCCTGGCGTGGTCTTCAGGTCGATGGTGCCGCCGATCTTCTCGATGTTGGTCTTCACCACGTCCATGCCGACGCCACGCCCGGACACCGCGGTGACCACGGAGGCGGTGGAGAAGCCGGGCCGGAAGATGAATCGCTGCAACTGCGCCTCGGTCATGGCGTTCAGTTCGGCCTCGGTTGCCAGGCCGTTCCCCAGCACCTTGGCGCGGATCCGGTCGAGCGGCAGCCCGCGGCCGTCGTCGGCTATCTCGATGATGATGTGGCCGCCTTCGTGGTAGGCGTTCAACGTGATGTGCCCGGTCTCCGGCTTGCCGGCGGCACGACGTTCGGCCGGTGTCTCCAGTCCATGGTCGCCGCTGTTGCGCACCATGTGCGTCAGCGGATCCTTGATCAGCTCCAGCACCTGGCGATCGAGCTCGGTGTCCGCGCCGAGCATGATGAGTTCGATCTTCTTGCCCATGTCGCGCGCCACGTCGCGCACCAGGCGCGGCAACTTGTTCCACGCGATGCCGATCGGCTGCATGCGCGTCTTCATCACGCCTTCCTGCAGATCGGAGGTGATGTGCGACAGGCGCTGCAGCGGGACGGTGAAGCCATTGTTCTCCTGCGTGCGGGCAAGCTGCAGGAGCTGGTTGCGCGTGAGCACGAGTTCGCTCACCAGCGTCATCAGGTCTTCCAGGACGTCCACGGTCACCCGGATGGTCTGGGTGGCGGCAATCGGCTCGCCTGGTGCGGGCTCCGGCGCGGCGGCCTGCGGCGGCGCAGCGCGCGGCGCAGGCTCGACTGCCTCAGCAGCAGGCGGCGAGGGTGGTTCCTCGGCTTCGGCGGGAGCCGGCGGTTCGACCGGCGACGCGACGGGCGCCTGGCCGGACGCCGCTGCATTCAGCGCGTCCACCAGTTCGCTGTCGTCGCCTGCCGGCTCGGCGCCGGTGGCGGACAGCCCCGCCAGGATCGCCTTGACGCGGTCCAACGCCGTCAGGACAAGGCTGACCGTGTCCGGGGTCGCGGTCAGGACGCCGTCCCGCACCTTGCCCAGCACGTTCTCGGCTGCATGGGCCACGTGCTCGAGCCTGGGCAGGCCGAGAAAGCCGCAGGTTCCCTTGATGGTGTGCACCAGACGGAAGATCAGCGAGAGGGTTTCCCGGTCATCGGGCGTGCGCTCCAGCTTCAGCAGGGCCACGTCCAGGTCGGCCAGGTTTTCGTTGGTCTCGGTCAGGAAATCAGCGAGCAGGTCGTCCATGGCAGCCCTCTCGAGCCCGGCAAATCGCGGGGCGGGAGGACATCCTGGTCAGACGCAGACGAACAAACGGTAAATCGGTGGTCCACAATCGGACGCCGTCAGGTGCGGAACGACAGCACCAGGGGTGGCAGCATCTCGCCTTCGCTGCCGGCGCCGGCGCCGGCGGGCATCAGCATCGACAGGTGCAACTTATGGGCGCGCGCCAATAGCGCGGTCAGCGGGCCTTGCAGGTGGCGGGGGTTTTTCGTCACCGCCTCCCGGGCTGCGGCTTCGTCCACCAGCCAGTTGCTGAAGCCGGCCGGCCACGCCGCGCGAGGGCCGGAAATCGTCACCACGACATTGCTGGCGGGCGACCCCGACAGGGCGACGATGCCACCGCCGGGCAGGCTTTCCGCGGCCAGCAGCAGAAGGTTGAGCACCAGCTTGGATGCCGGCGGGGGAAACACCGCATCGGGGTCCAGGCCATTCAGGTCCAGCCGCAACCGCCGGCTGTTCGACAGGGCGTCGGCGAATGTCTGTAGCTGGATCAGGTCCAGCTCCTCGCCATCTATTCCCCAGGCGGCCCGCAACAATTTCAGGCGTTGCGCGAGTTCGACTGCGGTTTCCTCTGCAAGCGCCAACGTTTCGCTGTCCGGTTGCTCCTCCCGGGCGATTTCCAGCACCCCGATCAGCGAGCCGAGCAGACCGCTCAGATCATGGCAGAGGCGGGCAGACAGCAATTCGGCCAGACGGAGCGAATCGTTCATGCCGACCACCGAACCCTTTCTTCTTGAGCGTCAGGCGATTGCCAAACTTTTCACGTGTAAATTACGGTCATATACTCGCATAAGTCGAGCGCTTCGCACTGCGCGAGGAACCTAGGCTCTTCCTCGATCTTGGTTCGCCACTTGAACCCAGTGCGGGGATGGCGCAAGTCAGACGGTGGGAAGGAGCCGCACCACACCCATGATTGATCCGTTCGGCCGATCCATCACCTATTTGCGCGTCTCGGTCACCGACCGCTGTGACCTTCGCTGCGTCTACTGCATGGCGGAAGACATGTCGTTCCTGCCGAAGCGGGACCTGCTGACGCTCGAGGAACTGGACCGGGTCTGTGCCGCCTTCATTCGGCTGGGGACCAACAAGATCCGCATCACCGGCGGCGAACCCCTGGTCCGGCGCGACGTGATGACATTGTTCCAGAGCCTCGGCGCCCGGCTGGGCGACGGCGGCCTGAAGGAACTGGTGGTCACCACCAACGGTACCCAGCTCGCGAAGCACGCCGAGACGCTGTATGCGGCGGGCGTGCGGCGGATCAACGTGTCGCTGGATACGCTGGATCCGGACAAATTCGCCGCGATCACCCGGTGGGGCAAGATCGGCCAGACGCTGGATGGCATCTTCGCAGCCAAGGCTGCCGGGCTGGCGATCAAGATCAACGCGGTTGCAATGAAGGGCGTGAACGAGGACGAGTTCGACGGCATGCTCGCTTGGTGCGGCGACCATGGCTTCGATCTGTGCCTGATCGAGACGATGCCGATGGGCGACATCACCGGCGACCGGACGGACCAGTACCTGCCGCTGTCCATCGTGCGCTCGCGCCTGCGCCGCCGCTGGACGCTGGAGGATACGGATTATCGCACCGGCGGGCCGGCCCGGTATTTCAACGTGGCGGATACCGGCCGGCGGGTCGGGTTCATTACGCCGATGACCCATAATTTCTGCGAGAGCTGCAATCGCGTGCGGCTGACCTGTACCGGCACGCTGTATATGTGCCTGGGCCAGGACGACGCGGCGGATTTCCGCACGGTGCTGCGCGATGGCGCGAGCGATGCGGAACTCGAAGACGCGATCCGCGAGGCGATCAGCCGCAAGCCGAAGGGGCACGACTTCATCATCGACCGGCGGCATGAGCGGCCGGCGGTGACGCGGCACATGAGCGTGACGGGCGGCTGACCCGAGCGGTCGCTGCCGACGCATGGATTGCCTCGAATGACTTGTGTTGGGCGGAATGCGCTGCGTTGTTCCGCCCTACGGGACTAATGCCAAGCAAAGCTGAGTGCGACTCATTCGGTCATGGCCGGCGAAGGCCGGCCATCCACGTCTTTCTGGCCCGCTGCAACGAAAGACGTCGATGGCGGGACCAAGCCCCGCCGTGACGGTATTGGGG
Source organism: Acetobacteraceae bacterium (assembly GCA_036265005.1). Lineage (GTDB taxonomy): Bacteria > Pseudomonadota > Alphaproteobacteria > Acetobacterales > Acetobacteraceae > JAMXLO01. The sequence goes on along the minus strand of DATAPW010000294.1, from coordinate 2,817 downwards.
CGCGGTCACTGGTCGTTAATAAGGCGACGGCGCCGGGACTATAGCGGCAGCACCAACAGGATATCCACACGCCGCGAATCCAGCACGACGCGCCGCGCCTTGAAGCGCAGAGCGCCGCCATCGTCCACGACGCGATCCAGGTAACGCCCCGTGGCGAACGTCACCGTGTCGCCGTCCTGCGCGATGCGGAAAACGCAGAAATTGGCACGCACGTCGAAGCCAGCGCCCTGCCGCTCGATCCTGGGACGGCCAAGCAGGTGGCGGTAGGCATGCGGCTCGTAGATGTTCGCGGTGCGCAGCGCGCGCACCCGGTCGTCCATCATGCCGCGGCTGTCGCAATACAGAATGCCGATCGGCATTCCGGCATCATGAGTCCCCCGCGTGATGATCTGGTAAACCCCATCTTCGGTGAAGAACGCAGGCCAGCTCTCGATCTTTCCATCGTCGATCGCTTCGGCGTAGTCGGCGAGCAGTTCCTCGATCGCCTCGCGCACCGCTACAGCCCCATCAATTCGCGATAACCCTGCCAGAAGCCGCGGATGCCGGTCTCGGTCGCGCGCGAGCCGTCGGACGATGCGACGTCGCGGCCGCCCATCTCCAGGAACGCGTTGCGGTCTTCGCTGCCGCGCGTGCCACGCTGCACGAATTCGTTGATGCAGCCGTCTTCCAGCGAGACCAGCCCCGCCGCGCCGGTCAGGTTGCCCTGCATCGTGCGCATCCGCGTCTGCTGCTCGTCGTCGTCCTGGTATCCAAGGTAGATCCAGAACAGCTCGGTCCTGTCCAGGCCGCGCGGCGTGTAGAAGCGCACCGCCAACGAGTTCAGCGTCAACTGCACGACCAGCGTGGGAAACACCGTCTGGATGCAATGGGTGATGCCGTCCTCGAACTCGGGCCAGGAATCCAGCAGCTGCGGCGCGGCCAGTGCAGAATCGTACTGCGCCGAATGGACCTGCCTGTACTCGTCGGCCTGTTGCAGGGTGCCGCGCTTGGCGTAGCTGATCGAATGCCGTCCTTCATCGGACAGCAGCATGCCGCCATCCATGTCGAGGCGGTTCACCTTGAACGTGGTGTAGAACGTGTGCAGCAGCGTCGCGTGATACGAATCACGCACGTTCTCGGCATAGAGCTTCCAGTTGTTGTGGATGATCTGGCTGTGCATGCCCAGCAGACGGAGCGGCCGGCCCAGGTTGCGGCGGATCATCTTGGCATGCGTTGCGCCGAGGAAGTCCTCCACCGGTACGGTGGTATCGGAGAACGTGCCGAACACCAGGCCACAGAAGGTTTCCACGCGCAGCGGTTCCAGTCGGTGCTGCGACGGTTCGAAATCCTCCGGCATACCGCCCTTGCCGCGCAGCCCGTGGCGGAATGCCACGCTCTGCAACTGTCCGGCGAGGTCATAGCTCCACGAATGGTACACGCAGGTCAGCGCCTTCGCGTTGCCGCGGTCCTGCAGGCAGACCAGCGCGCCCTTGTGCGCGCAGCGATTGACCATGGCGTGGATCGTGCCGTGCTCGTCGCGCGTGACGACGACGGGTACTTCACCGACGGTGGCGAGACGCCAATCGCCCGGATTCGGAATCTCGATCTCCAGACACAGGAAATTCCAGATCGGCCCACGGAACAGGCGCTTCTGCTCCTCGGCGTAGATCTCGGGGTCGGAGAACAGGCGGAACGGTACGCGGGATACACCGCCTGCCGGCCAGGCCAGATCGGATCCGAGGTCGCGAGCCACTGCGATATCCATCGTTCGCCTCCACCGGTTGGTGCCATGCGACGGTAGCGGCGACAGCGCCACACACGCAATCCACGCCGCAGCCGCTCACCCTGCGAGTACCATCGACAGGCAGTGTGCCCTGTCGCAGTCTGGCGCCGCCGGCCCCTCGGGGCCGCCCCGAGAGCTGGTAGGGAGAATGTCAACCGCTCGGGAGAACAAATCATGATCAGCCGAAGAGCCGCCATGACCGCCGGGGTCGCCGCCGTAACCGCCGCCGCAGCGTCTCGTGCGCGTGCCGCAGCCACGCCTGGCGTCACCGAAACCTCCGTCAAGATCGGCAACACCATGCCGTACAGCGGCCCTGCCTCGACCTATGGCGTGATCGGCCGAACTGAGAGTGCGTTCTTCAAGATGGTCAACGAGCAGGGCGGCGTGGCCGGCCATCAGATCGATTTCATCTCGTACGACGATGGCTACAGCCCGCCGAAGACCGTGGAGCAGGTCCGCCGGCTGGTTGAGGAGGACCAGGTCGATTTCACCTTCCAGACTCTCGGCACACCGAGCAATTCGGCCATCGCGGACTACATGAACCACAAGAACATCCCGCAGTTGTTTGTCGGTTCCGGTGCCAGCAAATGGGCCGACATCAAGAAGTATCCCTGGACGATGGGTTTCCAGCCCGGCTACCGCACCGAAGCGCAGATCTATGCCAAGCACATGCTGGCGAACGTGAAGGATCCGAAGCTGGCGATCCTGTATCAGAACGACGACTTCGGTAAGGACTATCCACTCGGCGTGCGCGACATCCTGGGCAACGACTGGGACAAGATCGTCGTCAAAGCCGCCAGCTACGAGACCACCGATCCGACGATCGATTCGCAGATCGTCGATCTGCAGGGCACCGGCGCCAACGTGCTGCTGGTCGCTGCCATTCCGAAATTCGCCGCCCAGTCGATCCGCAAGGTATACGACAGCAACTGGAAGCCGACTTTCTACATGACCAACGTGGCGATCTCGGTCGGCGGCGTGTTGACCCCGGCTGGCCCCGAGAAGGCCATCGGCATGCTGAGCACCCAGTATCTGAAAGACCCGACGGATCCGGC
>DATAPW010000293.1:0-31776 GCA_036265005.1 Acetobacteraceae bacterium | reverse complement strand
ATCGAGGAACCCATGCTGCAGCTCGACAACGTCACACGCCGGTTCGGCGAGCGCGTCGCGGTCGCACATGCTTCCCTCTCGATTCCGCCTGGCCAGATGGTGGGCATCATTGGTCGCTCAGGCGCCGGCAAATCGACGCTCCTGCGGATGGTCAACCGGCTGATCGAACCCAGCGAAGGGCGCGTGCTGTTCGACGGCCGTGACATCACCGGTTTCACCGGCCGCGCACTGCATGCCTGGCGCGCCAGTGCGGCGATGATCTTCCAGCAGTTCAACCTTGTTCCGCGACTCGACGTGCTGACGAACGTCCTGGCGGGACGGCTTAATCACATCCCAACTCTGCGAGCGATGTTCAAGCTGTTCTCCGCACGCGAGCGCGCCTTGGCGATTCTGGCGCTGGACCGGCTGGGCATCGCCGATCTTGCGCTGACCCGTGCGGATGCATTGTCCGGCGGCCAGCAACAGCGCGTGGCGATCGCGCGCGCACTGATGCAGGAGCCGAGGATACTGCTGGCGGATGAGCCGATTGCATCGCTGGATCCGATGAACGCCAGGCTGGTGATGGACGCATTGCGTGACATCAACCAGAACGACGGCATCACCGTGCTGTGCAACCTGCACACACTGGATACCGCGCGCACCTACTGTGACCGGATTGTCGGCATGGCGCAGGGCCGGATCGTGTTCGATGGCGCGCCCGAGATGCTCGATGAAGCTGCCGTGCAGGATATCTATGGCGCCGGTGAGCACAACCTCGTGGTGGACGAGGGGATCACCTCCACCAGCATTCGCGTTGCGGGCGCAATGCCTGCCTTCGCGCGTGCCTGAAGCGCCAGGCCAACATCGCCGTTCAACAGGGGAATATCAGCATGTTTCGCAGAATGGTCTTGGCGGCAGTCGCCGGCGTACTTGGCTTGGGCCTGGCAGGAGCGCACGCGGACTCGGAACAGATCAAGGAATTCCGTATCGGCATTCTGGGTGGTGAGAACACGCAGGATCGGCTCGCGCGCTACAACAAGTTCCACGACCTCCTGGTAGAGAAGTTGGGCATGCCGGTGAAGCTGTTCCCGGCCGCTGACTATGCCGGCGTCATGCAAGGCATTGCCGCCGGCCAGTTGGAGGCTGCGGAATTTGGCGCCTCCGGGTTTGCCGGCGCCTGGCTTGATTGCAAATGCCTCGAGCCTGTCGTTGTGCCGACCGAAAAGGACGGATCCACCTACTACTATTCGGTCATGGTCGTGCGCGCCGACTCCGGCATCAAGACGCTCGAAGACATGAAGGGCCATTCGCTGGCCTGGGCCGATCCTAATTCCACCTCCGGCTACCTCATTCCAAGTGCCACGCTGAAGGCGAAGGGGATCAAGCTCGACGACGGCGTGTACTTCTCGAAGACCGGCTTTTCCGGCGGACACGAGCAGGGCGTGGTGGCCGTGCTGAACAAGCAGTACGACGCCGCGGTCACCTGGACCTCCGGCCAAGGCGAGAAGTCCGAGGGATATACCCGCGGCAATATCCGCTCGATGGTCGACAAGAAGATGCTGAAGATGTCGGACATCAACATCATCTGGCAGTCCGGCAAGATCCCGAACGGTCCGTGGACAGTGCGCACTGCGTTGCCGGCCGAGCTGAAGAAGCAATTCACCGAAATCATGCTCGATCTTCCAACCTCGCATCGCAGCATCTATGACGATGTGGAAATGGGCTCCGGTGTCGGCTACGCGCCGGCAACGATGGAGCTGTATCACGACATCATCGAGTTGCGGCTGGCCGAGCAGCGTGCCAACCGCTCCTGAACCGGCGCGCGGGGCGGCATCGACGCCGCCTCGCGGTCACCATGCATGAGTGACGTCACCGATCATCCCGCATACCGCATGTTCGAGGCACGGTTTGCCGCGCTGCGCCGCAGCCGGCGGAGCGAAACGCTCCTCACCGTTGCGATCCTTTGCCTGCTGGTCCTGGCTTCGGTCATCGACACCGAGTTCTACCCGTCACGCATCCTCGGCGGCGTGCCGCGAATCGGCGAGTACTTCGGCAAGCTCTTCAGCGTGGTGCCACAACGCGGTGCCGATCCCGTGCCTGTGCTGGCGCTCGGGCATCTGTTCGGCGGCGTGAAGCAGCCGCAATCGCTCGCCTACTGGTTCTACCGGATCGGCACCTATGCGACCCTGCTCTGGCAGACCGTGCAGATGGCGGTGCTCGCGACCGTCATGGGTTTCACAGCTGCGTTCGTCCTGTCGTTCCCTGCCGCGCGCAACCTGGCAAGCAGCGGCGTCGTCCATTGGATCACGCGCCGCCTGCTCGAAGTGATGCGCTCGATCCCGCAGGTGGTGCTGGCGTTCATCCTGGTCTGGCCGTTCGGCATCGGTCCGCTGGCCGGCATTCTTGCCATAGGCATCCATTCCACCGGCGCGCTGGGCAAGCTGTTTTCCGAAGTGAACGAGAACGCCGACATGCGTCCCGTGGAGGGTATGCGCGCTGCCGGCGGCAACTGGCTGGAGGCAGTACGCTACGGCCTTGTGCCGCAGGTGTTGCCGGGATTCCTCAGCTACGCGTTGCTGCGTTTCGAGATCAACGTGCGCGCTTCCACCATCATCGGCTTTGTCGGCGCTGGTGGCATCGGGCAGGAATTCAAGCGGGTGATCGGTTTCAATATCTATGAGGAGGTCAGTGCGATCGCCATCCTGATCCTGATCATCGTGATGCTGATAGACCTCGCCTCCGAGCAGATCCGGGCGCGGTTCATCGGCAACCTGCTGCGACGATGAGCCAGGCGATCCGGCTGGCCGATATCACCGAGGCTGCCATCGGCGATGCCCGCGCGCGGTTGCCACGAGCCTTCGGCGCGCCGTGGCGGGTGCGCGCAATCCGCGCGATGGTCGCTTGCGCCGTCGTCGGCTGGCTCGGCTACCTGCACTGGCTGTTCGACTTCGGGAAGATCTTTTCCGGCCTCGATCGGCTTTGGGTGATTCTTGGCCTCATGGTCAACTGGTCCGGTTTTGCCAGTTGGGACCACGCGGAAATCCTGCGGTCGATGGTGGAAACCGTGGCGATGGCCTTCCTGGGCACGCTGCTCGCGTCCGTCGTGGCGCTCCCGCTCGGGTTTCTCGGCGCCCGCAACGTGATCTCCAGCCGTGTGTTTCGCTTCCTCACGCGTCGGGTGTTCGACGTGTTCCGCGGCCTCGATCAGCTGATCTGGGCACTGGTGTTCGTGCGGGCGATGGGGCTCGGACCGATCGCCGGCATCCTCGCGATCTTCGTATCGGACACCGGCGTGCTGGCAAAGCTCTACGCGGAGGCGATCGAGAATGCCGAGAGAGGACAGGTCGATGGCATCCGCTCAACCGGCGCGGCCGGTCTGATGACATTGCGCCTGGGTGTCTTGCCGCAGGTGATGCCGGTGATGCTGAGCCAGGCGCTGTATCAATTCGAATCGAATTCACGCGAGGCAACCATCCTGGGCCTGGTCGGGGCAGGTGGCATCGGCCTGCGACTGTCGGAGCGCATCCAGATCAATGCCTGGGACCAGGTGGCGTATATCATCGTGTTGATACTGATCACCGTGTCGGCGATCGATTTTGTCTCCAGGCGGGTCCGGGCGCGGCTCATCATGGGACGATAGGAGCCCACTGTCATTGCGAGGCGCGACGCGGCAATATCCTCCGCGTTGTGCACGAACGAGATTGCCGCGTCGCTTCGCTGACAGCGTCGTCGGAACCTACTCTGCGGGCGCCGGCAGTTCGATCGGCGGACGTCGCCCGGCCAGTCGTTCCAATGCCAGATACACCACCGGCGTCGTGTACAGCGTCAACACCTGCGACACGATCAGGCCGCCCATGATCGAAATGCCCAGCGGGCGACGCAGCTCCGCACCTGTGCCGAATGCCAACGCCAGCGGCACCGCACCAAGCAAGGCTGCAAGCGTCGTCATCATGATCGGACGGAACCGCTCGAGGCAGGCTTCGTGGATCGCGCGCAACGGTGTCAGTCCGCGCTGGCGTTCTGCTTCCAGCGCGAAATCCACCAGCATGATGGCATTCTTCTTGACGATGCCCATCAGCAGGATGATGCCGATCAGTCCCATGATCGACAACTCGGTCCCGGTGATCAGCAGTGCCAGCAAGGCTCCCAGGCCAGCCGACGGCAGCGTGGAGATGATGGTCAGCGGATGCAGCAGGCTTTCGTACAACACCCCGAGCACAATGTAGATCGAGATCAACGCGGCGGCGATCAGCAGAGGTTGGCTGGCTAACGACTGCTGCAGGAAGCGCGCATTGCCGGCGAACTCGGTGCGCACGTCCGATGGCATGCGCAATTCGCGTGCGGCGTTGTCAACCGCAGTTTCGGCATCGCCGAGTGCCATGCCTGGTGCGAGGTTGAAGCTGAGGGTCGCCGCGGGGAATTGGCCCTGATGTCGCACTGCCAACGGCGCAGAATCGCGCTCGAAGTGCGCAACCGCCGACAGCGGCACCTGCTTGCCCCCCGTTGCCCCGACATAGATGCGATCGAGCAGCGACGGATCGGTCTGCAGTCGCGGATCGATCTCCAGCACGACCTTGTACTGGTTGCGCTGGGTATAGATCGTTGAGATCTGCCGCTGCGAGTAGGCATTGTTCAGGGCATCGTCGATTGCCGTCGTATTGATGCCCAATCTTGCGGCGGCATCGCGGTCGATCACCACGTTCACCTGCGGTCCGGCGCGATCCTGGTCGGATGTGACATCCGTGATGCCCGCTGTGGCGCGCAGCTTTTCCTCCAGTGCGATCGCCCAGCGGCGCAGCGCGTTGACGTCCTGCGTGATGATCGCGTATTGGAATTGCGCCCCACCCTGCCGCCCGCCGCCGCGGAGGTCCTGCGCAGAAAACAGGGTGGTCTGGACGCCGGGCACTTTCTCCAGTGGCCCTCGCAGCCGCGCTATCACCGCCTCGGAGGAAATCCGCCTTTCGGACAGCGGCTTCAGGCTGACCGTGAGGTTCCCCCGGTTGATGGAACTCCAGCCGTTGGAGACGCCGACGGTGGAACCGACACTCGCCACAGCGGGATCGGCCAGTACCACATCGACCGCGGCACGTTGTCGATCCTCCATTGCCTGGAACGACACGTCCGGCGAGGCAAGGGTGGAACCGATCAGGACTCCGGTGTCCTGGAGCGGCAGGAACCCTTTGGGAACCACAGTGTAAAGCTTGACGGTCAGCACGATGGTGGCCAGCGTCACGAGCAGCATAAAGACGCGGTGGTTCAGCGCCCAGCCCAGCGTCCGCGCGTAGCCCCGCTGCGTAGCGATGAACCCGCGTTCCAGTGCGCGATCCAGCCGCCGGGCGATCAGGCCCTTTGGGGGCGCTTCGGTGCCGGCGTGCATGTACTGGCCGCAGATCATCGGTGTCAGCGTCAGCGACACGACCGCCGAGACGCCGATCGCCATGGTCAGCGTCATAGCGAACTCATGGAACAACCGCCCCATGATGCCGCCCATGAAGATCAACGGGATGAACACCGCCACCAGCGAAATGCTGATCGACATGACGGTGAAGCCGATCTGCCGCGAACCGATGAGCGCGGCACGGATCGGATCGGCGCCGCGTTCGCGCTGGCGGACGATGTTCTCGATCATCACGATGGCATCGTCCACCACGAAGCCCACCGAAATGGTCAGCGCCATCAGCGAGAAATTGTCGAGCGAATAGCCCATGAACCACATGCCGGCCAGCGTGCCGCAGATAGAAAGCGGCACGGTGACGGCGGCGGCAATCGTCGGCAGCAGGCGGCGCATGAACATCAGCACCACCAGCAGGACCAGGACGATGGTGATCAGCATGGTGTATTGCACGTCGGCGACACTGGCGCGAATGGTCGTGGTGCGGTCGGCAATGATCGTCAGCTGGATGTTGGACGGCAGCCATGTCATGAGCTGCGGCAGCAGCGACTTGATGCTGTTCACGGTGTCGATGACGTTGGCGTTGGCTTGCTTGGTGATATTCAGCAGGATTGCCGGCTGCTTGCCGTTCCACGCTGCCAGCCTCGTATTGGCGGTGCCATTGATCACGCTCGCCACGTCATTGAGGCGAAGAATCGCGCCGCTGCCGGTCTTGATGACCAGCGGCGCGTAGTCCGCGGCCTGCGAGATCTGGCCGTTGATGCCGATCGACTCCGCGCGGTCCGGACCCTGGAACGCGCCGGTCGGCTGCAGCACGTTCGCGCCCGTGATGGCGGTGAACACATCCTGACCGGCCAGACCTGCGGCGGCCAGGCGAACCGGGTCGAGCCGCACACGCACAGCCGGCTTCTCGGCGCCGTTCACCGTGACCTGCGACACGCCTTCGGCCTGGGCCAGGCGCTGTGCCAGGATGCTGTCCGCCGCGTCATAGATCTGCGCTGTCGTCAGTGTGTCGGACGACAGCGCCAGGGTCATGATCGGCGCGTCGGCTGGGTTGAATTTTCGATAATAGGGCCGGGTGGGCAGGTCGGATGGCAGGTCGGTGATCGCGGCATTGATCGCGGCCTGCACGTCGCGTGCCGCGCCATCGATATCGCGGTCGATGTCGAACTGCACGACAACTGAGGTATTGCCGATCGAACTGGTGGAGGTGATTTCAGTGACACCGGAGATTTCGCCAAGCCGGCGTTCCAGCGGGGCAGCCACCGAGTTCGCCATGGTCTCCGGATCAGCGCCCGGCCGTGCCGCGATCACCACGATGGTGGGGATATCGACACTCGGCAACGCGGAGATCGGCAGGAAGCGGTACGCCACGATGCCGGACAGCAGCAGGCCGATCGACAGCAGGATGGTCGCGACGGGCCGGGTGATGAAGGGTGCGGAGAATCCCATTGGTCAGCCGTGCTCGGGCGCACGAACGTCATGGCGGGTCACCATGGCGGATGAAGGCATCATTCTGCCGGCGCCGTCCTCGCACCGCGGGAGAACCGCAGTCTCAGCCGCTCGATTGCCAGGTAGATTGCCGGCGTGGTGTAGAGCGTCAGGAACTGGCTGAGCAGCAAGCCGCCGATGATGGTGACGCCGAGCGGCGACCGCAGTTCGGATCCAGCGCCGCGTTCCAATACCAGTGGCAGTGCACCCAGCAAGGCCGCCATCGTGGTCATCATGATCGGACGGAACCGCAGCAGCGACGCCTCCTGGATCGCGATCTCCGGCGGGACGCCGCGTGTGCGTTCTGCCTCGATGGCGAAGTCCACCATCATGATCGCGTTCTTCTTCACGATGCCCATCAGCAGCACGATGCCGACCAGCGCGACCAGTGACAGGTCGGTGCCGCACAGCATCAGCGCCAACAGCGCACCGATGCCGGCGGAGGGCAGGGTGGACAGGATGGTGATCGGGTGGATCCAGCTTTCGTACAGCACCCCGAGCACGATGTAGATCACCACCACGGCGGCCAGGATCAGCCACGGCTCCGCCGCCAGCGACTTCTGGAATTCCGCGGCATCGCCGGAATAGCTGCCGGAGATCGTCTCAGGCATGCCGATTGCTTTTTCGGCGGCGGCCACCGCCTGCACCGCATTGCCCAGTGAGTAGCCGGGCGCCAAATCGAAGCTGAGCGTGACCGAGGGGAATTGCTCCTGGTGGGTGACCACCAGCGGCGCGACCGTGCGGGCAATCGTCGCGAAGCCGGTCAGCGGGACCTGCGCCCCATTAAGTCCCGGTACGCGCAGCAGGCGCAGCGAATTCGGGTCGGCCTGCCACGACGGATCGGCCTCCAGCACCACGCGGTACTGGTTGGATTGGCCGAAGATGGTGGAGATCTGTCGTTGGCCGAACGCGTCGTACAGCGTGTCCTCGATCGCCTGCATCGACACGCCGAGCCGCATCGCCGCATCGCGATCCACGTTGATGTAGGTGCGGAAGCCATCGTTCTGCTGGTCGGTCGCGACGTTCATCAGTTCAGGGCCGGCCGCCAGCCTGGCCAGGAGTTTCGGCGCCCACAGCGCCAATTCCGCCGGATCGGTGTCCACCAGCGTGTACTGGAACTGCGTGCGGCTGATGCGCGCGCCGATCTGGATGTCCTGCACCGGCTGGAAGAAGGCGGTGATCCCGGGGATGCCGGCGATTGCCCGCTGCATGCGCGCGATCACCACCGGCGCGGCGTCGCGCTGGCCGATCGGCTTCAAGGCAATGGTGAGCCTGCCGGTATTGGGCGTGGCGTTGATCGTTCCGGCGCCGACAAAGGAAACCACCCCGGTCACCGCCGGATCGCGTTCGACGATCTGGGCGACCTGCGTCTGCAGGGCGGTCAGGCGCGGGATGGAAACGCTCTGCGATGCCTCGGTGACTGCCACCAGCACGCCGGTATCCTGCTGCGGCAGGAAGCCCTTCGGCACAATGACATACAGCCCGATCGTGCCGGCCAAGGTCGCCACGGCGACCAGCAGAACCAGGCGATGGTGGCCGAACGTCCACAGCAGGCTGCGACGGTAGCCGGCGAGCAAATAATTGAAACCGGCCTCGCTGATGCGCGCGATCCGGCCAGGGCGTTCGTCGCTGGCCTGCCGCAGGATGCGCCCGCACATCATCGGCGTCAGCGTCAGCGAGATCACCGCTGATACCACCACGGCAACCGACAGGGTGACGGCGAATTCCTTGAACAGCCGTCCGACCACGCCGGTCATGAACAGCAGCGGGATGAACACCGCAATCAGCGACACGGTCAGCGACACGATGGTGAAGCCGATCTGCGCTGCGCCGCGATACGCCGCTTCGAGCGGTCGCATGCCCTGCTCGATGTAGCGCACCACGTTCTCGATCATCACGATGGCATCGTCCACCACGAAGCCAGTGGCGACGGTCAGCGCCATCAGCGACAGGTTGTCGAGCGCGTAGCCGAGTTGCTGCATTACGCCGAACGTGCCGATCAGCGACAGCGGCAGGGCAATCGCCGGAATGAAGGTGGCCCGGAGCGAGCGCAGGAAGACAAAGATGACGCCCACCACCAGCACGACCGACATGATCAACGTGATCTGCACGTCGCGCACCGAGGCGCGAATGGTCTCGGTGCGGTCGGTGACGATGGTCAGCTTGATGCCGGACGGGATGGCACTTTGCAGCCGTGGCAGCGCGGCCTTCACGCTCTGCACGGTCTGCACGATGTTGGCGCCCGGCTGGCGCTGGATGTCGAGCACCGCTGCCGGCGTGTCCCTGTACCAGGCGGCGACACGGTCATTCTCCACGCCGCTGATGACGCTGCCGATGTCGGATAGCCGCACCGGCGCGCTGTTGCGCCAGGCGATCACCAGGTTCTGGTAGGCTGCTGCGTCAACCAGCTGGTCGTTGGCGCCCAGTGCGAAGGCCAGGCGAGGACCGTCGAAGCCGCCTTTGGCGCCGTTGACATTGGCATTTGCAACCGCAGTGCGCACGTCCTCCATCGCCAACCCGTAGGCGGCGAGCCGGGCGGGATCGACGCGTACGCGCACCGCGGGACGCAGGCCGCCCTGCACGGTGACGCGGCCGACGCCGTCGATCTCGGATAGTTTCGGCTGCAACAACGTGTCGGCGGCATCGCTGACCGTATCGATGGGCAGCGAATCCGAGGTGAGCGCGAGTGTCAGGATCGGCGCATCGGCTGGGTTCACCTTCGAGTAGACCGGTGGATAGGGAAGGTTCGCCGGCAATGTCCCGGCCGCCGCATTGATTGCCGCCTGCACGTCCTGCGAGGCTGAATCCATGCTGCGGCTGAGGTCGAACTGCAGGGTGATCTGGCTGGTACCCTCGGAGCTTTGCGACGTCATGGTGGCCAGGCCGGGGATCTGGCCGAACTGCCGCTCGAGCGACGCCGTGATCAGGGTCTCGACCGTCTCCGGACTGGCGCCGGGAAGTTGGGTGGTGACCTGGATGGTCGGGAAGTCCACTTCCGGCAGCGCGGAGACCGGCAGCGAGCGATAGCCCAGAGCGCCGGCCAGCAGAATGGCGATCGCCAGCAGCCATGTGGCGATCGGGCGGGCGATGAATGGGGCGGAGATGTTCACTGCAGGCTACCGGCGTCCGCCAGGGCATCCCCCACCGTCGTCGGGTTCACGTCTCTTGCCGGCGGCAGAGGTGATGGCGTTGCGCACATCACCCCGGCGCGCCTGCCTGTCGCCGCCTGGTCCCTGGCGCTGCGGGTTGTTCGGCGGCCGGCGACGCGCCAGGGGCAGCCGGCTGCACAATGGTCACCTTGCTGTTCGCCGAGAGCCGCGACGCACCATCGATCACCACCTTCTCGCCCGGCTTTATGCCGTCGATGATGATCGATGCCGTCGCATCCTCGTGGCCAACCTTGACGTCGCGCCGCGTCGTCGAGTTGTCCGCGTTCACCACATAGACGTAGGCGCTGCGCGGCCCGCGCTGGACGGCCGCCGGCGGCACCACGACGGCATCCTTCGCCGTGTCCACCAGCAACTGCGCCCCCACGAATGCGCCCGGCCACAGACGGTCGTTGGCATTGGGGAAGGTTGCCTTCAGCTTGATCGTGCCGGTCGTGGGATCCACCTGGTTGTCCAGCACGCTCAAGGTGCCGGTGTCCAGCAGTCCGGCCTGGCTGCCGGTGGCGCCTTGCGCATAGGCCAGCACCTTGGGTGTGCCCTCCTGCATCGCCTTGGTCACCTGCACCAGTGTCTGCTGCGGCAGTGTGAACAGCACCGATATCGGTTGCAGCTGGGTCAACACGACCAGGCCCGTGGTATCCGATGCGTGCACGATGTTGCCGGCATCCAGCTGCCGGATGCCGGTACGCGCGTCGATCGGCGAGGTGATGGTGGTGTAGCTGAGCTGGGTGCGCGCAGTATCGATCTGCGCCTGGTCCTGCTTCACCAGCGCCTCGTCCTGAGCGACCAATGCCTTCGCCGTGTCGGCCTGCTGCGCAGACGTATAGTTGTTGGCTGCCAGCTTGGTGTATCGCGCCAGGTCCAGGCGCGCATTGGCAAGCTGTGCCTCGTCCTGCGCCTTCTTCGCGGTCGCCTGCTCAAGCGCTGCCTGATAGGTCCGTGGATCGATCTGGGCAAGCACATCGCCCTTTTTGACTGTCTGGCCCTCGGTGAAATTCACCGTGTTCAACGGACCATCGACCATTGCCTTGATGGTCACTGTGTTGAACGCCTGCACCGTACCGAGGGCGTCCAGGTAGATCGGCACATCCTTCTGTTCGGCGGGTGAGACGAGTACCGGGATGGGTTGATTGGCGTTGCGATTGCGCGCGGCCTGATTGCCGGCACCGCCCTGCCAGAACCAGACCAAGCTGCCGATGCCTGCCACCAGCAACAGACACAGCAATGCCATCAGCCAGCGCCGCGAGCGCGGGCGGGTCATCAGTTCGGCAGGTTCGCGGGTTACAGAATCCATGGCCAGCCTCGCGACACGTCGGCGCGATATCGGCACGGTGAGGATGGTTGCCAATGCATCACCGGATGTTTCCTCCGACCGGCAGTGCCACGCCGCCCGGCAGCAAGCCCGGCTGGAGGCCGGGGAACTGTTCCTGGATCGGCTCCTCCGGTGCGGTCCAGCCACCTCCGAGCGCCTTGTACAGGTTCAGCAGCGCCTGGAATCGCGTAAGCCGGACCTGCGCCAGAGTGTCCTGGGCGTTGAACAATGTGATCTCCGCCTGGAGCACCGTTGTCACGTCGATGGTGCCGGCCTGCATCTGCGCTCGGGCAATGTCGGCAGCCCGTTGTGCAGCGACGACCGCCGCCCGCTGAAGGGTCTCCTGTTCGGTGGTGAAGCGCCAGGCGGTCAGTCCATCCTCCACGTCTGTGAAGGACTGCACCACGGATTTGCCATAGTCGGCCAGCAATTCCTCATAGCGGCCCTTTGACAGTTCCAGCTGTCCACGCAGCAATCCGCCATCGAAGATCGGCTGAGCCAGCCCAGCGGCCAGGTTGGCCAAAAATCCGCCAGGCCCGAACAATGTGGTCAATGCGGTATTCTGAAATCCGGCGGATCCGGTGAGCTGGACGGACGGGAAGAACGCCGCACGCGCGGCCTTGATGTTGAAATTCGCTGCCACGAGCTGAGCCTCTGCCTCGGCCACGTCAGGGCGGCGCTGCAGCAGGCTGGACGGCAGGCCGGGCGCGACTGGCGGCAGCGACAACTCGGTGAGCGAGCCAGGACGCACCGTGATGGCCTCAGGCGGTCTGCCGACCAGAATGCCAAGGCCGATGAGCTCCTGCTCCAACTGGTTCCGCAGATTGGGAATCACCGCCCGTTCGCCGGCGACCAGTGCCTCTTGCTGCGAAAAATCGAGGGCACTTGCCGTGCCGGCATCGAGGCGGCCACGAATCACCGCAAGGGTCTGTTCGGCAGCAGCCAGGTTGTTCCGCGCCACGGCAAGTCGATCGGCGAAGGCAAGCGCGGTGAACCACGTGTTCGCCACGTCGGTGACGACTGTCAGAGCGACCACCTGCTGGTCGAACCGGCTGAACACGGCACTGGCCTTCGACGACTGCAGCGTCGCAAGGTTGCGTCCCCAGAAATCCACTTCATAGGCGACGTTGAGACCGGCACTATAGCTGTGGCTGTCGACAAATCCGTTGGCGCCACTGACACTGACCGTACCGCCGCTGCCCGTCGTTGCGCCGGAACCACTGCTGCTGCGCGAACTGCTGGAGAACCGGCCCGACGTCACGGCGGCGTGCGAATAGTTCGTGCTGGCGTTGGCGCCCAGCGTCGGCAGCATCGCTGCACCGGCGATCCGTACCTGGGCGTCCGCCTGGCGGATGCGTGCGATCGCCGCGACAATATCAAAATTCTGCGCACGGGCCTGCTCGATCAGGTCATCCAACTCGGGCGAGCTGAAGCCACGCCACCAGTCCTCCGATGGCCAGGCGGCGGCCTCGCTGGCCTGGGTCGCACGGAAGGCAACCGGCATTTCAACCTCCGGCCGCTGGTAGTCGGGTCCCAGATTACATCCGCCAAGCAGCAGGGCGAGCGGTAATGCGCAGCCGGTGATCAGCCTGATCATGGTACGGCCGCTAAGGCGCTTCCTGCCGAATTGTCGACCACTGCCGAACCACTGCGCCGATTTCCTGTCGCCGTCGTCTATCATGCCAGGAGGAACACGGCGCAAAAATGTCGGTGCCAGCAATGTGTAACGCTCGTATGTCGAGCGCCCGGGGCCGTCCGGATGATGGGTTTTGCTGCGCTCCACCCATCCTACGCTGGCAGAGCCGGCGGATATCGCATAGGATGGGTAGAGCAGCGAAACCCATCCGGGGGCGGCAAGTGCCGCGCCGCGTCAGTGGGCGGCGATGAAGCCCAATCCACCGCCAATCACCGCGCCGATGGCCGCCCGGGTGGTGAGGAATGCACCCCAACCCCATCCGCTTGCGGAGGCTGCAGCGGCGGGCGCGGCGGCGGCCGCTGCGCCGGCCGGAACCATCGCCGGCCAGAGCAGCGCGCCCACGGTCGCGCCGGCCGCGGCACCCACCACGATCGGAACCATGTAGCTGCTGGAGGAGCCGGACGTCGCCACCTGCGCCGCAGCAGTCGGTGTGAAGGCGGGGGTGCCGGTCAGCGTCGCCACGAGAATGCCTGCCAGGGCATAGGACTTCATGAACCGTCTCCCGAAATGAGTGCGTATCGGGATAGTAGGCGTATCGTTTCGCGGCGCCAATCGAATTCGCGGCCGGATTAAAGCTCTTGCGGGCGGTTTATTCCATCGCGATGGAGCCTCATGCCACCGTCGCAATCCGCCCTATCCTGGCACAATTCGGCAACCGGCCCACATATCGGGAATGGATCGCCCCACTGCGACGTCCTTACCGCATACCAGCAGGAAACCCACATTGACCCAGGCCTGGCTCAATCGGATCGGCACCGCCGTTCCGCCGCACGACATCCACGCGGAGTTCGTCGATTTCGCCCGCTCCGCGCTGCCGGATGCACGGGCGACGGCGCTGTTCGATCGCATGGTAACCCTCGCAGATATCCAGCATCGGTTCTCCTTTTTCGAGCCGGGGCCGAAGCCGCGCGATCGCTTCCTCGACAGCGAGCGGTTCTACCGGCGCGGCGATTTTCCGACCACCGCGGACCGCATGGCGCGGTTCGAAAGCGAGGCGCTGACGCTCGCGATGAAGGCGATCGCCGCGTTGGACATCTCGGAGGATCGGGCTGCCATCAGTCATCTGATCGTGGCAACCTGCACCGGCTTCACCGCCCCCGGGCTCGATTTCCATATCATGACCGCGGCCGGTCTTGCGCCTTCGGTCGAGCGCACCGTCGTTGGATTCATGGGCTGCTTTGCCGCGGTGAATGCCTTGAAGCTCGCGCGCCATGTCGTGCGGTCCGAGCCGCGCGCGAAGGTGCTGGTGGTCAACCTGGAACTCTCCGGCCTGCATCTCCAGGAGCAATGGGAGCTGGAGAAGATGCTGAGCTTCCTGCTGTTCGGCGACGGAAGCAGTGCGTCCCTGGTGTCCGCGGAGCCCGTCGGCCTTGCGCTCGACCGTTTCCACGCGACAGTGATCCCGCGCACCGCGGATCTGATAACCTGGCACATCCGCGACCAGGGTTTTGAGATGCATCTCTCAGGTCAGGTCCCGGGCCGCATTCGGCGCTGGCTGATGGAGCACGGTGCAGCGCTGCTGGGAAATCGCACCGCCAACGACATCGCGTCGTGGGCGGTGCACGCCGGCGGCCGCTCCATCCTGGACGCCGTCCAGCATGGACTGGCACTCCGGCCGGATGCGCTGCGCCACTCCCGCGATGTGCTGCGGGAGTTCGGCAACATGTCATCCGCGACATTGATGTTCGTGCTCGATCGCATCCTGCGGTCACCGGGGGGGGCCGGCGATGGCGTGGCGATGGCATTCGGACCAGGCCTCTCGGTCGAAGCCTTCGCGTTCCGTCGGCCATGAGCCTCACCGCGCGCAGCACCGCGGACGAGCGGATGGATACCGATTGCATCGACTTCGACGACTATCAACGCTGCCTGCGCGACCTTGCGCGCGTCAACACCGTCACCCTTACGCATCGACCGACGCTTGCCTGGCTTGCCCGTGAGGTCGGCGCTCGCAAGTCCTTCTCGCTGCTCGATGTTGCCTGCGGCCATGGCGATGTGCTGCGGCGCATTCACCGCTGGGCGGAACGGAATGGCATCGCGGCCAGGCTCGAAGGCGTGGACCTCAATCCGTGGAGCACGCGCGCGGCGCGCGCCGCGACACCCGATACGGTGCGGATCAGCTACCACACCGGGAATGTCTTTGCGTTCGAGCCGGCGAATGATGGCTTCGATTTCATCATCAGCTCACAATTCACCCACCACCTGAGCGATGGCCAGATCGTCATGTTCATCCGCTGGATGGAGGCGCATGCACGGTGCGGTTGGTTCATCGGCGACCTGCATCGGCACTGGTTTCCGTACTACGGCTTCGGGCTGTTGGCGTGGGTCGCGCGCTGGCATCATTTCGTGCTGAGTGACGGGCGCATCTCCATTGCGCGCAGCTTTGTTCCGGACGACTGGCATCGGTTGGTTCACGCCGCCGGCCTGACCGACGAGGATGTCGCGATCACCTGGCATATGCCGTTCCGTCTTTGCGTTGCGCGACGTTGTCCGGAGCACTGATTATCGGTGGCGGGCCGGCTGGCGCCACCGCCGCCATTTTGCTGGCGCGAGCGGGCTGCCAGGTCACG
Organism: Acetobacteraceae bacterium; assembly: GCA_036265005.1. Classification (GTDB taxonomy): domain Bacteria; phylum Pseudomonadota; class Alphaproteobacteria; order Acetobacterales; family Acetobacteraceae; genus JAMXLO01. The sequence goes on along the minus strand of DATAPW010000293.1, from coordinate 16,172 downwards.
CTGATCGAGCGCAGCGCCGGGCCCGCCGACAAGGTATGCGGCGATTTCGTCAGTGCCGAAGCAATCGAGGTAGCGACAGCGTGCGGTGTCGATCTTGCCGCATTGGCGCAATCGCCTATCGATGCTGTCCGCCTGGTACATGGGAAACAGATGGCGGAGGCGCGCCTGCCGTTTGCCGCCCTGGGCCTGACGCGCCGGGCGTTGGACGAGGCACTGCTGCGGCAGGCAGTACTGTCCGGGGCGACCGTGCTGCGCGGCCATGCCGCCCGCAGCATGAGCCACGACGGTGGGCGGCTGCGAATCGAATGCGATTCGTTGGGGCCGGTTGTCGCCGACACAGTTTTTATGGCCACCGGCAAACACGATCTGCGCGGTGCGCCCCGGGCGTCGCGTGGCACCGGCATGGTCGGACTGAAGATGTATTACGCCCTCGACCCTCGTCAGTTGGAGGCAATGCGGCGCTATGTCGAGTTGACCCTGTTCAGCGGTGGCTATGCCGGTCTCCAAAGCGTCGAGGGCAACCGGGCTGTGCTGTGTGTGTTGGTGCAATCGGCGAGCCTGCGCAAGGCGGGCGGGCGCTGGGACGTCTTGTTCGATTCGCTGACCCGGGAGTGTCCGCATCTCGCTGCCAGGCTGGTCGGCGCCCGTCCATTGCTGGATCGGCCGCTGGCTATCGCCGGCCTGCCGTATGGCTATGCGCATGCGCCATCCTCGGGTGATCGGCCTGGGTTGTTCCGGCTGGGCGACCAGGCGGCGGTGATCGCCTCGCTCACCGGCGATGGCGTGGCGCTCGCCATGGCAAGTGCGACGCTGGCGGTGCGGACGTGGCTTGACCACGGCAACGTCGCGATGCGGTTTCACCACGCCTGGGGCCGGCGCCTCGCGTCGCAAATGCGCGCGGCCCGCTACGTGCATCACGCCTGCCTCGCCTCGGCAGTGCAGCCCTGGGTGCTGCGGGCCTGCCGCATTGCGCCGGGATTCTTGCGATTGGCCGCCACCTGGACACGCATACCGGGAGATGTGGGCAGGGCCAGCTGAGTTGTCCGGAACACAGTGCGGACGATCCGCTAAGTGTTTGACGCATACCCGCTATGCTCGCTAGTCTGCCCTTACCTTGTCGTCCCGTGTGTGGGACAGCGCGTGCTTTCCCCGCAGCCGTCCGTTCGTGCCGTGTCGCGGCATTCGTGCCGCAAAGCTCGTTCTGGTGAGGTATTTCGGGAGGTTAGCGAACAATGGCGACCAGCGTCGGGAGTGCGCAATCGATTCCCTGGTGGAAAGAGCCGACCAAGGACCAGTGGCTGGCCTGGTGGGCAGCCTGGCTGGGTTGGACGCTCGATGCGTTCGACTTCACGATCTTCCTGCTGATCATGGTGCCGATTTCGCAGGAGTTCGGCGTGCCGCTTACCGCGGTCACCGCGGTCTTCGCGATCACCTTGTGGTTGCGGTTCGTCGGCGCGGTCGCCTCCGGCTGGCTGGCCGACCGGGTGGGACGGAAGATCCCGCTGATGATCTCGATCCTCTGGTATTCGATCTGCAACTTCATCGCCGGCTTCTCGCCCAGCTTCGCCTTCCTGTTCTTCTTCCGCGCCGCCCTCGGCATTGGCATGGGAGCAGAATGGCCCGCGGGCATGGCGCTGGCGATGGAGACCTGGCCGGCTCGCTCGCGTGGTCTGATGGCCTCGGTGCTGCAAGGATCGTGGGCGATCGGCTTCCTGCTGTCCTCCGCCTTCTATGGATTGTTCTACAGTTCCGTCGGCTGGCGCGGCTGCCTGTGGGTCGGAATCCTGCCCGCCCTGGTCGTGGTCTGGGTCCGCAAATACGTCAAGGAACCGGATATCTGGCTGGAGAACCGTGAGAAGCAGCGGGCGATGAAGCGCGAAGTGCACCTGCCGCTGCTGGCGATCTTCAGGCGTGGCAACATCGTCAACACGCTCACCGCCTGCTGGTGGATGGCCAGTGCGTTCACGGTGTACTATTCCATCTTCGGGCTGTTCGCGACGCACCTGCAAAAGGATCTGGCGCTGTCTGCCGCGCTGGTTGCGGTTCCGTTGATGTTCTCCAACGCGGCAACCTTCGCTGCCAGCTTCGTATGGGGCTGGGTGGCCGACGTGGTGGGTCGCCGCTGGGCGATGATCATCCCGGCCATCGTCGCCTTGGCAGTGGCGCCGACCTATCTGCTGACCAACGACTATCTGGTTCTGGCGATCGGATTCTCCGTGCAGGGATTGTTCGGTGGTGCGATCTACGGTCAGAACCCGAGCTACCTGGCCGAGCGCTTCCCGACCGAGGTCCGCGCAACCGCGTCGGGCTTCTGTTACCACGTAGGCGCAATCGTCGCCGGCTTCGTGGCGCCCGTGCTGACCTACATCGCGGTCAGCTACAACGTCGGATTCGGAGTCGCGATGCTGGTGGGAACGTTGGTCGGCCTGGTCAGCTTCATCATCTGCCTGCTGCTCGGGCCGGAGACCAAGGGCCAGGTCTTCGTTTCCGATGTGGTGGTGACCTGACCCACACGAAGGCTTGATCGCCGGGCATGGCCTCCAACCCTCCCCCGCTCGGCGGGGGAGGGAGCCTCCATGAATCCTGCGCGGGTGGGGCTCACCACGATGCACTCGGCTTGCATCCCCCGTTCGCCTGACGCACAACCGATTCCGTGGTTTGGCCTGCCTTGGCCGCCCGCTGTAGATTCGATCAACACCACGGGGACCGATCACGCAGGATGCGCAACGGCAAGCTGATCACTCGGCTCGACCGCTATATATTTCGCCAGTTGGCACTCGCGTTGATTGCCGTCACCGGCGGCCTCACGGCGCTGATCTGGCTGATTCAGTCATTGCGCTTCGTCGAACTGGTGGTGAACCACGGCCTCTCCCTCGGCGTCTTCCTCGAACTCACCGGGTTGCTGATCCCCAGCTTCGTGGCGGTGATCCTGCCGATCACCACCTTCGTGGTGGTGCAGTTCGTCTATCAGCGGCTCGCCGGTGATCGCGAGATTACGGTGATGCGTGCCGCCGGCCTGTCGCCCTTCGCGCTGTCGCGTCCCGCCCTGATGCTGGCCCTGATGGTGGTCGCCTGCGGCTTTGTGCTGAACCTGTGGATCGTGCCTGCCAGCTTCACGTCGTTCAGGCAGTTCCAGTGGGAGATTCGCAACCGCATGGCAGCCTTCCTGCTGCAGGAGGGCGTCTTCACGCCGGTCTCGGACGACCTCACGGTCTATGTGCGCTCACGCGATCCGGATGGCACGCTGCGTGGTATTCTGGTGGACGACGGGCGGGACAAATCGGCGCATGCCACGATTCTGGCCGAACATGGACGCCTGGTGGAGGGTCCGAGCGGTCCGCGTGTGCTCCTGGTCAACGGCAGCCGCCAGGAAATCGATCATCAGACCGGCCGCCTCAATATCCTGACATTCGGCCAGAACGAGATCGACCTGACCGATACCAGCCACAGCGACAGCACGCGCACGCGGGACATGTCCGAGGTATCGCTGGGCGAGTTGTTCGATCCGCACCCTGCGAATGAACACGACATTCCGAAATGGATCGCCGAGGGTCACAAGCGTCTGTCGAGTCCGCTGACCGCGGTGTCCTACGCGTTCGTCGCGTTGTTATCGGTGCTCAGCGGGACTTTCCGTCGCCACGGCAGTTTCGTCAGGCCGATGGTTGCCGTGGGAGCGATGGTGGGGCTGCTCGCCCTCGGGTTTGGCGTCGAGAATCTGGCGGCGCGCGACAATTCGCTGGTACCATTGATGTGGATGCACGCCGTGGTGCCAGGGCTGATCTGCGGATGGCTGCTGCTGGGACCACAATTCCCGGCAATACGCCGCCATGCGGTCGAGGCTGCGTGATCGCATGACACCCGCGATCACCCTCTCGATCTACATTGCCAGGCAATTCACCGCCTCGGTGGTCGCAATGCTGCTCGCGTTGTCCGGTCTGGTGGCGATGTTCGACTTCATCGAGCTGCTGCGCCGCTCGACCAGCAAGCCGGATGCGACCTTCACCCTGGTCAGCGAGATCGCTGCCCTGCGTCTGCCCTACATTGCGATGCAGATCCTGCCGTTCGCCGTTCTGCTCGGCGGCATCCTGTGCTTCTGGCGCCTCACGCGATCGTCCGAACTCATCGTTGCCCGCGCCGCCGGCGTCTCCGCCTGGGAGTTCCTGGCCGCACCGACGTTCTGCGCCTTCCTGTTCGGCGCACTCGCCAGCGCGGCGGTCAGCCCGGTATCGTCTGTCATGCTCGCGCGCGCCGAAACGCTGGACAACACCTATCTGAAGACTGGCGGTGGCCCGTTGGCATTGACCGCCGGCCAGCTCTGGCTGCGGCAGTCCGATCGTGTCCTGTCGCCGCAAGGCGTTGCCATCATCCACGCGCACGGTGTGGAACTGCACGGCAAGCGGATGACCGCAACGGAAGTCAGTGTGTTCCGTCTGGATGGGCGTGACCGGCTGCTCTCGCGAATCGAGGCAACCCAGGCGACACTCGGCTCGGGTGTCTGGCAATTGCAGAACGCACGCAGCATTCGTCCGGAGGAGATGCCTGAACCGCCCGTCACGATGAGTTTGCCGACCGACCTGACCGTGGCGCGTGTGCAGGAGAGTTTCGCTTCGCCCGATACGTTGTCGCTGTGGGCATTGCCCGACTTCATCCATTTGCTCGACCGCTCCGGCTTCTCCTCGATCCGCCACCGGCTGCATTTTCAGGCGCTGCTCGCATTGCCGCTGCTTGCCGCCACAATGGCGCTGGTTTCCGCGGGATTCTCCATGCGGCCGGCGCGCCGTGGCGGCGTGGCAAAGATGATCGGCAGCGGCGTCGCTGCGGGTTTTGTCCTGTTCGTCGTCTCGAAGATGGCGGAGGAATTCGGTCAGTCGGGTGCGCTGCCGGTCGCGCTTGCCGCATGGGCGCCCACCGCCGCCGGTCTGATGATGGCAATCGCCCTGCTGCTGCATACCGAAGATGGCTGAGGTGGCGCGCGCCCTTCGCGTTGTCGCCCTCACGCGTGCCTTCGCTCTGCTGCTGGCGACTCTGGTAGTGGTCCTGCCGGCTACCGCGCGGGCGCAACTCGGCACGTTGCTCAGCGGTCGTGGCACGGGCACGCCGGCGTCACGCGATCAACCGGTGACGTTCACCGCCGACTCGGTCGAATACGACCGGGAAAATGCACTGGTGATCGCCGAGGGTCATGTCGAGGCCTGGCAGAACGACCATGTGATGCGCGCCGATCGCATCACCTTCGACCGCAACACCGGCGTGGCCGCCGCCAAAGGCAACGTCGTGCTGCTGGAACCCGACGGCCAGGTGATCTTCGCCGATTATGCGGAACTCACGCAGGACATGAAGAACGGCGTGATGCGCGACATGCGTGCCATCCTGGCCGAGAATGGCAGGTTGGCGGCCAACGGCGCACGGCGCACCGAAGGCGAAATCAACGAACTGTCGCGGGTGGTCTATTCGACCTGCAACCTGTGCGCCCAGGATCCGACCAAGCCGCCACTTTGGCAGATTCGGGCATTTTCCGGCGTGCAGGACCTCGAACATAAGAAGATCGAGTTCCAGGATGCCGTGATGGAGATGTACGGCGTGCCGGTCGCCTACATGCCGTATTTCTGGACCGTCGATCCGTCGGTCAAACGCGCCAGCGGCCTGCTGATCCCGTCACTCGGCGTATCATCGCATCTCGGCGCGTTCTTCGCCCAGCCGTACTACTGGGTGATCAACGACCAGTCCGATGCGACCTTCACTCCGATGATGACCACCCGCGCCGGGCCCGAAATCGATGTCGAATATCGTCACCGGTTCAACAGCGGCTATCTCGATCTGAACGGCTCGGCTGGCTATTACGACTACAAGGGCGCGCAGGCCACGCTCTTTGGCAAGGGCCAGTTCAATGTGAATGACACCTGGCGCTGGGGCTTCAATGTTGCCAGGGCTTCGTCTGCCGACTTCATTCGCGATTTTCATCTTGGCAGCGTGCTGGGTGACGATCCCAATCTGCTGACCAGCCAGCTCTATGTCGAGGGCTTCGGGGAGGGCGCGTATTCGCGGGTCGATACCCGATTCTATCAGAGCGTGAATGACAGCATTATCAGCAGCAAGCTGCCGGTCGTGCTGCCGCGCTATCAATATAGTTATTTCGGTCAGCCCGATGCATGGGGAGGGCGCCTCAGCCTCGATACCGGTGCCTTCAACGTGATGCGCACGACGGGCACCGACACGCGGCGCGCCAGTCTCACGATGAACTGGTCGCGGCCATTCGTCGGTGCACTTGGCGATTTGTGGAAAATTACCCTGCACACCGACGCTATCGGTTACGATGCCAACGACTTCAATCAGCAGCCGAATTTCGGCACCCACAGCATAGTCAATGCGGCGCGCGCCCTGCCACAGGCGGCGCTGGATTTCCGATGGCCCTTCATGCGTGATTCCGGTGCATGGGGGACGCAGGTGATCGAGCCGATCGCACAGATTCTCGTGGCACCGCAGACCGGCGACAGCCAGGTCAACAAGTATCCGAACGAGGACAGCCTCGACCTGGAGTTCTCCGACGCCAACCTGTTCGGCTTCAACCGTTTCCCCGGCATCGATCGGCTGGATGGCGGCGTGCGCGCGAACGTCGCGCTGCATGGCGCCTGGTATCTCGGCGGCACCACGTTCGATGGCCTGCTTGGCCAATCCTACCGCACAAACAAGGACAATCTGTTCCCGGAGGCCTCCGGCCTGCACGACCAGGTCTCGGATGTGGTGGCGCGTGCCAGCCTCGCGCCAACCAGTTGGCTCAACCTGACATATCGCACCCGGCTCGACCACAAGACGCTTGCCACGAGGATGTCGGATGCGATTGCCACGGTCGGCGTGCCGAAATTCTCGCTCACTGGCGGCTATATCTATACGACGTTCAATCCCTACACGCTGTTCGACCAGGCTCCGCCGCCGCCGGCCGGCAACGCCTTCTACGTGCCGCGCAACGAGGCAACCCTGGGGGCCTCGTCCAACTGGGGCAAATACCGTTTCAACGGCTGGGCGCGGCGTGATCTGCAGTCCAGCAAGATGGTCGCCGTCGGTGCCGATGCGATCTACGAAGACGAATGCTATATATTGGATTTTAAGTTCTTCCGTCGCTATACGTCGTTCAATGGCGACAACGGTTCAACGACTCTGCTGATCCAGATGACCTTCAAGACGATCGGCCAGTTCGGCTTCAAGGCGCTCTAGTGATCGGGAGGGCATATCATGGCTCATAGCTATCGCTACGCATTGCTGCTGGCATGCCTGCTTGCCATGCCGGCGGCTGGCCCTGTGCCGCCATCACCGGCCGTGGAGGCCACCCGTATCGTTGCGGTGGTGAATGGCGACGTGGTGAGCAATGCGGATGTCGACAATCGTGCCAGGTTGTTTGCGCTTTCCACCGGGCTGCCAGTCACCCAGGACGTGCTTGGCAGGCTGAAGCAGCAGATCACCCGGCAGCTCATCGACGAGAGGCTGCGCATGCAGGAAGTGCAGCGCCGCAAGATCGTGATTCCCGACAAGGCGATCGCCGATGCGATTCATGATATCGAAGCGCGGAACGGCCTGGCAGCCGGAGCACTGCGCCAGAAGCTGCTCGCCGACGGTGTCAGCCAGCGCACGCTGATCGATCAGATCCGCACGCAACTCGGCTGGACGCAGGTGCTGCGCGAACAACTCGGCGACCAGCTGACCATCACCGATGCGGAAGTGGCCGAGCAGCAGCGGCTGCTGGTCCAGCAGGTAGGCAAGCCCGAATACCGCGTCGGCGAGATTTTCATCCCGGTGGAGGATCCGGCCAACATGGCTGATGCGCAGCGTTTCGCCGAGACCGTGATCGGTGAGTTGCGCGCCGGCGCGCCGTTCCCGGTGGTCGCTGCGCAGTTCAGCCAGAACCAGACAGCACTGCAGGGCGGCGAGCTGGGCTGGATCCAGGCCAATCAGCTGGATCCCGAGGTAGCCCGCCTCGTGTCGGAAATGCCGCCCGGCGCAGTGAGCAATCCGGTGAAGGTGCCTGGCGGATTTTCCATCGTGACGCTGCAAGGCAAGCGTGAGATCGGCAACGACGTCGGCACGGCCGTGTCCCTGCGCCAGGTGTTCCTGCCATTCACCAGCGCGCTGAATCCGCAGGCGCCGACCGACCAGCAGAAGCAGCAACTGGACAAGGCGCGCAGCATCAGCGCCAGCGTGCACAGCTGCGAGCAGATGGAACAGACGGCAAAGGCGAATAACTCTCCGCGCCCGGCCGACCCGGGCGAAATACGGCTTGAAACCGTCAACCCGCCGGCGTTCCGCCAGGTGCTGGCCACGCTGCCGCCGGACCGCGCCAGCCAGCCGCTGGTGACCAACGATGGCATCGCCGTGCTGGTCGTGTGCTCGCGCGAACAGAAGAACCTCGCGCAGCAATCGGCGCAGGAGGTGAGGGCGCAACTGCTCAACGAACGCGTGGAACTGCGGTCGCGCCAGTTGCTTGCGAACATTCGTCGCCACGCCACGATCGACATGCGCACCGGCGGTGCATGACCGTGCTGCCGCCGCTGCGCGAGGTCATCGCGCGGCATGAGCTGGCAGCCAGGCGCGCGCTCGGTCAGCACTTCCTGCTCGATGCCAACCTGACGCAGCGGATCGTGCGCGCGGCAGGACCGCTGGACGGCCGGCATGTCGTTGAGATCGGCCCGGGTCCTGGTGGGCTGACGCGCGCGTTGCTGGCATCCGACGCGGCCAGCGTCACCGTTGTGGAGGTCGATCAGCGTGCAGTTGCTGCCATGCACGAATTGGCGAAGGAGGCGCATGGGCGGCTGCGCGTGGTCGCCGCCGATGCATTGTCGGTCGATGTCGCATCGCTGGTCCCCTCACCGCGCCAGGTGGTGGCCAATCTGCCATACAACATTGCAACGCCGCTGCTGATCGGCTGGCTGCGTCATGCAAGCGCCTTCGAGCGCCTGACGCTGATGTTCCAGCAGGAGGTCGCGGATCGCATCTGCGCGGAGCCCGGAAGCGGGGCGTATGGCAGGCTGTCGGTGCTGGCGCAGTGGATCTGCCGAACGGAACTCTTGCTGCGTCTGCCGCCGAGTGCCTTCGTACCGCCGCCACAGGTCTATTCGGCAGTCGTCGGCTTTACACCGCATGGGGCACAGCCGGACGCCGCGTTGTTCGCGCAGATGGAGCGATTGACCGCCGCGGCGTTCGGTCAGCGCCGCAAGATGCTGCGCGGTGCACTGAAGCCGCTGGGGGGCGAAGCTTTGCTGCACGCCGCCGGCATTGCACCGGAACGGCGAGCCGAGACGCTGGCGGTGGCGGAGTTCGATCGCCTGGCGCGGCTGGTGATGGGTGGGGGGTGAGCGCAGCGAAACCCGTCACTGCGCCGTCCTCAATCCCTCTCTACAACCGCTTCACAAACTCCCCCAGCCCGGTTTGTCGCGCCGTCGCCAGACGTGCGGCGTGCAACACCGCCCGTACCGCTGCGACCGCGCCCTCGAGATCGTCGTTCACCACGACATGGGCGAAATCCGCCCAATGGCTGATCTCGTCGTGCGCCAGGCTCATCCGCCGCGCGATCTCTGCGCCATGGTCGCCTGCGCGACCGTGCAGGCGGCTCGCCAGCGCAGCCAGCGTCGGGGGCAGGATGAATACCCCCACCACATCGCCGGGCAGGGCGGCGCGCAACAGGCGATGGCCCTGCCAGTCGATGTCGAACACCATGTCCTTGCCCTCGTTCAGCGCCTGCTCGACCGGCGCGCGCGGCGTGCCGTAGCAATGGCGGCCCAGTACGCGCGCCCATTCCAGCAGCGCACCTTCCGCGACCATCGCGTCGAACCTTGCCTGGTCGAGAAAATGATAGTGTACGCCATCAACCTCGCCGGCCCGCGGCGCCCGCGTGGTGACGCTGATCGAGCGATGCAGGTCGGGCTCGCTCGCCAGCAGCGCATCGGCGATCACCGTCTTGCCGGCGCCCGATGGAGCCGACAGCACCAGGCAGACCCCACGTCGCGCGATCGCGCTCATTCGATGTTCTGCACCTGCTCGCGCATCTGCTCGATGGTTGCCTTCAGCTTCAGCCCGGTGGAAGTCAGCGCCACCGATGCCGATTTGCTGCACAGGGTATTGGCCTCGCGATTGAATTCCTGCACGAGGAAATCGAATCGGCGGCCGATGTTCGCCGCTTCGCCCAACAGTGCATGTGCGGCCTGAATATGGCTGTCGAGGCGGTCCAGCTCCTCGCGCACATCGGACCGAGCCGCCAGCAGGGCGACCTCCTGCGCGATGCGTTCCTCGGGCAAGGACGGCGCCTCGCGCAGCAGGGACTGCAGGTTATCCAGCACCTTGGCGCGCTGCGCCGCCGGCTGATCGGCCGCCTCGGCGGTGGCCTGCCGATGCAGGGAGGCGATTTCGTCCAGCAGGCCTGCCAGCATTGCGGCCAGCCGCGTTCCTTCTGCCTGGCGCGCGGTCACCAGCGCGGCGAGTGCCTGGGCAAAGCCCGCCTGGGTCGCGGCCGTGGCCCCGCTGCGGTCCACCGTTTCGTCAGCCTGAGCCGGACGCAGCACCCCCGGCAATCCCAGCAATGCCTCGGCCCGTGGCACTGGGCTGCCGGGGATGCGGGCATGCAGGTCCAGCGCCAGTACGAGCGCCTGTTCCAGCGCCAGCGGATCGGCGACCAGCCGCGTTTCGGTTTCGCGCTTCACCGTCAGGTTGGCGGTGACGTTGCCACGCTTCAGTGCTGTGCCGGCGGCCTCGCGCAGCGCGGGTTCCAGTGAGTCCCAGCCAGGCGGCAGGCGGAAGCGCAGATCGAGGCCACGTCCGTTCACGCTGCGCAGTTCCCACGCCCAGGTCACGCCCGCGGTGCTGCCCTCGGCGCGAGCGAAGCCGGTCATCGATGCCAGTGCGTTGCTCATGCGGGCAAGCTTCTATCAGCCACGTGGGGGGCTGTCATTGCGAGCCACGGGACGGTGCAGCAATCTCGGGCCGATGGCACAAGACCTATGCTCCGCCCTGATCACCGGCGCATCGTCGGGCATCGGCCAGGCTCTGGCCGTGGCGCTCGCGACGCCGGGTGCGACGCTGCATCTGTCAGGCCGCGATGCGACCCGGCTGGAAGCCGTCGCCGAGAGTTGCCGGGCACGTGGCGCGGTCGTGCACCCAAGGGTGATCGACGTGCGGGATGCCGACACCATGGCGGCGTGGATCGGCAATGCCGGCCGGCTCGACCTTGTCGTGGCAAATTCCGGCATCTCGGCCGGCACCAGCGACCACGCACCGGACACGCCAGCGCAGACCCGCGCGATCTTCGCCACCAACCTCGACGGGGTGCTGCACACCGCGCTGCCCGCGATGGCGGTGATGCAGGATCAGCCGGCTGATTCGGACGGCGTGCGCGGCCGCATTGCGGCGATCGCCTCGATTGCCGCCTTCGCACCTCTGCCGCATGGGCCGGCCTACAGCGCATCGAAGGCAGCGGTGGATTTCTGGATGGTCGCCAGCGCCCCTGCCGCCCGGGCACGCGGCATTGTGCTGACCAGCATCTGCCCGGGCTATGTGCGCTCCGGTATGACCGCAGGAAACCGCTTCGCAATGCCCGGCTTGATGGACGCGGACCGCGCCGCGGGTATCATCCTGCGCGGCGTTGCAGCCGGACGGGTCCGGGTGGTGTTCCCCTGGTGGATCGGCCTCGCGGCGCGTGCCGCGGGGCTGCTGCCGCCACGCCTGCTGGGCGCATTGGTCGCCGCGCAGCGCGGCGGATCGAGGTCCGGGCAACCGGCCGGCGAAGTCGAAGGGCGATGACGCCGTCAACCGCAATTGCCCTGTCGCGCCTGCCTTAGACATTGACACGGCGCGGCGGCTGCCGGTGTTCTGGCCTGATGCGGAATGCATCCGGCAGACGCCAGATCATCGCGGGCCTGTCTTCGCTGCTGTTGACCCGGCCGGCGGCGGCCGAGGGTGCGATAGGGGCGCAAAGTCGATTCTTCACCACCAGTGACGGCGTGCGATTGCACTACCTGGAGGCAGGACCGCATACCGGACACACCATCGTGTTTGTCCCTGGCTGGACCATGCCGGCCTGGATCTGGGGGCCGCAGATCCAGGCCTTCGCCCGCAACTATCACGTCGTGGCTTTCGACCCGCGCGGCCAGGGCGATTCCGATGCGCCATTGTCCGGTTACGAGCCTCGCCGCCGAGGCCAGGATATTGCCGAGCTGATTGCTGATCTGGAACCGGTGCCGGCGCTGCTGGTTGGCTGGTCACTCGGCGTCCTCGATACGCTTGCCTATGTGCACGGACACGGCGACCTGAAGGTGGCGGGGCTGGTTCTGGTGGACAATTCGGTCGGCGAGGAACCGCCGCCGCCACCCAGGCCGCCGCACCATGTCACGCCGGTCCTGCCGCACGCCATCGCCATGCACCGCTTCGTACAGGGCATGTTCCGTCGCCAGCAAAGCGAGGCATATCTGGATCAGCTCACCCAGGCCACGTTGCACACGCCCGAATCCGCGAGTCGCGCGCTGTTGGCCTACCCGCTGCCGCGCACCTACTGGCGCGACGCGGTGTATTCCACCAGCAAGCCCGTGCTCTACGTGGTGCGCCCGGGCTGGCTGTCGGAGCAGGCAGCGAATCTGGCACGCAACCGCCCGGGCACGCAGATCGCGGTGTTCGACGATGCCGGGCATGCGCTGTTCGTCGATGATGCGGCGCGGTTCAATGCGCTGATGGGGAACTTCATCACGCGGACCGTGTGGCCGTGAAGGGGCGCACCGCTCTGGTGCCGCTGTTCCTCGTATCGCTGGCCGCAGTGGGATACGAGACAGCCCTGACGCGCTACTTCGCCGTCGCGAAGTGGTCGGAGTATGGCTACTGGGTCATATCCATCGTCATGGTGGGCTTCGCACTCAGCGGTGTGGTGCTGGCGCTGTTCCGCGACGTGTTCGCTCGCCATGGCGAGGCATTGCTGGCGGTGCTGCCGACCTTGCTGGTGGTGGCGGCGGCCATCGGCTTCCACTTCACCACCACCAACCCGTTCAATCCGCTGCAACTACAGAATCTGGCGACGTGGGAGCCGCAACTCTGGAACATCGCCGGCTACTACGCCTGCCTGCTGCCGTTCTTCTTCCTGGCCGGCGTCTTCGTCAGCCTGAGCTTCGTGCTGAACGCCGACCGCATCGGCCGTGTGTATGGCTACGACCTGACCGGCGCCGGCGCCGGCGCGGCCCTGGTTCTGGCGGCGATGTTCGTGGTGCACGCGTTCTTCCTGGTGCCTCTGCTGTTGGTGCCGCTGGCGGCAAGTGCCTGCTTCGTGGCGCGACGCCGACGCTGGGCGGCCGCTGGGGCTGCCGGCCTGGCGCTGCTCGGCGCGGAAGCATTGCTGCTGCTCGACAACCAGGCCGAGTTCAACGACTTCAAGGCGATCTATGCGCCGCTGCACACGCCGGACGCGCACGTGGTGGCCAGCGTGTTGTCGCCGCGCGGCGACTACCAGTTGCTCGACGATTTTACCGAGCGCGTCGATACCGACATCTCCAACAATGCCGGCATGCTCGGCGTGGCGGGTCCGCCGCAGACCTTCGGGCTGTATCGTGACGGCAACCGGGTAGCGGCGCTGGCGAAGCCGGGATCGCTCGATGTCGGTTACGCGGCTGCCGCGCTGGACGCACTGCCGTACCGCCTGATCCCGCACGCCGATGTGCTGCTGGCGGGGGCTTCCGGTGGGTTCCGCACGGCAGAGATTCTGGCACTGGGCGCGGGGCGGGTGCGCGTTCTGGAACCGGAACCGGTCCTGCTGGACGCGCTGGAACACGGACTGGGACCATCGCCGGCCGCGGCCGCCGATCCGCGCGTCAGCCTGTCCGGCGAAGGTCCGGTTGGCGCAATGCGCGATGGCAACCGTTACGACATCATCGACTTATCCGCCGATTTCCTCGATGCGGCGGAGGCGAATGCCACAGCGTTCAGCGTCCAGGCAGTGGCCGACTATCTGCGCGCGCTCTCACCGGGTGGCGTGGTGTCGATCCCGGTGTCGATCCGCGATTTCCCGGTCTATGCGCTGCGCATGTTGGCGACCGCGCGCGAGGCGATGCTGCGTGCCGGTATCGCCGACCCGGCGGCGCATACTGTGGTCTATCGCTCGGCCTGGGGTGTGCGGATCCTGCTGTCCAACGCCGCGTGGGACGCCGCACGCATCGCGGCGGTGCGAAAGTTCTGTGACGAGCGATCGTTCGACGTTTCCTGGTATCCCGGGATCGACCCGGCCGCTGCGCGCGGCGACATCTACAATGACCTGCCCGCGGTGTCGTTCGCCAATGGCGAGGTCACCTCGGATGGCCCGGATGATTCGATCGCCGATGAGGCGGGCGCCGTGCTGGCCGGAACGGCGACGCCGTCGCGGGCAGCGTTCAATCTGGCGCCGATTACATTCGACCAGCCGTTCTTCTATGCCGTCCTGCGCCTGGACCAACTCGACACCATCCTGAAGCGGCTGGAGATCCTGCCGCAGGCGGAGATCGGCGCGCTGGTCAATCTGGCCGTGCTGGCGCAGGCGGTGGTGTTTGCGCTGCTGGTCCTCCTGGTACCGCTTGCCGCGGCAAGACGGCTGCGTCTGCCGGAGATCGGCCTGCTGCGGCCGATCGTGTATTTCCCGACGCTCGGACTCGGTTTCCTGTTCATCGAAATATATCTGATCGAGAAAGCCAGCCTGTGGCTGAATGACCGCACCTCGGGATTTGCCCTGGTGCTGACCGGGATGCTGGTGTTCTCCGGCCTGGGCAGCATGGCGGCCGATCGCCTGGCCACCGCGCCACGCCGGGCCATCGCACTGGCCTGCCTCGTTGTCGTCGGATGGTGCGGCGTGATGCTGGTCGGCCTGCAGCCGGCAATCCTGGCGACCCTCGACCTGCCCTGGCTGGCGCGTGCCGCGCTGGTGCTGGCGGTACTGGCGCCGGCATCGCTGGCGCTCGGACTGCCGTTCCCGCTGGGGTTGTCCCGCACCGGGCCCGGCGGATTCCTGCCCTGGGCCTGGGGGTTGAACGGAGCATTCTCTGTGGTAGCCACGCCACTCGCCAACCTGATTGCGCGTGAGGCCGGCTTCAGCCGGGTTCTGCTATGCGCCGCGGTGCTGTATGTCATCGCCCTGGTGATGTTTCCAGCAACAAGGAAGAGCCGCGCGTGGCAGCTTCTCTCAGCACGATCACGCGCCGCGGAGTGATATCCGCCGCCGGCGCAGCTTGCCTGGTGCCGTGCGCGCGTGCCGCCGCGGCGTGGACCAAGGCCGCCTACGAAACGGCGATGGCCGCGTCCGGCCGCCCGGCCAGCCTGACCGACGCACAGTTCGATGCGATCCAGAAGCGTAAGCCGGCGGCGCTGAAGCACATCGAGGGTTATCTGAAGGAGCGTCTCGGCGCTGCCGATCCCGCGGTGATGGCGGCATTCGAGGCGGTTCCGCGGGAATATTTCCACTACATCTACTCCGAGCGTCGCGCCACGCCGGGCGATGCCTATGAGTCGGACCCGAAGCCCTGGGGCCTCGGCTACGGTTCGGCGCTGTCGGATTATCTGGGCCAGGCCTACATGACGCAGGTCTGCAAGCCGGCGCCGCAGGATGTGACGCTGGAGGTCGGCACCGGCAGCGGGTTTCAGAGTTCGCTGCTGTCCCGCATCGTCAAGCAGGCCTATTCGATCGAGATCATCGAGCCGTTGGGCAAGGCGGTGAGCAAGATCTTCGCCCCTCTCGGCTATGATAACGTCCATACGAAAGTGGGCGACGGCTATTATGGTTGGCCCGAGGTGCAGGGCGGCTTCGACATCATCATCGTGACCTGCGCTGCACAGTACGCGCCGCCTGACCTGTTCAAGCAGATGAAGCCCGGCGGACGCCTGGTGATCCCGATCGGCCAGCCGTTCAAGCGCGGCCAGGTGCTGTACGTCTACACCAAGGATGCCGAGGGCAAGATCCACTCGAAGCGCGACATGGGTGTGTTCTTCATCCCGATGACCGGGGCGATCTCCAAGAACCCCGCGCCGCACGGCACCCCATCGGCGGAGGCGTCGCCGGTCGCCACGCCGGCCGCCGCGCAGTCGGAGAAGCCGTCCAGCGACTGAGCCGACGCGCCCTGTCATTGCGAGGAGCGCGGCGACGCGGCAATCTCCAGCCAGTACCGTACTGGCCGGCGATTGCCGCGTCGCCG
>DATAPW010000292.1:0-6588 GCA_036265005.1 Acetobacteraceae bacterium | reverse complement strand
AGCGACTGGAACAGCGCCGCGTAGGCATCCGGCGTCAGGATGAAGCGGCGCTGTCCGTCGGTCGGCGCCGCGCCGCCGAACTGCGAACGGCAGTAGAGCACTGGCAACAGGGTCAGGCCGATACCGGATGCCTGCGCCGCGGTAATGATGCGATGCGACAGTTCGGCAGGATCGGCGTAGCGGGAGCCATCCGGCGCGTTGTGCAGGTAGTGGAATTCGGCGACCGCGGTGTAGCCGTGTTGCAGGCATTCGACGTAGAGCTGCGCGGCGATCGCTTCGATGTCGTCCGGGGTGAGGATGGCGAGGAAGCGGTACATCACTTCGCGCCAGCGCCAGAAATTGTCGCCGTCGGGGCCGGCGCGCTCGGCCAGGCCCGCCATGGCGCGCTGGAACGTGTGCGAGTGCAGGTTGGACATGCCAGGCACGGTCAGGCCCGCCAGCCGTTCGGCTGGCCCCGCCGCATCCGGCGTGACGGAGGCAATCCGGCCGTCGGCGGCAATATCGATCAGCACGCGGTCTGCCACGCGTTCGGTCCCTGGCACTGCGCCGGGGATCAGCGCCGCATCGGCCAGATAGCGCATTGCCCCTCCCTGACCCCGCTGTGCACGCGGGGTCTTTTTCCCTTCCCCTACCCCCACCCGCAAGGGGAGGGGGTAGACAAGACATCCTCCATCCTCCGTTCGCCGCTAGACGGCCAGTTCGACTCCCTCGCCGGCGAAGCGGGGCAGGCTCCGTGTGTAGGCAGCCGCCTTCGCCTCGCGCCGCCGCGCATGCAGGATGAATTCGGTGTAGCCGTTCGGCTGCACGCGTCCTTCGAATACCAGATCGCACGCCGCGTGGAATGCCGGTCCATCGAACCCCGGCGCCATCGGGCGATAATGCGGATCGCCGGCGTTCTGCCGGTCCACCACCGCCGCCATCCGCTTCAGCGTCTCCATCACCTGCGCCTTGCTGGCAACGCCGTGATGCAGCCAGTTGGCGATGTGCTGGCTGGAGATGCGCAACGTGGCGCGATCCTCCATCAACCCCACGTCGTGGATGTCCGGCACCTTCGAACACCCCACGCCCTGGTCGATCCAACGCACGACGTAGCCCAGTATCCCCTGGCAGTTGTTGTCCAGCTCCTGCTGCACATCCTCCGTCGACCAGTTCGGCCGGTCGGCCACCGGGATGGTCAGCAGGTCCGCAATCGGCGGCCGCGCGCGCTGCATCAGCTCCTGCTGGCGCTGCGCCACATCCACTTCGTGGTAATGCAGCGCATGCAGTGTCGCCGCAGTCGGCGAGGGCACCCACGCGGTGTTCGCGCCGGCGCGCGGATGGCCGATCTTCTGCGCCAGCATGTCCGCCATCCGGTCGGGCGCCGCCCACATCCCCTTGCCGATCTGCGCCCGCCCGCGCAGGCCGCACTGCAGCCCGATATCGACGTTCTGGTCCTCGTACGCCTTGATCCAGGCGGTGTTGCGCATGTCGTTCTTGCGGATCATCGGACCCGCCTCGATCGACGTGTGGATCTCGTCGCCGGTGCGATCGAGGAAGCCGGTGTTGATGAACACCACCCGATCCTTCGCCGCCGCGATGCACGCCTTCAGATTTGCCGAGGTGCGGCGTTCCTCGTCCATGATGCCCAGCTTGAGCGTGTTGCGCGCCAGGCCCAGCATATCCTCGACCCGCGCGAAGATCGTGTCGGTGAACGCCACCTCCTCGGCACCGTGCATCTTCGGCTTGACGATGTACACCGAACCCGTGCGGCTGTTGTGCAGCGTGGCTTTGCCCTTCAGGTCGTGCAGCGCGATCAGCGATGTGACCGCGGCATCCAACAGGCCTTCCGGTATGTCCTTGCCGGTCGCATCGAGCACCGCATCGGTATACATGTGGTGGCCGACATTGCGCACCAGCATCAGGCTGCGCCCCGCCAAGGTCAGCGTGCCGCCATCCGCTGCCTGGTACACCCGGTCGGCTTCCAGTTGCCGCGTCACCATCTTGCCCGCCTTCTCGAAGGTTTCGACCAGCGTGCCCTGCATCAGCCCAAGCCAGTTGCGGTACGCCGCGACCTTGTCGGCGGCATCGACGGCAGCAATCGAATCTTCGCAGTCCTGGATTGTGGTTATTGCAGCCTCAAGCATCACGTCGGCGATGCCGGCGGGATCCTCGCGGCCGATCTGGTTGCTGCGGTCGATGACAATTTCGATGTGCAGGCCGTTATGCTTCAGCAGGACTGCGCTCGGCGCATCGGCTGCACCGCGATAGCCGACGAACTGCTCGGGACGCGCCAACGAGGTCTGCACGTTGCCCTTCAGCGCAATGGACAGTTTGCCGCCGTCGATGCGGAACCCCGCGACGTCCCGATGGCTGCCGGCGGCAAGCTGTACCGTCTGGTCGAGCATCTGCCGGGCCTTGGCGACCACCCTCGCGCCACGCACCTTGTTGAAGGAGCGTCCGCGCGTTGCGCCGTGATCCTCGGGGATCGCGTCGGTGCCGTACAGCGCGTCGTACAGGCTGCCCCAGCGCGCATTCGCCGCGTTCAACGCGTAGCGTGCATTGGTCACCGGCACGACAAGCTGCGGCCCGGCGATACTGGCGATCTCCGGATCGACGCTCGTCGTGCCGATGGCAAAATCCGCTGGCTCGGCCTGCAGGTAACCAATGCCGCGCAGGAATTCGCGATACGCGCCGGCATCGGTCGGCTTGCCGCGGTTGCCGAGATGCCAGGCGTCGATCTGGCACTGCAACTCGTCGCGCCTGTCGAGCAGCGCCTTGTTGTGCGGCGCCAGGTCGCGGACCAGGGCAGCAAAGCCCTGCCAGAACGCCTCGGCCGTTATGCCGGTGCCGGGGATCGCCTCGGTGTCAATGAAGTCAAAAAGCGGGCGGGCGATCCGCAGATCACCGGCGGCGACGGTCTCCATTACACTGCAACTCCTCGACGGGGTGACGCAAAAGCACGGCGCAGCGGTCTGCGACCTTGTGAAACGCTGCGTGCTTTCTTGTCGTTGCCTCCCGCGAGACCGCCGTGGCGTCAGCGCTGCCGCGCCTTTCGCCAGGTTTCGAACGCGCTCCTGGTAGCGTCGTTGGGCGGATAGGTGCCCGCCAATGCAGCTCCGCCTGCCACGCGTTGCAGCAGGAACTCCTCGAGTTCCTCCTGCTCCGCCGCATCATGCGCGACTTCGTCAGCCATGGCACGCGGAATCACCGCGACGCCATCGCGATCGCCGACGATGACATCATCTGGATAGACCGCGACGCCGCCGCAACCGATCGGCACGTTGCTCTCCACGGCGTGATGCTGCGCCAGGTTGAGCGGCGCGCTCGGGCCGGCGCAGAACACCGGGAATTGTGCCATGTCGCCGATCGGTCCCGCATCGCGGATGCCGCCATCGCCGACCAGCCCGGCAACGCCACGCATCATCAGCCGGGTGACCAGGATCTCGCCCGCACAGGCGGCCCGCGTGTCGCCGCGGCAGTCGATCACCAGCACGTGTCCTTCTGGCGTGATCTCGATCGCCTTGCGCTGCGGATGTTCGGGGTTGCTGAACACGCCGACGTTATCGACATCTTCGCGCGCCGGAATGTTGCGCAGGGTGAAGGCCGGCCCCACCAGGTTGCCGTGGTAGCGGCCGAGTGGGCGGACGCCCTGCATGAACGCATTGCGCAGGCCGCGCTTGAACAATTGCGTGGTCAGGGTTGCCGTGCTGACCAGTTTGAGCCGGTCGATCGTCTCGCGGGCCAGGGCGGGCATGCGGTCTCCGTTGTTGGCGTCCTGGCCGCGGCCAAGCTCGTTGCACCCTGCCGCAGGCGCGCGATGCGATCAATCAGGGAAGGAGGCGGGCCAGGGCAATCGCATTTGGGGTGCAGCGGCGGTCGCCTCCCCGTCATTCCCGCGCGGGCGAAAATTCCGCGCCCGCAACACCCATCGCCTGAAGCCACTCGCTGGCAATTCGCCTGTCCCCGGGGGTGATCGAGTGGCCGACCGGCAGCGCCTGATGGGCCACCAGCGCCCCGGCACGAACCAGCCGCTCAGCCAGTCGTAAGCCATCGCCCGGCGATCTGCGGCTGTCCCTGTCTCCGTCGATGATCAGCACCGGCGTCCTGTCCAGACGGTGCCCGACATCGTGGGTGAAGGGGGAGAGGGGACGAAACAGGACCGCCGCTGCCAACAGGCCGGGATGGGTCAGCAGCAGGGCTGCTGCCATGATCGCACCGTTGGAAAAGCCGATAGCTACGGGCCGTCTGTCTAAGCTGTAGCGGCTGCAGGCCGCTTCGATGAATTCCGCCAACACGGGTGCTCTGGCGGCAATATCTGCCTCGTCCACCCGGCGATCCGGAAACCGATGGAAGAAGGCATACCCCTCGTCGATGGCAACCGTGCCGCGGATGCCGAGCTTCGCCGCCTTAGGTGCCAGTTCACCAGCCAAGGGCATGAGATCGAATTCGTTGCCGCCAGAACCATGCAGCAGAACGAGCGGCGCCCTGATGGTATCAGTGCCAGGAAGGAAGCAGTGCGCGTGTGTCGGGTCAGGCATAGCAGCAAGGCCACCGGTATTGTGAGGGACGAATTGACCTTATAGCCCTGGATCGTGCGGACGGATTGCCGGATCTGCATATCATCGAATCACTGCGTGACCGGCAAGGGAGGCCGGGCATGCTGACGCAGATGACCGAGGAAGCTTGGGCGATCGCGCCCGCGGTGTTCTGAGCAGCGCAGTCCAGGCGCGGCGAGCCCGCGCGCAAGGGGTTACGGCGATCATCCCCGGAAAGGCGAACTCCAGAGAGCGAACATCCGAAGCAGCCGCTCTCCAGGGCTCGAAAATGGTCGAGCATGGCCGCGATGATGCCCGAGCAAGACCGCGCTCCGATGGGTTGCGACGACAGCGGCGCCATACGGCAAAATCGCTCCGGCGACGAACCATCGGCAGCGCCCTTGCTGGCGCTCTGCCAAGCCGTTTAACCTTGGCAACCAGACGGGCCGGATGCTCCGTTGGCTGCAGAGCTCAATAACAACAAGGGGGAACGCATGCGCTTACAGCGTCGATGGCTCAGCTTCGTGTTGCTGGCGATGTTCTGCACAACGGGAGTCGTCCCAGGTGCATGGGCACAGGATGACGAGGCGCTGGCCTACTATCGCCAGGCGAAGATCAACTGGCGGCAGGCCGAGGGCCAGTCGCTCACCATCGGGTTGAACAAGCACCCGTTCACCGAATCGCTGCTGCCGCTCATCCCCGAGTTCAGGCGCCTGACCGGCATCAGTGTTGAGTACCTCATTCTCCCCGAGGCGGAGTACTTCACGAAGCTCGCCGCAGATCTCTCGCAGCAGCGCGGAGAATTCTCGGTCATCATGACCGGCCCGGTGAGGAACTGGCAATTCGTGACGGCGGATTGGATCCTTCCGCTGGATCCCTTCCTCGACAATCCGAAGCTGACTGATGCGGGCTGGTACAAATTCGACGACTTCTATCCGGCACTGATCGCGGCCAACCGATGGAGCGGCAAGATCGGCGGGGGCGTCGGCGAGGGGCCGATCTACTCCATCCCGGTGCTCGAGGAGAGTTACATCGTCGCCTACCGCAAGGACATTTTCGACCAGTACAACATCAAGGTGCCGACGACCCTTGAAGAGATGGCCGAGGCGGCGCGACTGGTGAAGAAGAATGCCGGTATCCCCGGTATCGTGGCCCGCGGCACCCCGAGCGCGGCATCGATCGGCACCGGCTACGGCAGCGGCCTGAAGTCGTACACGGACGGCCAATGGAACGAGTTCGACACCAAACTTACCTCCACCCTCCACGACCCACTTGCAGTGAAGTACACCGACACTTGGATTGCCATGGTCCGCGAGAGCGGTCCGCCGAACTGGGCCAATATGCAGTGGTATGACGCGATGGAGGCCTTCACGGCCGGCCAGGCCGGCATGATCGTTGATGCAGACTTCTTCGCCGCCAGTTACGAGGATCCCAAAAAGTCCAAGGTAGCCGGCAAGGTCGCCTATGCGCTGATCCCGGCTGGCCCGGGCGGCAAAGCATACTCGGGCCTGTTCACCTGGGCGCTGGGGATCAACAAGGCGACAAAGAACAAGGAAGCGGCCTGGCTGTTCGTGGAGTGGGCGACCGCGCAGCGCACCCTGCTCAACGCCACGCTTGGCTATCGTAACTACAATCCATCCCGCGCGTCGGTCACGAACGATCCGCGTGTTCAGGAGGTCATGGGAGCGTGGGGCGGCGGCAGCTACCTCAAAGCGGTCGTGAAGAACCTCGAAACGGCGCGCGTGTTGTGGATACCTCAGCCCGAGCGCACGCGGACCGGGGACATCTGGGCGCGCGCACTGCACGACATCTACTTCCAACGCCTGTCCGCGGCTGACGCGCTGAAGAAGGCCGACAGCGAAATCGACAAGGTGCTCAAGGAAGCCGATATAAGACCGTAACGACATCATGCTCGTGATTGCCAGGCGAAATCGCCGGCGCTGGCGGCGGGAGGCGGCGTTGCCGTACCTGCTGCTGACGCCTGCATTGGTTCTGCTGATCGGGATGGTGTACCCGTTCGGCCTGGGCGTGTGCTACAGCTTTACAAACTACTGGCTGCAATATCCCAAGCGCT
>DATAPW010000291.1:0-2522 GCA_036265005.1 Acetobacteraceae bacterium | reverse complement strand
CGGGCCCAACACCATCCCGAATGCGTAGTTGGGCAGCTTGCGCGGGTCGAGCTGGGCAGTCTCCAGCGCGACAGTCCTGCAGTCCTTCATGGCCTCTCCTCTGGGCCTACAAGCCTGGCAGCGCGCCCAGCCTGTCCCGGTTAAGTACCAGGCGATCGGCGGCGCCCATTGGCGGCGGTGCATAGTCCAGGTAGCCTGCAGCGAGTGCCGTCTGACCAAGCAGCACTGGCACAAAGCGGGCGTCTTCCCCTAGCGCTGTGTCGATCCCCAATCGTGCTTCGCCGACGCGGAAGCCCTCCCAGTAGCGGCGCGTCTCGAAGGCGGTGTGTGCCGGCTTTTCCAGCTCGACGATGCGCGACACCATTGCTAACTCGTCGGCCGCGAGGCTTTCGGGAACCAGCACCACGAAACGGTGCGCGACATCCGTCGGGTCGATCGTCGTGCCAGTCGGATCGCCCAGCGCCGCTGCACGACCGTCCCGGCTCATGAACAACTCGACTAAGCGGATCTTGGAAGGTCGTTTCGGTGACAGCAGATATTGCGACAGCAGGTCCTCGACTTGAACGTCGGTCATGCCGACATCCGGCGTCGCTAGTCCAAGCTGGCCCAAGATCTCAGCCAGTGCCGGATCAGCCTCGACACGGGCGTGCCGCATTCGCGCCAGCAAGGCTTCCAGGCAGGGTTCGAGAAACAGTTGCAGCGCAAACCGGATGCCATCGGCTGTGCCGCGCCGGGTGAACAGCCGGACGGCGAAACGAATGAACAGGCGGCGCCGATCGCCCGGCGAACTGCCGGTCTGACGTCGTTGATTGATCTGTTGCCAGGCCGGGTCAAACACCACGCCGACCCAGCCAGCCAGCCAGTCGAGCGCGTCGGTGGGTGCGCTGCGCGCATCCAGCAGCGCACCGATGTCGCGCATTGCCCCCTCGATATAAGTGTAAAATCCTTTGGGATTGGCCAGCAGCCGTTCGACAAAGCTCGCCGAGGTCGCATCATCCTGATATGTGGCCGGCAGATAGTGCCGTGCATAGGAGAAGCGGGGATACCATGCGCGCAAGGCGGCAAGCCTCGGACTGGCTCGCCCATTGGCCGAGATGATCAGCCGCAGCCGTAAATAGCGTCCCTGCGCCCGCTGCAACAGCAGCTCCCAGGTGCCCTGTCCCTCGGGTGGTGGCGCGTTGGGGTTTGGCTGAAAGGGCGTGTACCAGGGGATCTCGGCGCCCTTGCCGCGCAAATAGAGGGCCGGCTCGTCGGTGAAAGGCACAGTCAAATCGTCAATCAGGCTCAGCTCGTTGCCGGCGCACGACGCGACTTGAACGATTGTTCCTGGCGGGATGCAGGCATCGATAAAGACCCCGTCCCAGACACAGTCGCGTTCCTTGCCGTCGAAAACCGGCGTGATCACCGTGGCGGATTTGGCAAAGTCCGGCCGGTCGACGACGCGAAGCTGCGCCCAGCGCGTCGTCGCGTCGCTTGCACCCGGATCAACATCGTACGAGATGTGTACGCCCATACTGTCGCGCCAGGCCACAAGGGCGCGACCGCCGAATAGGTGAAGGGGAAGAAACGATGTCTTGACCACGAGCCGCGGCGTCGGATCGAACGTCAGGCCGAACGCGATCGCCTGGCGTCCGAAACCATCGGCGGCATAGAGCGTGGCTGCGTCGGGATCGTAGGCGATCGCATGCGCCACTAGCGAAAGCTCCGGAAGAATGGTCCCATCAGGCAACTCGATATCAATAGTCGCGCGGAGCCGAAAGGCCGGCTCGAGGGCGTCGGCCAATCGGTAGCGTTGCACCAGAGAGGCCGCACCGGCCACACTGCTGTCGAGCACCAGAACGGCGCCGTCGGGCATCGGGGCAATGGCAATGGGATCGGCAAGCGCGATTGGGAAGCCGGCGGCTGCGGCCGCAGTCAGCTGTGCCCCGGACGGCGTACCGTCAATCGCGTGGAATACCGGCGGCTGCCGCTGCGCCAGCGGCGCGGTCGCTGTATTGATCGAACGAAAGTCGCGGTCGAACCCCCAATAGGCGCGGTGCTGCCGATCGAGCACCCACACCCCGCCATTGGGGGCGGGGGCCAGATCGAACGGCGTAAAGGCCGTTCCCGCTGGAAGGCCGAGGAAGATCGCCGGACCACCTCCCTCGATGTCGATCACGAGCAGGCCCGACGGATTGGCCGAGCCGGCGACTAGATAATGCGCACTGGTGACGGCCAGTCCGGCGAGGGCCAGGACGACGGGTGTTTCTGACTGTTGTGGAGCAAAGTCACCGGCGGCCTGCGCCGCCGTCGAGACGGACGCCAGCGGCCAAAGAGTCCGCACGGCGTTGGCACCTTGCGGCAACCAGCGGATGCTTCCGGCGTCCGCGCTGATCCAGTACATATTGCCGAAACGGTCGGCCGCGGCGCCGCGGCGCCGAGCCGGTGACAAAGCGGCACCCGCCTGCCTCTGGAACAGTGTGAGGCGCGCTGGCAGTTGCGCGGTCTGTGTCGCATCGTCCCAGTCGAGACTACCGTCAAAC
>DATAPW010000290.1:0-13974 GCA_036265005.1 Acetobacteraceae bacterium | reverse complement strand
GGCCCGGCCATGACGAATGGTTGGTCGGGCGCCTGCAAATGCATCAGCCGATCGGCTCGGGCCGCAGGCGCTGCGGCAGGGTGGTCAGCGACTCGGTGGTGTCGAAGTCGCGCAGCACCGCGTCGTCCGCCATCTCGACCTCGGCCACCGCCTCCATGTGCCTGGTCAGCAGGAAGCGGGCGCCGGAATCGCCGGTGATCTCCAGGATTTCCGGGAAGAACCGGCGGTCCCACAGCATCGGGTTGCCCTGCTTGCCGCGGAACGTCGGCAGCACGATGAGGCGGCCCTCATCCGGATCGTAATTCGACAGCAGCCGGTCGATCATGCGCCCGGTCACCAGCGGCATGTCGCCGAGACAGACCAGGGCGGCTGCGCACTCCTGCGGCACCGCGGCGATCCCGGCTTTCAGGCTGGCGGACAGTCCTTCGGCATAGTCGGCGGCATGGACATAGCGCACCGGCCGGCCGCCCAGCGCGTGCTGGACCTGGTCCACCTGGTGCCCGGTCACCACCAGGACGGGCCGCGCATTGGACGACAGCACGTTGTCCACCACGCGGGCGATCATCGGCTTGCCGGTGCGGTCGGCAACCAGCAGCTTGTTGTGCGGCGCCATCCGGCGCGAGCGTCCGGCCGCCAGCACGACGGCGGCGATGGTCGGCGCGCTGCGCGGGGCGATGCCGGTCTGCGGCGTGGCCGGGGCCTTCTCGCGCGGCAATGGACGGGTGTCGATCTCCTTCAGCAGGCCACCGACGCCCATCCGCATCACTTCGGCGCCGCCCACCGGAAGGTCGGCGAACAGCCGGGTCAGCACGTAGTCGATGCCGTTCAGCTTCGGGCTGCGGGCGCAGCCGGGCAGCACCAGGGCCGGCCGCGTGCCGATGCGTCCCAGGCAGATCAGGTTGCCGGGGTCCACCGGCATGCCGAAATGCACGATCTCGCCGCCGGCGCGCACGATGCCGGAGGGACCCACGTCGCGCCGGTCCACCACGGCCGAGGCGCCTACCACCAGCAGCAGATCGGCGCCCTGGGAAATCAACGATTCCAGCGCCTTGCCGATTGGTGCTTCCTCGTGCGGCGTGCGGATCGGATCGAGCAGGGAGCCGGTCAGCTGGGTGATCCGCTGCTCGGTCGCCGCAATGGTCTTTTCCGTGACGCTGTCCTTCAGGCCGGGCAGCTCGGTGACGACAAGGCCGACCTTCAAATGGTGGAACGGATGCAGCGTCAGCGGCGAACCGCTCTGGCGGATCAGAGCCTCGGCCACGTGCAGCACGTTGCCCGGCACCGAGAACGGGATGATCTTCACCGTCGCCACGAGATCCTTCGGCGCCACCACCGAATAGTCGGGCAAGGTGCCGATGGTGAGCGATTCGTCGATGGTGTTCAGCCGGTCGATCTTCTTGACGTCCACCCGGAGCAGGCCGGGCACTTCTGCGGCAAGGTTGACCCGCCCGGTCGCGGCTCGGGTACGGGCCAGCAGCGGCGACACCAGGGGCTGGGCGAGGCGATCGGCGGCGATGTCCTCGGGCACGTCGCCGGGCTCCAGCCGCGCGACGATGACCTCGGCGCGGCCGGCCTCGCGCAGGGCGACGACAGCCGCTTCATCCAGTACCGAGCCCTTGCGGATCATCCGCTCGCCGACCCGTTGGGAGTGCGCCATGATGGCGCCGCGGGCTTCGTCCAGCGGAACGGGGCCGAACTTCATGCCGCGCGCTTCTGCGGCACCGGGGCACCGCGGCGCACGGCGACGATTTCGGCGATGATGGACAGCGCGATTTCCGGTGCGGTGACGGCTTCGATGTTCAGGCCGACCGGCCCCTGGATGCGCGACAAGGCGGCGTCGGCATGGCCGAGTTCGCGCAGGCGTCCCAGCCGCGCGGCATGGGTGCGTCGGGATCCCAGCGAGCCGATATAGAAGGCCGGCGATTTCAGTGCGCGGTCGAGTGCCGGATCGTCGAGCTTGGGGTCGTGCGTCAGGGTGACGACGGCGGTGCGGCTGTCGGGCCGCAGTTCGTCCATCGCTTCATCCGGCCACGCCGTGGAGACCACCACATCCGGGAACCTCTCGTCCGAGGCGAACGAGCGGCGTGGATCGACCACGGTGATCGCGAAACCGCACTGCGTCGCGAACGGCACCAGCGCCTGCGCGATATGCACCGCGCCTACCACGATCAGCCGCAGCGGCGGGTTGTGAGCGTGCAGGAACCAGTCCGTGCCGCCGACCTTCACCGTGCCGCTTTCATCGTCGCGCAGCGCGGTTTCGGCCGCCTCGTTCAATTCGGCGGGCGCCTTCGGGTCGGGCAGCAGCTGTTGCGCGCCGTCGGGCAGGCGCGTGGCCAGCACGACCGGGCGCTTTTGGCGTTTTGCCTCGTCCAGGGCGGCGAGGATTTCCGGGGTCATGGGGTGGCACCCCCACCCCAACCCTCCCCCGCGGCGCAGGAGAGGCGGCGGAACACTCCCTCTCCCGCGCCGCGAGGGAGGGTTGGGTTGGGGGTATCGCCAATCACGACAGCTTCTCCACGAACACCTTCACCTTGCCCCCACAGGCCAGGCCGACCTCCCAGGCGCGCTCGTTGCTCACGCCGAAGTCCAGCAACTGCGGTGACCCCGAATCGATCGTCTTCATCGCCGCGTCGGCTACGGCGCCCTCGATGCACCCGCCCGACACCGATCCCGCCATCTTGCCGGACTTCGTGACGGCCATCTGGCTGCCGGCCGGTCGCGGCGAACTGCCCCAGGTCTCGGTCACTGTCGCGACGGCCACCTGCTCGCCGGCGGCACGCCACAGCGCGGCGGTGCCCAGCACGTCTTCGGTTTCTGCAATGCTCATGATGCCATCCTTTCAGGCTCTCCCGCCTTCGCCAAGTAAGCACGTTGCGGCGTCGGGCGGGACAGAAGATCGACCAGCGCGCGCAGGCTGGCCAGATTGTGCACGGGCCGGAAATCGTCCACGTGCGGCAACATTGCGCGGATGCCCTGTGATTTTGGCTCGAACCCGGCCCAGCGCAACAGCGGATTGAGCCAGATCAACCGCCGGCACGACCGATGCAGCCGGTCCATGTTCTCGGCCAGGCCTTTTGCGCCATCGCGATCGAGTCCGTCGGTGATCAGCAGCACGATCGCTCCCTGGCCGAGTACGCGTCGCGCCCAGAAGCGGTTGAACGCCTCGAGCGCCTCGCCGATACGCGTGCCGCCCGACCAGTCGGGCACCACATGCGACACCATCTGGAACGCCGCTTCGGGATCGCGATGACGGAGCTGGCGCGTGACGTTGGACAGCCGCGTGCCGAACAGGAAGACATGCACGCGGTCGCGATCGTTGGTCACCGCGTGCAGGAAATGCAGCAGGATCTGCGCATAGCGGGACATCGAGCCGGAGATGTCGCACAGTACTACCAGCGGCGGCGGCCGGGTGACCTGGCGATTGCGCGCGATGGTCAGGATCTCGCCGCCCTGGCGCAGGCTTTGCCGGATGGTGCGCCGCAGGTCGGTCACCGGCCCGAGCGGATCGGCGCGCAGCCTCCGCGTCCGCCGCAGGTCCAGCGGCAATACCAGACGGCGGATTTCTCGCTTCGCCTCGGCGATCTCCTCGGCGCTCATCGCCTCGAAGTCCATGCGCTGCAGGCGTTCTCGGTCCGACACCGTGAGCACAGCGTCCATCACCGGCGGTTCATCCTCGGTGCGAGGTTTCGCTTCGCGCGGCCGTGCCATGGCTTCTGCGACACGGCGGCTGCCGGGTGGGGCGCGGTCCTGCTTCTTCTCCTTCTGTGCCTCGAGCAGCGCCATGGCGACAGCCTGTTCGGCAGCGGTCGGGTCGCGCCAGAACAGGTTGAACGCCTGGTCGAACACCTCCTGATGCTCGTGGCGGTGGATCATTGCAGCGCGCAGCGCAGTGCGCGACTCGGTGCGGTTGCCGAGATCGACCAGCGACAATGCCTGCTGTCCCGCGAGGGTTTCGGCGGGGCCGACAGGCAATCCGGCACGGCGCAGCAGTCGCGCGAAGTGCATGACGTTGGCGGCGAGGGTGGAAGATGGCGTGGTCATCGTGCTCGGGGGGGAGAAGACCGCGGGTGCCGGGTGGACGCAAGAGGATCAGGGCACGCCAACCAGAACAGTGATGCATTCAACGAACCGGCCGGGCGTCGTGCCCATCAGGCCGGGGACGTCCAGCTTATTGGATATCCTGGTGACCTTCTCGTCCTGGTCGTCGGTGACCGTCTTCACTCCTCGAACTTCCTGGCGTTCTCATCCTGCGCAAGCTGCACCGTCCTCTCGGTCAGCTCGAACATGCGTCGTCCATGGCGTCTCTCCGATGCGGTGTCCCCGCGACCCTGCGCGGCCCGTGTCGTATCGGCAATGGTCGCGTCATCCGGTCGGCTCGCCCACCAGCGTTTGCAGCCGCTCCATTGCATGGTCGCGCAGCCCGACCGACCGCAACGCCCCGATGGTCGCCGCCAGATACGCCGCACAACTGCCGAGAGACCCGGCGGCGGTCGCCAGCCGCGCCGCGACGGTGGCCTCATCGAGCCGCCCCGCGTAGCGCAGATGGGCGCGGTTGGCGACGAAGGTGACAGCGCGCACCGGGCCGGCATCTGTTGTCGCGATCACCCAGCGCGAACGATACGCGCCGGTGAACAGCTCGCGTCGCCAGGCGAGCAGCAACTCGGCCCGGGCATTCGCGGCAGGAATGCGGAACAGGATGCCGGCGCAACGTCCGCCGCGCTCCAGCGCCAGCATCAGCCCGGGATTATCCGGCGAACCGCGACCCATGTGCAGCCACAGGCAGAACCGCCGGTGCCAGCCATGCACCACGCCCGCACGGCGTTCGGCAAATTCGATCGCCGGATTCCACATCAATGAGCCATAGCCGAACAGCCAGACATCTGCGTTGGTTTCGTGCTGCGCCAGTGTGGCATCGAGGTCGGCCTCGATCTCCGCGTCCGAAAGCAGCGCGGTCCCGGGCGGCATGTGCAGACGTGCCGCAGCGAGCAGCGAGCCGTCGCGCAGGCCTTCACGGGTGATCCTGACGCGGTCATCCCCACTGGCCACGTCGGGACCCAGGCTCACTCCGCTGCCTGCTGTGCCTCGGTCACCAGCCGTGCCACCTCGGCGCCGCGCACCTTGGCGATATCGTCCTGATACTTGAGCAGCACGCCGAGTGTCTCATCCACCGCCTGCGGCGCCAGCTCCTTCTGGTTCAGGTAGGTCAATGCCTGCGCCCAATCGATCGTCTCGGCCACGCCGGGCAGCTTGAACAGGTCCTCGCCGCGCAGCCGCTGGACGAATTCCACCACCTGGGCCGACAGCGCCGCCGGCACGCCCGGCGCCTTGGCCGCGAGGATGGCGCGTTCCCGCGCGGCATCCGGATAGTCCACCCAGTGGTACAGGCAGCGCCGGCGGATCGCGTCATGTACTTCGCGCGTGCGGTTCGAGGTCAGCACCACCACCGGCATGGTGCGAGCGCGCACCGTGCCGAACTCCGGGACCGTGATCTGAAAATCCGCCAGCAGTTCGAGCAGGAACGCCTCGAAGGGCTCGTCCGCGCGATCGAGTTCGTCGATCAGCAGCACCGCCGGCGGCAGGTCCGGGTCGATCGCCGACAGCAGCGGCCGGGCCAGCAGGTATTTGCGCGTGTAGATGTCGCTGGCCAGCCCGCCCGGATCGGTCTGCCCGGCGGCCTCCGCCAGGCGGATCGCCATGAGCTGCCGGGCGTGGTCCCACTCGTAGGCCGCAGCGGAAATGTCCATGCCGTCGTAGCACTGCAACCGCACCAGGCGCCGCCCGAGCCCGGTGGCCAGCACCTTGGCAATCTCGGTCTTGCCGGTGCCGGGCTCACCTTCCAGGAACAGCGGACGCCGCATCGCGAGCGCCAGATGCACGGTGGTGGCCAGTTCCAGGTTCGCGATGTAGCCCTGGTGGGCGAGCAATTTCGCCGTGTCGGTGACAGTCGCAGGCAGATCAGCCACTATAACAGGCTTCCGAGGACCAGGATCAGGATGAACAGGTAGATCGCGCCACCGAACCAGGCAACCAGCGGCAAACCGAGCGGCTCGCGCGGCACCAGGGCAAGCGGGCTGATCGCCGAGGGCGGTGGCGGCGGGATGGGGCGCGGTTCGCCAGCCGGCGCGGCGGCCTCGCCGGTCGGGGCGGCAGCGACCGGAGCCACATGGGCGCTGAAGCGGTCGAAGAACGCGTCCGCCATCTGCTTGGCCGAGGCATCGATCAGGCGAGCGCCGAGTTGGGCGATCTTGCCGCCGACCTGGGCGTGCACCTCGTAGCTCAACCTGGTGTCGTCGCCATCGTCCTCGAGGTGTACTCTGGCGCCGCCCTTGGCGAAGCCGGCCACGCCACCCTGGCCCTCGCCGCCAATCGAATAGCCGTTCGGCGGGTCGATGTCGGTCAGGTGCACGGCACCGGTGAAGCGCGCCGAAATCGGCCCGATCTTCACGGCGGCGGTGGCCTTCATCTCGGTGTCGGACAGCTTCTCCAGGCTTTCGCAACCGGGGATGCTGGCCTTGAGCACCTCTGGATCGTTCAGCTTCTGCCATACGACCTGGCGCGGCGCAGGGATGCGCCGCTCACCCGTCATGTCCATAGGACCGATTCCCGTTGTGCGGGCCGGACGTTACTTGCAGGGTCCGGGCCATGCAACCAAGCGCGCCGGCCCTCGAATGGGCCTTTCCCTTCATCGGGATGCTGGCCTCGATCGCCCTGTTTCCCATTGCGGCGCCGCGCTTCTGGCATCGCCGCATGGGTTCTGTCGCGTTCGGCTGGAGCGCGGTGCTGCTGGTTCAGGAATCGGTGATCATCGGCATCAAGGCGGCTGCCCTGTCGGCCTGGCATGCCGTGCTGATCGAATATCTACCCTTCATCACCCTGCTCCTGGTGCTCTACACCGCCGGCGGAGGGGTGTTGCTGCGCGGCGGACCAGGCGGCACGCCGCTGGGCAATACGGCAATGCTGGCCCTTGGGATGGTGATGGGCCTGGTGATGGGCACCACCGCCGCGACCATGGTGCTGATCCATCCGTTGCTGCACGCCAATGCACATCGGCAGCGCAAGGTTCATCTCGTGCTGTTCCTGATCGTGCTGGTGGCCAATGCGTCTGGGGCGCTGACGCCGTTGGGCAATCCGCCGCTGTATATCGGACTGCTGCACGGCGTGCCGCTGTTGTGGCCGGCGCGGCATCTGGTGCTGCCGCTGCTGGTGGTCACGGGCGCGCTGCTCGCGGTGTTCTTCCTGGTCGATTGCAAACTGGCGGCCGGCGAACCGCCGCCGCCGAAGCCGTCGCCGTTCAGTGTCCGCGGCTGGTCGAATGTCGGGCTGATCGCGCTCGTGGTGGTGACCGTCCTGGTGCAGGGCGCCGTGCAGCCGGGCGACGTGGTGCTGCTGACGGCGCGTATCGGCATCGAGCGGCTGGTGGGCGTCGGGCTCTTCGTTCTCGTCACACTGGTTTCGATCCGCATGACGCCGCGTGCGATCCGTCGGGCCAACGACTTCAACTGGCATCCCATGGCCGAGGTCGCGATGCTGTTCGCCGCCATCTTCATCACCATCGGGCCAGTGATCGACATGCTGCATGCGGGGATGGACGGCCCGCTTGCGCCATTGCTGCGGCTGACGTTGGATGCCGCCGGCCAGCCCAGGCCGATCGCCTATTTCTGGCTGACCGGTCTGCTGTCGGCCTTCCTGGACAATGCCCCGACCTACCTGGTGTTTTTCGAACTGGCCAGGGTGCAGCCGACGGCGCTGGCGGGATCGAGCAGCGTCGTGCTGACGGCGATTTCGGCGGGCGCGGTGTTCTTCGGCGGGCTGACCTATGTGGGCAATGCGCCGAACATGATGCTGCGCGCGATAGCTTCGCATCGTGGGGTGCGGATGCCCGGGTTCTTTGGCTTCATGCTGCTGAGCAGCGCGTTGCTGCTGCCGGTGTTTGTGCTCGTCAGCATGCTGTTCTTCATCTAGCGCCGGGCCGCGGCACGGCGCACCAACCCCTGCACCCCCCGTCGTCATGCTCGCGCAGGCGCGCATCCAGGTCCACGGCACTGTCTGCGCACGTTTTGGATACCCGCCCAATCAGTGCCGCACCGCAATTTCATCGTCCATCTCGGGTTACTGCCGCTCCCGGGAATGCCGGTTGCGGCATGGCCCCCGGCGCCGCCTGTTTTTCCGGCCCGCCTTCAGCTATGCCGGGACAGGTCCAGCTTCGGAGACTGCGCCATGACGTATCTGGTTGCCGCCGACCTCCCCACCGCCCCCGCCGGTGAGCGGTTCCGTGCCCTGCTCTCGCGGCCAGGCATCCTGCAGATGCCAGGTGCGCATAACGGCATGGCCGGCCTGCAGGCCAAGGCAGCCGGGTTCGAGGCACTGTACCTCTCAGGCGCCGCGATGACGGCGTCGATGGGCATACCGGATCTCGGGATGATCACAGTGGACGAGGTGTGCTTCTTCGTCCGCCAGATCACCCGTGCGACAGGCGTCCCGCTGCTGGTGGATGGCGACACCGGCTATGGCGAGGCGCTCAACGTGATGCACATGGTGCGGTCGTTCGAAGACGCCGGCGCCGCGGCAGTGCATATCGAGGACCAGTTGCTGCCGAAGAAATGCGGCCACCTGAACGACAAGAAGCTGGCCGATGCGCACGACATGGCCGCCAAGATCGCCGCCGCACGCCGGGCGCGCCGGCATCTGGTCATCGTCGCGCGCACCGACGCCGCGGCGAGCGAAGGCATGGACGGCGCAGTGGCGCGCGCGAAGCTCTATCTGGACGCCGGCGCCGATGCGATCTTCCCCGAGGCGCTGACCACCGCGGAGATGTTCCGCACCTTCGCCTCGCGCGTCGATGCGCCGCTGCTCGCCAACATGACCGAGTTCGGCCGCACGCCGTTCTTCACCGCGGCGGAATTCCAGGACATGGGATTCAAGATGGTGATCTGGCCGGTCAGCTCGCTGCGCGTTGCCAACAAGGCGCAGGCTGAATTGTATGCAGCGATCGGCCGCGACGGCGGCACGCAGCGTATGGTCGAACGCATGCAAACCCGCGCGGAGCTGTATGAGGCGATCGGCTACCACGACTATGAGGCACTGGACGCCAGCATCGTCACGACAGTGATTCCGGAGGGGATGCCGCAGCGTCAGTGATTAGGGCACGCTATATCGGCAGCGAGATCTACCGCCGCTCCAGCTACGGTCCGAAGCATCCGTTGGCGGTCCCGCGTGTCTCCACCTGCACGGATCTGTGCCGTGCGCTGGGCTGGCTGCCCGAGGCGGCCTATGTCGAGGCGCCGATGGCGAGTGTCGCCGACCTGCTGCGGTTCCACACTGCGGATTACGTCGAAGCGTTGCAGCGCGCGGAGGCGACGCAGTCGGTGTCGGATGCCGATCGCGCCCGGTTCCGCATCGGCGCCGACGGCAATCCGGTCTATCGCGAAGTATTCCGCCGTCCGGCGATCTCGGCCGGCGGCGTGATGCTGGCCGCGGAGCTGACACTTGATGGCGGTGTCGTGCACTGCCCGGGCGGGGGCACGCATCACGGACGGCCGGATCGCGCCGCGGGGTTCTGCTTCCTCAACGATCCGGTACTCGGCCTGCTGAGGTGGCTCGACCTGGGGCTGGACAACATCGTCTACCTCGACATCGACGCGCATCACGGCGATGGCGTGCAGGATGCTTTCCACGACGATGGCCGCGTGCTGACCATCAGCGTGCACGAGGCGGGGCGCTGGCCGTTCACCGGATCCGCGGGCGACAGGGCAGGCGGGGCAGCACGCAACTTCCCGGTGCCGCAGGGCTGCAACGACAGCGAATTCCGCTGGCTGATGGACCACGCGGTGGTGCCGCTGATCGAGGCCCGGCAACCCCAGGCGATCATGCTGCAGGCCGGCGCCGATGCCCTGGAGGAAGACCCGTTGGCGAAGCTGTCGCTGTCGAACAACGCGCATCTCGCAGTGGTCGCCGCCATGAAACGCCAGGCGCCGCGGCTGGTCGTGCTGGGTGGCGGCGGCTACAACCCGTTTGCAGTCGGCCGCTGCTGGGCTGCCATCTGGGGGGTGTTGAACGACGCCGCGATTCCCGACCGGCTGCCGCCTCCGGCCGAGCGCGTGCTGCGGGCATTGAGCTACTCCCGGGCGGCAGGCCGCAATCCGCCGGAGCATTGGTTCACCACGCTGCGCGATGCGCCACGCGAGGGGCCGGTGCGACCGCTGGTGCGCGAACTCGCCGAACGTGCTTTCGAGGAAGGACTGCCCGCATGAAGCGCCGTCTCCTGCTGAGCCTCCTGGCCCTGGCGCCGCTGCCGGTCAGCGCGCAACCGGTCAATCCAACCGGCCCGCAGCCGGAGCTGCCGAAGGAGAAGCTGGTCATCATCACGCGTGATGGCGTGCGGCACGACTTCAACGTCGAAATGGCGATCACGCCAGACCAGCAGACCGTGGGGCTGATGTTCCGGCCGACTGTGCCGGCCGATGGCGGCATGCTGTTCGATTGGGGCGCGCCGCGCGATTCGCAGATGTGGATGCGCAACACGATTGCGCCGCTGGACATGGTGTTCATCAATCCCGACGGCAGCATCCGCTCGATCGCGGAGAACACCGTGCCGGAAAGCCTGGCGATCGTCGACAGCCGCGGCCCGGTGCGCGCCACGCTGGAGCTGGCGGCAGGCACCACGGCGCGGCTGAACATCCGGGTGGGCGACAAGGTGCAGCAGCGGATTTTCGGCAACGCGGCCTGATCCCTTGCGCCGGCCGCCCGGCGCCCATAGGTTCCGGCCCTAAGTTTCGGGGCGTGGCGCAGCCTGGTCAGCGCGCCTGTTTTGGGTACAGGAGGTCGTGGGTTCGAATCCCGCCGCCCCGACCAGTTGCAACGTGAGGTGTCATGCGGGCCCGCATCTATCAGCCGCCGAAGAACGCCATGCAGTCCGGCCGGGCCGGGACCCACGAATGGGTGCTGGATTTCGAGCCGACGTCGCCACTGCGGCCGGACCCGCTGATGGGCTGGATCGGCAGTGGCGATACGCAGGCGCAGGTCCGGCTGAGTTTCCCGACACGGGACGAGGCGGTGGCGTATGCCGAGAAGCAAGGCATCGCCTTCAACCTGGAGATTGCGCAGCCGAGGCGGGTGAAGCCGAAGGCGTATGCCGATAATTTCCGCTATGGCCGCATCGAGAACTGGACGCACTGACACGAGGTTCGCCGATCAGCCCCGTCGGCGTCCCCAGCCGCGCAGCAGACCCAACAGGACCACCAGCGCCGGCAGCGCCGCCGCCACGCGGAACGTGCCGCCGAAGCCTGACAGGAACGCAGGGATCTCCGTCGCACCATTTGCCTCGGCCATGCCGCGCCAGGTCTGGAACAGCAGCATCAGCACCGTCGCACCGGTCACCACGCCGACCGTGCGGGTCATCATCACCAGGCTGCCGGCCACGCCACGATCGGCGCGCGGAATCGACGTCGTGACGATGTCGAAATACGCCACCTGGAACAGCCCGACGCCGAATCCCTGCAACGCCATCGCCCCCGCCAGCGGCGGAATGTCCGGCGTCGCATCGGCCGAACCGATCAGCACCTGACCGATCGCCATGGCGGCCGCACCGATCACCGCGAGCAGGCGTGGCGGTATGCGTGCCGCCAGCCGCGCGGCGAGCGGCGCCGCCACGGCGGTGCCGGCGGGCGAGCATGCCAGCAGCAATCCCGTGGTATGCGCGGTCAGTCCGCCGAACCGGCTCAGGTAGAACGGCACCAGCAGCAGCACCGAGAAGCCGGCCAGGCTGAGCGCCGCATGTCCAGCATTCAGCAGCGAGAAATCGAAATCGCGGAAATAACGCAGGCTGATGATCGGCCGCTGGGTTCGCGTCTCCTGCGCTATGAAGCCGCCGACCGCCAGCAGGCATGCGAGTGCCGAGGCGATGAACCAGCCACGCCGTTCTCCGATATGCTGCAACTGGTTGAGCGCGAGCAGCATTGCGCTGATCGCCAGCACCAGCAGAGCGCCGCCTGCCGCATCGAATTTTTCCCGCACCGCGGGGCGCGTGTCGGCTGGCAGAAGCCAGGCCAGCACGAAAGCCGACAACGCGAGCGGCGCGCGGAACCAGAACACTGCGGGCCAGTCGATGATCGGCACGAGCAGTCCGGCGATCGGCGGTCCCAGTGCACCGCCGAGGCCGATGACCATCGTGTAGAGTCCGAGGATTCGCGTGCGCGCTGATTCGGGATACAGGCTGGTCGCCAACGCCGGTCCGCAACTCAGTACCAGCGCCGCGCCGATGCCTTGCAGCACGCGCGCGGCAAGCAGCGCGCCGTAACTTGGCGCCATCGCGCACAGCACAAAAGCGATGGCGCTCCAGCCGCTGCCGGCGAGGAAGATGCGGCGATAGCCCAACATGTCGCCGACACGTCCGAACACCAGCATCAGTGCGGCGTAGGTAAGCGTATAGGCGATCACCACCCATTGGATTGCCGGTATCGGCAGGCCGAATGCGCGCGTGATGTAGGGGAAGGCGAAGTTGACCGACGAGTCGAACGGCACGACCAGCGTGCCGAGTGCGACCACCAGCACGCCGAAGCCGGGACGCGCGACAAGGAAAGAGCCAGGACGCATCACGCGCTCCTGGCCCTGGTCGGCGATGGGTCGCTGTTCAGACGGTCTTCTTCAATGTCGGTGACGCCTTGAAGCGCACGGTCTTGCCGGCCTTCACCTTGATCGATTCACCGGTGCGCGGATTGAGGCCCTTGCGAGCCTTGGTCTTGCGCACAGTGAAGGTACCGAAACTCGGCAGCGTGAACTTCCCTTCCTTCTTCAGCTCCTTGACGATGGCATCCATCAGGTCGCCGGCGGCACGATTCGATGCGGCCCCGGTCAGCTCGGCCGACTCCTGGAGCACCTGGGCGATGAAGGCTTTCGACATGCTGTCTCCTCGTTCGATCAAGTTGATTACGCGGCCGCCGGCAACGCATCCACTCGTGCCGCACCGTTCAGGACTGGTTACGGCGCCGGCCGAATCGCCGCGTCGTTGCAATGGTATTAGACGGGCCGTGCGAGTTGCGCCAGCCCCTCTAGGGCTTTCGCCGAACAGCCCGGCTACAACACGCCGTGCCGTGCATAGACCGCGTGCAGCGAGTCGCCTGCCTCGAGTTCCTGGCGCGTGGTGTCTTCGGCGACGATCTTGTCGAGCGCGGTGCGGAAGACTGCAGGCGCCTTGTCGGCTGGCACGAAGACGACGCCATCGACATCGCCCATCACCCAGTCGCCCGGCGAGACACGTACGCCGGCGATCTCGATCGGTACATCCTTCTCCTGCATCTCGGCACGGCCCTTGGTGTCGAGCGGGCCGATGCCGCCGTGAAATACCGGGAAGCGCATCGCACGGATGCGCGCCACGTCGCGCACCAGGCCGTCGGTGACGCAGCCTTCGGCACCACGGGCGCGCGCGGCAGTGGAGAGCAGTTCGCCCCAGGGAGCGATCCAGTCGGTCGGGCCGCCGCAGGCCAGCACCGGTACTTCGCCTGGCTTCAGGTCGTCGATCAGGTCCATCTCGAGTTGGTACGGGTTGCGGCCTGCCGCAACGGCGCCTGTCACTGCATAGCGGCCGGTGCGAACGCGGCCGAACAACACAAGTGTTTCATCGAGTGGCCGGACAAAGGGACGCAACGCCTGGTGCATCAGGCTGAAGCTGTCGAGCACGTCGGACAGCACCGGCGTGTAGAGCAGGCGGCGCAATTCGTCCGGCGGCGGCAGGCTTTGGTTCATCGCGCAGGTCTCCCGTTCGGCTGTCATTGCGAGCGACCGTCATGAGCGTTAACGGCGCTCGCTGCGACGTTTTGATTGTCGGCTGGTCCACCGCCGTGCTCAAGGCTGGGCCTGTCGGCCCCCCGCCTTCGGCGGCTTTCGGCCTTGACCGCGGCGGTGGACCAGCCGGTTTGGCGGACATCGCATTGACGGTGGGTTTCGACCGCCGTAGCGGCTGGGTCAGATGCCGTGCCA
>DATAPW010000289.1:0-54490 GCA_036265005.1 Acetobacteraceae bacterium | reverse complement strand
CCAATACCGGCAGCCCCTCGGAAATTGCCGCGCGCACCAACCGGTAGCCGGGATCCGACACCAGCGGTACTCCGGCATCCGACACCAGCGCGATGCGCCGGCCATGGCGCAGCATTTCGAGCACTGACGGAATTGCCGCGTCCTCATTGTGCTCGTGCAGCGGCTGCAGCTTCACTTTCGCGCCGATCGCAGAAAGCAGCCTTGCAGTGTGGCGGGTATCCTCGCAGAGGATCAGGTCCGCTGACTGCAATGCCTCGCGCGCCCGCGGCGTCAGATCGCCAAGGTTGCCGATCGGGGTGGAAACCAGCACAAGACCTGCCGACGGAACGGGCGGTCCGTTCGGTTCAGGTTCGGGAGATGCGGCGCATGCTTCGTCGGGCATTCGTGCTCCTTCTAGCCACCCTAGCACTCGACGCCTGTGCGGGCGGATACGGCTATGGCCCGAGAGGCTACGGCGGCTATGGCGGCGCGCCGCTTCCCCTGGGTGCCGGTCAGCCCGGCGCTCCGGGAGCCGGCCCGGCAGGACAGCGCGTTGCCATCCTGCTGCCACTCTCGGGCGCACGCGCCGATATCGGCCAGGCGATGCTGCATGCCGCGCAGCTTGCGCTGGACGATCAGGGGGCACCGCCGCTGGATCCCAAGGACACCGGCGGCACGCCCAGTGGCGCGGCTGCGGCCGCCCAGGCGGCCATCGCCGACGGCGCCGGACTGATCCTGGGACCGCTGACCTCGCAGGAAACCGCAGCCGTGGCGCCGATAGCGCGACAGGCCAACGTGGCGGTACTCGCCTTCACCAATGATCCGTCGCAGGCCCAGCCGGGCGTCTGGACGCTTGGCATCACGCCTGGCCAGCAGGTGCGGCGACTGGTTGCAGCGGCCCAGGGCCAGGGCAAATCGCAGATCGCCGGCCTGCTGCCGGATAGCGATTTCGGCCATGTCATGGCGCAGGCGCTCAGCCAGGCAACAACCAGCGATGGCCTGCCGCCGCCGAACACCCGCCTCTATGCGAATGGCATGGCGGCGATCAATGCCGCGGCAAGAGACCTGTCCGACTACGCCAGCCGGCGCGGCCCGATCGATGCGCAGATCCGTGCAGCGCGCGCGCTGCAGACTCCCGAGGGGCGTCGGCAGGCGCAGGACCTGGCACGTACCGCGATTCCGCCACCGAATTTCAACGCGCTGCTGTTGGCGGATTCCGGCGAGGCGCTGGCCGAGATCGCCGCGGTGCTGCCGTACTACGACGTCGATCGGTCGGCGGTGCAGATCATGGGGCCCGCCCTATGGGCATCGCCCTCCAGCGGCTCCGGCCAATTCGGCGGCGCCTGGTACGCCGCCCCCGATCCCGCCGCACGCGCCAGCTTCGAGCAAGCCTACAGCGCCAAATATGGCAGCCCGCCACCGGCCGTGGCGGACCTGGCGTTCGACGCCGCC
This sequence comes from Acetobacteraceae bacterium, assembly GCA_036265005.1. Classification (GTDB taxonomy): domain Bacteria; phylum Pseudomonadota; class Alphaproteobacteria; order Acetobacterales; family Acetobacteraceae; genus JAMXLO01. The sequence continues at coordinate 53,059 of DATAPW010000289.1, read as the reverse complement.
TCGATCACCCGGGTCCTGGGCGGACACGGCGGCTTCTCGATCGGCGCGCTGACCCAGTCGGCCGGGTTCGTCGGCGCCGATGGCTGGTTCGCGCTGCTGCCAGACGGCCAGGTGCGCCGGGCCCTGGCGGTGTTCGCGATCGAGCGCGGCGGCCCGCAGATGGTCGAGCCAGCGCCGCAGTCGGGCAACGTGCCCGGTGCGTGACGGCTCTCGTGATGCTCAGGCCTGGGTCAGGGCGGCGGCGGTTTCCCGCCAGACGTCCGGGACATCGAAGCGCGGCTGTGACTGGATTGCATGCTCGGCCAGCAATGTCGCCGACCATTCCCGTCCGTGGCGACGGCACCAGTCGCGGAACACCTCACGCACCTGGTCGAGGCGTCGCAATTGACACGCATCCGGACTTTCACTGAGGGCAAGTAACGCCGCATAGACATCGTCGGCCCACGGCCCGAGCGGAGCCCCGATGCCCTGTCGGGCCGACGCATCCGCATGATGATGCCGCAACTCGGCTCGCAGCAGTCCGGCGATATGCGGTGCGGCGGCTTCGATGGCGACGGGCCAGGCAATGGCAGCAGTTTGGCCTGCCTTCAGCAGCGCGCCGTGCCAATCGCGCAGCAGCGACTCGTAGGGCAGAATGTGGCGCGGGCTGCCGCGTGAAGCGTGTTCCGCCGCCAGCATGTGGCGCAGCCACAATGCCGCGGTGAAGGCGGCCGGCAGCGCGTCCCGTTGCGCGACAGATGCCATCACTTCGCACGGATGCCGCAGCACCAGCAGCGACGCGGTGGTTATTTGCATGCTGCGCAGTGCCGGCAGCCAGAGATCGAGCAACAGACAGAGACGCGGGTCCTTCACCAGCAGGACGCCGTTGCTGCCAAACTCCGCCATCACGCTGGCCATGATGAGTGTCTCGGCAGCCACGTGGGCTTCCGCCGTGAGGCAGCGTTGATCGAAATCCAGGCAATCGTACCACGCATTGCCCGCCGCCCTCAGAATCCGGTCGTTCACCCCGATGATGGTTGGGGACTCCCAGAACCCGGTTGGGTTGTCCGCCGCCGGGGGCAGCAGGCGGGCGGGGGGCGCCACACCCAACAGGTTCACTGCGCCCGCCACCGCCGATGTGCCGCTGCGGTGCATTCCCAGGATCAGGACCGCCTGTCGATCGGCAAATGTCATGGGTGAACCGGGAGGGCCATATTGTTCCAAGTGCAACCGCAATCCTTGCGCAACATTGTTGCCGGTGCAACACAGAATTCAGCCCTTCACGGCGCCGCCGGTCAGCCCTCCCACCAGGCGACGCTGCGCGAACAGGAACAGGATCGTGGCAGGCAGCGCCACCAGCGTGCCGCCGGCCATCAGCAATCCCCATTGGATCTGGTTCTCACCGATGAACAATTGCAACGCCACGGTCACCGTGCGCACGTTGCGGCCAGTCATCATCAGCGCAAACAGGTATTCGTTCCATGAGGTGATGAACAGGTAGATGCCGACGGCCACGACGCCCGGCATGGCGAGCGGCAGCACCACGAGCACCATCGCCTGGACGCGCGTCGCTCCATCGATCATCGCCGCCTGGTCGAGCTCCTGCGGGATCCCGTCCACGTAGCTGGTCAGCAGCCAGATGGCGAACGGCAGCGTGAAGGTGGCGTGGCCGGCGATCAGCGCGAAATACGTGTCGAGGAGGCCGAGATCGCGCATCACCACGAACAGCGGCAGGATCAACATGACCACGGGGAACATGTTGATCACCAGGAACTGCGTGCGCAGTACCTGGCGGCCGCGGAAACGGAAGCGAGAGAACGCATAGGCGGCGGGCAGCGCCAGTGTCAGCCCAAGCGCCACCGCGCCGCAGGCGACGACGAGGCTGTCGCGCAGGTTGCTGATGAAACTGGTACGCTGCAGCAACTCGATGTGGTGGATCAGGGTGAGCTGGTGCGGCCACAGCGCAATCGGCGAGTGCGTCAGTTCCGCATCGGGCCGGAACGACGACAGCATCATCCAGATCCACGGCAGCAGCGCGAAGCCGAGGATCAGCACGACGGGAAGCTCGGTGCCAATCAGGCGCGTGAGCCGCTTCATCGCGGCACCGCCGCCATAGTCGTGTCCCCACGGTCATCCTTGTCCCCATCGGCATCCTCGCGAAGGCGAGGGTCCAGGCCCGTGGCCCGTGCCTTCCGACGCCTGGATCCCCGCCTTCGCAGGGATGACTGCGTGTGCGTCACTCCCCGCGCGTCCGCCAGATGTAGGCAATCACCACGCCGAGCAGCAGCAGGGTCAGCAGCACCGCGAGCGCCGAGCCCTGGCCGTAATTGCCGCCGGACCATGCGGTGAGGAACGCATGCAGCGGCAGGGTCTGCGTGGCGGTGCCGGGACCGCCGCCGGTCATCACCAGGATCAAGTCGAGCGAATTCGCCACCCAGATCATCCGCAGCAACAGTGCGGTGGCGATGACGCCGGCAAGACCCGGCAGCGTGATATGACGGAATTTCCCCCACGCGGCGGCGCCGTCAATCGACGCGGCTTCGTAGAGCTCCCCCGGAATGGCCTGCAGTCCGGCCAGCAGCGTCACCGCAAAGAACGGAAAGCCTTGCCACACCACCGCCAGGATGACGCCCGCCATGGCGGTGTTCGACTGCGCCAGCCATGGCACGGATTCCGCAAGGATGCCCAGCCGGACACCGATATTGTTCAGCACGCCCAGATTGAAATCCAGCATCCAGGTCCAGATCAGGCCGATGATCACACTCGGCAACGCCCAGGGCACGACAATCAATGCGCGGGCGACGCCGCGCCAGGCGAAGCTGCGGTTCAGCAGCAGAGCGGCGGTGAAACCCAGGGTGAACTGCAGTGAGACGGCGCCGACCACCCACACCAGCGAGTTGCCAAGGCTCTCCCAGAATACCGGATCGTTGAGTGCCCGCGCATAGTTGGCCAGGCCGATGAATGGACGCGAGCGTGGCCGGAACAGCACCACGTCATGCAAGGACAGCCACAGCGTATCGAGCACCGGCAGCAGTACCAGTATTGCCGCCGCCGCCATCGCCGGCGCCAGCATCAGCCACGGCGTCGCCGCGCGCGCTGCACGACGACGCGCGCGCAACGTGCCCGCTCCCGCGGAGCGGGGGAGGGTCAGGGAGGGGGCCGTCTTCAACCGAAGAACAGCTTCTCGAACACCTGCATCATGTCATCCGGCGGGATCTGGCCGAGCAATGCCTTCTGCGTGTTCTGCGGCCAAACCACGCGGGTAAAGTCTGCGGTCTGCGGCATATTCGGCAGCACGCCGGCGATCGGCAGCGACTGCACCGTCGCATCGACGAAGCGCTTCGGATGCAGTGTCCAGTTGGCGGCGCCCGACGTCGTCACCGTCATCTGTCCGGCGACCTTGTTGTACAGCACATTGTTCTTCGCAGCGGACAGCCAGGAAACCCACTGCCAGGCCGCTTCGGGATTCTTGCTCGCACTGAACACCGCGTTGGACCCGTCGCCGAAGGTCGCGAAGCCGCTGCCGTTCGGGCCGCGTGGCACCGGTACCGCAGTGATCGCATCGCCGAATGTCTCGACCATGGTGTTGGCCGTGCTGATATGGTGCACCGTCATCGCGACGCGGCCGGCCTTCAGGTTGTTGACGATTTGCAGGAATGCGTCGGTGGGCGCCGATGGCGGGCAGACCTTGTGGACCCGGTGCAGGTCGATGAAGAAGCGGTTCTGCGCCAGCGCGGCCGGCGAAATGAAACCGCCCTTCTCTGGCTTCGCGCCGGTGCCGAAGGCGAACGGCATCCACGAATCGTGTCCGCCCGAGCCGCCGCGCATGCCGAAGCCCCACTGCTCGCCGCCCGTCATGGCCTTCGCCGCAGTCAGGAATTCGTCGAAGTTCGTCGGCACCTTGAGGTTCTGCTTCGCCAGCAGGTCGAGCCGCACGTAGAGATACAGCACGACATATTGCAGCGGCATGTAGTAGCGCTTGCCGTCCGGCGCGGTGTGCAGCCGCCACAGGTCGGCGGAGATGTCGCTCTTGCCCGACCACGCATCGATCCATTTGTCGAGCGGCGTCAGCGCATCCATTTCCATCAGGCGCGCCAGGTTGTTGAACTTCACCATCGCGGTGTCGGGACCGTTGCCGGCGATGATCGAGGTGTACATCCGGTTGTCGTAATCGCCGCCGCCGCCCCATGGGATGTTCTCGGGCTCGATTTTTATCCCGGGATTTTCCTTCTCGAACGCGGCCACCAGCTCATCCGGCGTCGCCTTCGGATCGTCGAAATGGTACCACCACCGGACTGTCACCGATTTCTGTGCGTGCGGTCGCGCCAGCGGTGTCGAGGCCAGCGTTGCGGCCGCTCCGGTGAGCAATGTCCGTCGTTGCATTGTTGTTTCCCCCTCAGCCTCAGGCTGTCGGCGCTATCGCTTCGACAGGTCGATGATCGCGGCAAATCCCTGTTCCGTGCCGAATGCGAGATGCGTGCCGTCGTGGCTCCACGCCAGTGCCGAGATCGTACCGTGCTCCGGCGGCGCCACCGGCAGGATGCGCGACGTGTTGACCTCGGCCAGCACCACCAACCCGTCGGTGAAGCCACCCGCCACCATCTCCTGCTGCGGATGCGCTGCGACCTGGGTGCAGATGATGCCGTCACCGCCGGCAAGCTCGATCGGCGCCTTGCCCATCGGGCCGCCGCCAAAGAACGGCCAGAGCACCATCGCATCGGCCCCGCTGGTCGCCAGCCACTTGCCGTTGCGGGTGAACGACAGAGCCTGCGTCTTCGCCGGATAGCCGCTCATGCGCATGTGCTGCCCGTCGGACAGCCGCCAGCCATGCAGCGCATTTTCCTGCATCGCTGTCACCACCGCATCGCCGTCCGGATGAATGGCAATCGCGGTATGGCTTCCCTTCCATTCCAGCTTGCGCGGACTGTCGGTCTTGGCCGCCACGAACCACAGTGTGGCGCCGTTGTAGTGCGACGCGGCGACGCGCTTGCCTTTGGCGTCGAACGTCAGTCCGGTCACCGCGGACGGATGCGGCAGTTCCTTCAGCTTCTCGCCGGCCTGGTCGAACAGGTGGATGAACTTGCCGACCGAACAGGCGATCAGGCCCTTGCCCTTGTCGCCAGGGTGGCTGGCGGCGTGCTCGACCCACTTCGAACGGAAGTCGGCAATGCCGGTGACCGTGTCATGCTCGCCGATGCGCCGCAGCTTGCCGTCATCGCCGGCCGAGATGAAGCCGGTTTGAGTGGCATCGGGTGCCAGCGCCAGCGCCGCGCCGTCGTGCACATCGAGCTTCCGCCAGTTCGCCTTGTCGGCGAGCGCGACCAGATGCACCGAACCATCGCCTAGGGCGAAGGACACCGTGGCGCCAGCACGGTCGAAGCGCGTGGCGACGACGAATGCATCCAGGTCGCGTTGGGTGCCACGGGTTCCCAGCAGGAACTGGGCGACGGTTTCACTCATCGGCGCACCCCCTCCCCAGCCCTCTCCCGCGAAGCGGGGGCGGGTTGGGGGGTGGAACCAGCTTCAAATCAATCAACCACGCACCCCTCGAACCCCCGCCGCAGCCGCGGCCGGTTCAAATTCCGCCCGATGAACACGATGCGGCTGACGCGCGGCTCGCCCGCCTTCCACGGCCCGATGAAGTCGCCATCGGCGATCATGTGCACCGCCTGGAACGCGAACCGCCGATCATCACCGGCGTACGACAGGATGCCCTTGGTGCGCAGCAGGTCTGGTCCCTGCTCCTGCAGCAGCGCGCCGATCCAGGCATTGAACTTCTCCGGATCGATCGGCTGCTCCACCTCGAAGCTGACCGATGTCACGTCCTCGTTGTGCTCGTGCTCGTCGTCGGTCAGGAAATCCGGTGCAATCTGCAGCACGCGGTTGAGGTCGAAGGCGCCCTGGTTCAGCACCTGCTCGATTGGCAACGCGGCACGCTCGGTGCGATGGATCACGGCAAACCGGTTGATCGCGCGGATCTTGCCTTCGACGTCCGCCAGTTCCTCCGGCGTCACCAGGTCGGTCTTGTTCAGCACGATGACATCGGCGAACGCGATCTGGTCGGCTGCCTCGTGGCTGTCCTCCAGACGCTGCGGCAGATGCTTCGCATCCACGACGGTCACGATGGCGTCCAGCCGTGCCTTCGCCCGCACGCCTTCATCGACGAAGAAGGTCTGCGCCACGGGGGCGGGATTCGCCAGGCCGGTGGTTTCGATGATGATGCCGTCGAACCGCCCCCGCCGCTTCATCAGGCCGCCGACGATGCGGATCAGGTCGCCGCGCACTGTGCAGCAGATGCAGCCGTTGTTCATCTCGAACACTTCCTCGTCGGTGTCCACGACGAGGTCGTTGTCCACGCCCAGTTCGCCGAACTCGTTGATCACCACCGCGTATTTGCGGCCGTGCTGTTCGGTGAGGATGCGATTGAGCAAGGTGGTCTTGCCGGCGCCGAGATAGCCGGTGAGCACCGTCACCGGTACCAGCGCCTCGGTATCCGTGTCCGCCATCACGCCAACTCCGAATTCATGTTCGGGCGGAATATAGGATGGCCCGGCACGATCAGCCACCGGGTGCGAGGATCGCCTGGCGCAAGGCCGCCAGATGCGCCATCGCGACGGGGAGGTCGAACTGCCGGGCGCGCGCCCGACCCGCATCGGCCAGGTCGCGCCGACGATTGTCGTCCTGCGCCAGCGACACGATTGCGGCTGCCAGTGCCGGCGTATCATCCGGATCGACGTAGACCGCCGCGTCGCCTGCCACCTCCGGCAATCCGCCACGCGGCGAGCAGATCAGCGCCGCTCCGCTGGCTATCGCCTCCAGCGCGGTCAGGCCGAATGGTTCCTGCCAGCGGCTCGGCACCACGACAATGGACGCGCTGGCCATGGCGGCAAGCACAGCCTGGTGGTCGCGGTACCCCGCCAGCGTCACGCCCGCCTTCGCTGCGGCGCCCCGCACGGCGCGGACGAACGGCGTGTCGGGGCTGTCGGCGCGCGATCGGTCCGCGCCGATGACAGTGGCACGCCAGCCGGGAAGTTTCCCCAGGGCGACGCCGCAGGCCGCAACGAATGCGTCGGGCGCCTTGTCCGGGACCACCCGGCCGACGAACAGGATATCCGGCGTGCGGTCGACGGCCGGCGACAGCGCCGCGAGATCGATGCTGTTGGGCAGAACCGACGGTTGCCGTGCAGGGGTATCGATTCCGTCGAGCAGCCGGTCGCGCAGGTAGTTGGACACCGTGCAGACACCGGCCAGTTGTTGCAGCAGGGCGGCACGCCCGTCGGCGCTACGCGCACCCCGCATGGCCTGGGGGTCGTTGTGCAGAAACAGGCTGACCGGCGTCCGTGGCAACCGGCGCGCCAGGGAAAGGGCAATCTCCGGCCGGTTGTGTACTTCCACCAGAGCAGGCGCGAGCGGGCGCAGCACCCTGGCAACCCCGGCGGCGTAGCGGATGTTGACGTTGCCGGGCAGCCAGAACGGCGGGCGGGCCGCCAGGAACGCGACGTCGGCGAATGGCGGCCCGGCCTTGGCGCCGCCAATGACCACGGTGCGGGCATCGGGAGCAGCGGCGAGGCGCTGGACAATCAGTCCGATCGCTCCCGTGCGTCCGGGGCCGAAGCCCTCGCGTGGCGGCAGAACGACAGCAACCACAGGCTCGGCGGCAGGACTGGAAGAATTGCCCTTGCTTCGCCATGGTGATGACAAACCCGCGAGCGACTCTATCTGCACTCCACACCCGAACTGCTTGGAACGGACCCTTATGGCGGCCCGACGCGCTCTTGTCGTGTTTATCATCCTGCTGGTCGCCATTGGGCTTGGCACACTGCTGGTGCAGGTGCTGGCGCCGGGCGGCTGGACGCTCGCGAAGCTGGTGATGCTGGCGGCATTCATCGGGACGACGCCGTGGACCGGGCTATGCGCGGCCAACGCTCTGATCGGGTTTGCCCTGTTGGGGATGGCGCCCCCTTTCCAGTCTTCCCCCTCCCCTCGTGGGAGGGGGTCGCAGGAGGGGTTCGACGGCAGAAATCCGCGGTTCGGTTTGCGTGACCCCTCCCCCTACGCCCTCCTGCAAGGGACGGGGGAGTCGCTGCCTTCTGTGCCGCGGACCGCGATCGCCATGACGGTGCGCAACGAGGCCATGCATCTGGTCCTCTCGCCGCTGCGCCGCCTGCTGCATGAGCTGGACCACGCCGGCGCCGGTGACGCCTTCGCGCTGTTCATCCTGTCCGACACGCTCGACCCGTCCGCCGCGGCCGCCGAGGAAAGGGCGGTCGCACAATTCCGCGCCGAGGACCGGGATCCCGACCGCATCCGCTATCGGAGGCGGGCCGCCAACAGGGGCTTCAAGGCCGGGAACATCATGGACTTCCTCGACCATCACGCCGCCGGGTTCGAGCTGATGCTGACGCTCGATGCCGATTCGGAGATGTCCGCCGGCGCCGTGCTCCGGCTGGTGCACACCATCGAGGCAGACCCTAGCCTGGCGATCGTGCAGCACCTCACGGTGGGGCTGCCGGCGCCAGGCGCCTTCCCGCGGCTGTTCCAGTTCGGCATGCGCGCCGGGATGCGGGTCTGGGCCGTCGGCCAGGCATGGTGGCAGGGCGACGAGGGCCCGTACTGGGGCCACAACGCCATCGTCCGCATCGCGCCGTTTCGCCAGCACTGCCGCCTGCCGCTGCTGCCGGACGGCAGTCCCATCCTGTCGCACGACCAGGTCGAGGCGGCGGTGCTGCAGGGTGCCGGCTGGGGCGTTCGCGTGCTGCCTGTCGAGGACGGCTCGTGGGAGGCAAACCCCCCTGCCCTGCCCGAATTCCTCCGCCGCGAGCTGCGTTGGCTGGCCGGCAACCTGCAATACCGCCATCTGCTGCGCCTGCCGGAACTGCGCGCGATGGGACGATGGCAGCTCATCCAGGCGATCATGCTGTTTGCCGGGACGCCGCTATATCTGGTCTTCCTGCTTGCGGCCGCGACGGCGGCCGCGACCGATGGCACCTCGCCGTTCCCTGCAGCGCCGGCGCTCGCGCTGACCGCCGCCTGGCTGGGAGCACTGTATTCGCCCAAGTTGCTTGGCTACGCCGAGGTGGCGCTGTCGCCGGACAAGCGCGCGCGCTACGGCGGATTGCCGCGGCTGGCCGGCGGCGCCGCGGCGGAAACCGGCTTCACGCTGCTGATGGACGCCGTCTCGGCGGTGGCAAAGACCGGCGCCATGCTGCGGCTGGCATTTGGTGCGCCCGCCGGCTGGACACCGCAGAACCGCACCGACCGGGGTGTCGGCTGGAGCGAGGCGACGCGTCTGCTCTGGCCGCAGACCATCCTCGGCATCCTGGTATTCGCCGGCTTTGCCTCCGCCGGGTGGACTGCGCTGCTATGGGCGCTGCCACTGGCCGGCGGGCTGCTGGCGGCCATCCCGCTATGCGTCGCGACCGCTGATCCGCGCGTCGGGCGTTGGCTGCGGCAACAGCAGATTGCGGCGATTCCCGAAGAGATCGCCGCCCATCCGGACCGGCTGGGCGCGCGCGCACCGGCAGTGACGGCACCCTAGCGAGCCGGGTTGACCGCACGCGGTCCAAGGTTCGACTGTCGTCACGGCCGCCACGATTCGGAGGAGAACCCATCAATATGCTGAGCCGCCGCACGCTGCTCGCCGCCTCGGCGGCATCACCGATGCTGTCCGCCGTCGGCGCGCACACCGCCGCAGCCGCGACACCGAAGGATGTGGTGGTGATGGGCAAGCAGATCGACGACATGATCGCGCTAGATCCCGCGCAGGCCTACGAATTCACCGACAACGAACTGGACGGCAACATCTATCGCAAACTGGTGATGCCCGATCCGAAGACCGGCACGTCGGTGATCGGCGACCTGGCGGAGAAGTTCGAGGTCAGCAGCGACAGCCTCAACTTCACCTTCCACCTGCGACGCGACGCGAAATTCGATTCCGGCAAGCCGGTGACCGCGCAGGATGCGGAATTCTCGTTTCACCGCATCGTGCAGATGAACAAGACGCCGGCGTTCATCCTCACCCAGTTCGGCTTCGCCAAGGACAACGTGGAGAAGCTGATCCGCGCCACCGACGACAGGACGCTGGTGATGACGCTGCCGGCGCCGCAGGCCACCAGCTTCGTGCTGTTCTGCATCTCGGCCAATGTCGGCGGCATCGTCGAGAAGGCCACGGCGCTGGCGCATCAGGACAACAACGACCTGGGCAACGCCTGGCTGAATGGCAACAGCGCCGGCGCGGGTCCGTTCAAGCTGACCTCGTGGAAGGCGAGCGACACAGTCATCCTCGATGCCAATCCGCACGCCGCGACGCCGCCGGGGATGCGGCGCGTGGTGATCCGCCACATGAAGGACCCATCGACGCAGCTGCTGTCGTTGCAGCGCGGCGACATCGACATCGCGCGCAACCTTGGCGCCGACCAGCTCAGGACCCTGGCGGGGAATCCGAAGTTCCAGACCATCTCGGCGCCGCAGGGCACGTCGATGTATTTCGCGATGAACCGGGCGGTGCCGGAGCTGGCGAAAAAGGAGGTCCAGCAGGCGATCAAATGGGCGATCGACTATGACGCGATCGCCAAGAACATCACGCCCGGCGTGTGGCGTGTGTCGCAGTCATTCCTGCCGGTCGGCCTGCCTGGTGCGTTGCCCGACACGCCGTTCCACAAGGATGTCGCCAAGGCGAAGCAGTTGCTGGCCGCGGCCGGGCTGGCGGGCGGTTTCTCGGTCACCATGGATTACGCATCATCCTGGCCATATTCCGATATCGCCCAGGCGATCCAGGCCGACCTCGGCGCGGTCGGCATCAAGTTGCAGTTGCTGCCGGGCGAGCAGAAGCAGGTGGTGACCAAGACGCGCGCACGGCAGCACCAGATGGCGCTGCTGACCTGGTTCACCGATTACATCGATCCAAATTCCAATGCGCAGGCGTGGTGTGCCGATCCGGATGATTCGGACAACAGCACGCTGAAGATCCTGGCGTGGCGCAGCCACTTCGCCGACAAAGACATGACGGATGAGGTGGACCGGGCGACCAAGGAACTCGACAACAAGAAGCGCATGGCAATCTACGCCGACCTGCAGCGTCAGATGTGGGACCACGGGCCGTTCGTGTTCCTGCTGCAGGCCGACGAGATCGCCGTGATGCCGAAGATGGTGAACGGGTTCCAGCTTGGGCCCACGCCGGACTATTTCAGGTATGCGCCGATCCGGAAGGGGTAGGTTGCGCGGCGATGGGTTTCGCTTCGCTCCACCGATCCTACAGGGTCAACCCGCTCCTGCCGCAGCGCCGGCTGGCCGCCCGGTGGTGACGTGCTGCCGGGTGGGATCGGTGGGATGCACGGCGAGGAAATTCAATCCGAACGGAAACCACTCGTAGCCATACGAAGCGAGCACCGCGGCGATCTCATTCTGCGGCGCCTTCAATCCTTCGACGACGATGATCGGCAGGTATCGCTGCAGCGTCGCTTTGGCTCCCTCCAGCACTTCCAGTTCCATGCGCTCCACATCGATCTTGATCAGGTCGAGGCGCGACAGGTTCATGGCATCAATCGTCACCATGCGGATGGTCGCCAGGTTCTGCTCGGAATAGTCGATCTCCTGGCCGATGAATTCGGTGGCATCCGACTGCCGGAGTTCCAGGCTGCCGAAACTCGCCGGCACGAGATAGTTCGGCGTGGGAACCCGCAGCGTGCCCTGTTGTGCGCCGACCGCTGCGTGAATGGCCTGGGCGTTAAAGCAGTTGTTGATCGTGATGTTGCCGGCCAGCGCGTAGAACAGTCGCATCTGCGCCTCGATCGCGATCACCATGCCCCAGCCGGTCATGCCCTTTGCCCACTCGACGGTACGCACGCCGATATTCGCGCCGCAATCCACTGCCACCACGCCGTCACCGAAATGCTGCCGCCGCAGGCCAAGCAACTGCATGGCGACTGCGCCTTCGTCGGCGTCATAGCTGGCCCGTTCGAGCAGATTGTAGCCGACGCCGATGCCTTGGCCGGGGCCGACCATCTTGTAGTCGAAGCGGTTGACGATCAGCGTGCCATGATCGGTGGATGCCAGGACGAAGGCCAGCTTGCGCGGTGTGATTGCCATGGCCTCGCTGCCGTAGCGGGTTGCCACGGCAGCATAGCGTACCTGGCTAAAAGACGATCTCGTATTCCAGCCGCCAGCGGATGGCACTGCGTCCGGAAGACGGGGTGAGGCCGAACAGGTAGCCGACCTCGTATTTCAGCTTGCCGTAGGGCGCCATGCTTACCGCGCCGGTCAGCACCGGACCGGCCAGATGCTCCTGCTGGCTGGCCGGTCCGGGATGGGTGATGTCGCCGATGTTGCCGTAATACTCGAACCCCGGCGCGAACAGCGGCATCAGCTCCGCGACAGATTGCCAGGCGATCTGCAGGCCGGTTGCCTTGTTGGCGTCGTGCCCGACATCGCGCGACAGGAACACGTTGAGCGTGTGCAGCGTGTCGATGCCGAAGATGTTGTTCAGCTCCTTCTGGATGATCGGGCCGGCGGTGATGCTGTTCGGCTGGCCGCGCAGCGTTGACTGCGAGTATTCCGCGAAGAAACCCAGGTTGAAGAAGTACTGGCCCGGCTCGGTGATCTGGAAGGTGTTCTCGAGAGTGACGGCGTTCCAGGTGAGGTGCTGGCCGCCGCCGGATGACAGCTCGCCCTCCAGTTCGATCTCCCACCATGGCGTCACGCCATAGCCGAGTTCGTTGGTGTAGCTTTGGGCGTGGTTCAGTTGCGATCCCTTGCCGTCGAACGTCACCAGCCCGTTATGCTCGAATTCCAGCTCCAGGTAGTCCACCTGCGGCATCCGCACCTGCAATTCGGCATAAGCCGGCCGCGCCGCGGCCAGTGACACAACGGCGAGCGCGACGGCCGGCCTGGCCAGCCGGCTCATCGCGCCACCACATGCCCACGCGAGCTCGGATGGAAGTCGTTGAAGAACTCATAGCTGCCGGCGCGCAGCGGGCCGATGAACACCACGACCTCCTGACCACCGGGCACCACCTTCTCGCGATGCAGTTCACCGCTCTCGAACTCCGCCGGCTGCACGTCGCTGTTCTTGACATGCAGTTCGATCTTCTGACCCGCCGGGACTTCGACTTCGGTGGGCTCGAACTGCTGGTTGCGAATCGTCAGTGACGCGGTGGGGGTATCGGCGAAGGCTGGCTGAGCGAGCGCCAGCAATGCCAGAAGAGCGGCGGTGGCCGTAAGCGGGGAGGGCATGGCGGGGTTCCGTTCGGCAGGGCGGCGCAGTTGCGAATGACTTGCAATTGCACAAACAGTGCGTCGGCGCAACCCCATTCGTCGGCAGGCCGGCGGTGCTATAGGATCGCCGGACGCTCTGTCCGTTCATTGGGGGAACCATGGCCAAGGCATACTGGATCGCCTGCTATCGCTCGATCTCGAACCCTGGGGCGCTGGCCGACTATGCCAAGCTTGCCGGTCCAGCCATCACCGCCGGCGGCGGCAAGTTCCTGGCCCGCGGCGGCACCGCCAAAACCTACGAGGCCGGCATCGACCAGCGCACCGTGCTGATCGAATTCCCCAGTGTCGCCCAGGCGATCGCGGCGCATGACAGCCCGGGCTACCAGGCAGCTTTGGTTGCCCTCGGCAACGCTGCAGAACGCGACATGCGGATCGTCGAGGGCGTCGACTGAGCCACGCGCCGCCGCCCGGGCACGTACGCCGCACCGCTGGAGCCTGCCATGCCGATGCAGATCGTGCTGATCGTCATCGTTGTTGCCGTGTTGCTGGTGATCGCGCGGTCGCTGCGGGTTGCCGCGGAGTGGCAGCGCGCAGTGGTGCTGCGGCTGGGCCGCTTCCACAGAGTGAAGGGGCCCGGGATCTACCTGGTGTACCCCGGCATCGACCGGGTGGCGCAGATCGTCGACCTGCGCATCCAGACCACCACGATCACCGCCGAGCAGGCACTGACCCGCGACACAGTGGCGGTCGGCGTGGACGCCATCGTGTTCTGGCAGGTGGACAATGCCGAGGCCGCGGCAATCCACATCGCCAATTACCGCGAAGCGATCGAACGCGTGGCGCAGACCAGCCTGCGCGAGATGATCGGCGCCACCGACCTCTCACGGCTGCTGTCCGATCGCAAGACCGCCGACGAGAGGCTGCGCCAGACCATCACCGAGAAGACCGCCAGCTGGGGGGTGATCGCCCGCAGCGTCGAGATCAAGGACGTGGTGATCCCGCGCGAATTGCAGGACGCCATGAGCCGTCAGGCGCAGGCCGAACGCGAGAAGGATGCCCGCGTCACCCTGGCCTCGGCAGAACGCGAGATCGCGCGGCAGATCCTGGAGGCGGCGGCGCTGTACGGCCAGGACCCGAACGCGCTGAAGCTGCGGCAGATGAACCTGCTCTACGAGATGAACAAGGAGCGCGGCACCACGGTGCTGATCCCGACCGACATGGCGAACAGCCTGGGCTCGGTCGTCGGCCTGGCGCAGGCGATTGTCACGCCGAAGAGCGACTGATTGCATCCTCCTGTCATTGCGAACCGCTCCGTCCGCGCCCCTTGATGGGCAACTCGCCCTACGCCAGGAGCACCATCAATCCGCCGCCTCGCGTACCGGTTGAGGCGTCACCGACCGCCGTCCGGTCAGTTCGTCACCGGCATTGCGCGGCATCAGCAGGGCGATCGGCGCGGCGATCAGGGTGAACATCGCCACCACCAGGAAAGCGTGGCTGAAATCCATCGGCTGCGGCGTCACGTGGCCCGACGCCGCCATGGAAAGCTCCAGCGACACCGCACCGGCCGAGATGCCGATGGTGGCGGCGAGTTGCTGGCCGGTGACGTACAGGCTGGTCGCCGAACTCATGCGCGAGCGTGGCACGTCGCCATAGGCCAGCGTGTTGTAGGCGGTGAACTGCAGCGACCGGAAGAAGCCGCCGATCAGCAGCGCGCCGTAAATCGCCGCCGCCGGCCAGGTCGGACGGAATGCCGCGCACAGCGCTATCATCACCGCGGACAGCAGCCCGTTCCACACCAGCGTGTCGCGGAAGCCGAACCAGCGCAGCGCGCTCTGCGTCGCCGGCTTCATCACCAGGGCGCCGGCCGAACTGGCGAAGGTGATCAGGCCGCTCTCCACCGCAGAATCACCGAAACCAACCTGGAACATCAGCGGCAGCAGGAACGGAATGGCGCCGATGCCGGTGCGGAACAGCATCATGGCCGACATCGCCACGCCGAAGCAGGGCAGTCGCATCAGCGACAGGTCGAGCAGCGGCGCCGGATGGCGACGCGCGTGCAGCAGGTAGCCGACGATGGCGACCAGCCCGACGCCGATCATCAGCAGTGTGGTGGATTGCGGCACGACGCCGCGTCCCGCGGTTTCCAGGCCGAACATCAGGCCGGACAGGGCGACGCCGCACAGCAACAGCCCGAAGCCGTCGAACCGGCCGCGCGGCGGCTCGCGCACGTCGTCGACGAACATGCTGACCAGCACGATGCCCAGTACGCCGATCGGCACGTTGATGTCGAAGATCCAGCGCCAGTTGAAATAGGTGACGATGAAGCCGCCGACCGGCGGCCCCAGCACCGGTCCCAGCAGCGCCGGCACGGTAAGCCAGGCCATCGCCGCCACCAGTTCGGTCTTCGCCGCGGTGCGCAGCAGCACCAGCCGCCCAACCGGCACCATCATCGCGCCACCAATGCCTTGCAGGATGCGCGAGACCACCAGGAACGCCAGGCTGTCCGCCCGGCCGCACAGGATCGAGCCGATGGTGAACACCGCGATCGCGGCGCGGAACACGGTGCGGGCGCCGTAGCGGTCGGCCACCCAGCCGCTGGCCGGGATGAACACCGCCAGCGACAGCAAGTAGGACGTGAGTGCCACGTTCATGTGCACCGGGTCGGCGCCGAATGCCTTCGCCATGGTCGGCAGCGCCGTGGCGATCACGGTAGAATCCAGGTTCTGCATGAACATGGCGCAGGCGACGATGACGGCGGTCAGTCGGGTGCGGCCGCTGGTGCGTATCCTGGGGCGCCGGGAGGGAGCTGGCGGTTCGCTCATCGCCCGATGGTCAGTAGCATCGCGCCTGATGTCTGACCACCGGCACCATTGTAACGGAAGAGGAGGCCGGCTCTCTGTGGTCCTCGGCGATCTCCGTGTGGAACCTTGAGCGTTATGGCACCAGTGCTATGGCACCAGTACCGTACTGCCGGTGGTCTTGCGCGACTCCAGCGCGATGTGCGCGGCCGCGGCGTCCTTCAGCGGGAAGCTCTGGTTCACCTCGATCTTCACCGCACCCTTCGACACCACGTCGAACAGGTCGGCCGCGACCTTCTCCAGATCGGCACGCTTCGCCGTATAGGTGGCCAGGCTTGGCCGGGTCAGGTACAGGCTGCCCTTGGCGGCGAGGATGCCGATATCCACCGGCGGCACCGGTCCCGACGCGTTTCCATAGCTCGCCATCAATCCAAGCGGCGCCAGGCAGTCAAGGCTGGCGTTCCAGGTATCCTTGCCGACGCTGTCGTACACCGCAGGCACCATTGCCCGGCCGGTAATCCGCTTGACCTCGGCCACCAGGTTTGTGTGGCCGACCACCGCATGCGCAGCGCCATGCGCACGGGCGATCTCCGCTTTCTGTTCGGTTGACACTACGCCGATCACCGTGGCGCCGAGATGTTTTGCCCATTGGCACAGGATCAGTCCGACGCCGCCGGCGGCGGCATGCACCACGATCGTGTCGCCGGCCTTCACCGTGTAGGTGCGACGGATAAGGTATTGCGCGGTCATGCCCTGCAGCATCATCGCCGCGGCGGTCTTGAAGTCGATGCTGTCAGGCAGCTTTACCAGCCGGTCTGCGGCGATCACCCGCTCGGTGGCATAGCCACCCAGCGAGCCCGCATACGCCACGCGATCGCCCGGCTTCAGGTTGGTCACGCCGGTGCCGACGGCGACCACTGCACCGGCGCCTTCCTGGCCGATGATCAGCGGCATGGTCGGCGCCTTGTAGAGGCCCGAGCGGAAATACACGTCGATATAGTTCAGCCCGACGGCTTCCTGCTTGATCAGCGCCTCGCCCGGGCCCGGCTCCGGCTTGGGAACCTCCTCCCATTTCATCACTTCGGGACCGCCAGGGGAGTGAATGCGGATTGCCTGGATCATGCTGTTCTCCGTTAGTCGGGCCGGATCAGGCGGCCGCGGAAGGGACTGGCTGCAGCAACGGTCGCGCGTGCGATTCAAGCGCCAGCAGCCAGCGCTTGGTGGCAAGTCCCTCACCACCGGAATAGCCGCCGAGATGCGTGGTGGCGACAACGCGGTGGCATGGGATGATGATCGGGATCGGATTGCAGCCATTGGCCTGGCCGACCGATCGGGCACTGCCGCCTGCCGTGCGCGCAACGTCGATATACGATCGGGTCGCGCCATAGGGGATATCGCACAGCGCCTGCCACACGCGGCACTGGTACGGCGTGCCCGACGGCACCAGCGGCAGATCGAACTCAGTCAGTGCGCCATCGAAGAACGCATGCAACTGGTCACGCGCGCGGCGCAGCAACCGGGTCTCGGCCTGCCGGCTACCCCAGCCCCAATCGACAGCGACGATGGCCCCGTCCTCCTCGGAGACGGAGATGTCACCCACTGGCGAATGCAGCGAGACCTGCGGCAGCGTCCTGATCCTCGATTGCCAAGGCGAATGCCAGCGCCCAGTGGCTGCGCCTGTCAAGGGCACGGACCCCGCGGTAATATGCCGCGATGAAGCGTGGCCGCGCGGGAGTGCAAGGCAGGGAGAACGGGAATGAGCATCACCACGGCGGCCGGCGGCGAGGTTTTCGACGTTGCCTACCTGGTGCTCAGCGGCACCACCACGGCGGCGCGTTGCCCGGAACTGCTGCGTGGACTGGTCGGGCTGGGCTTTGCCACCGTCGTCGCGTTGCCGACCCCGAACGCCTCGCGCGTGGTCGCATTGCGCGAGCTCGCGGACGTCGCTGGTGCCCAGGTTGTCGAATCGTATTTCGACCTGGCCATCCGGCCGCGACCGCCGCGTGGGGTAGTGCTGTTTGCACCGTGCAGCTTCAACTCGCTGAACAAGCTGGCGCACGGCATTGCCGACAGCCTGGCGCTGTCGGTCGTGGCCGAGGCGATCGGTCGCGCCACGCCGGTGATCGTCGCACCGTCGCTGAACCAGCCGCTGTTGGATCATCCGCAGGCGCAGGCGTCGCTGCGGTTGTTGCCCGAGTGGGGCGTGACGATCGTGCCGCCGGTGGACGAAGGGGAGGGGCCACGGCTGGCGCCGTCGGCACTGTTGTTGGACGCGGTGCGTCCCTATGCGCGGCGATAGCCTCGACCAGCATCGCTTCGTCGCATCGATTCGTTCCTCGCAATGACTGCCGAACGCGGATACCATCCGAACGACACCATGCAGTGCCGGAGCGGAGCGCGCCATGCCAGTCGATCGCAGGTGGGTAGAGCGAAATCTTGGCTACGACCCGATCGCCACGCCTCCGCCACCGGCGACCTTCGCGTTCGCACCCGCGGCGAAAGCGGCGAACGTCGAGGATCTCCAACGCGAGATCATCGATTTCGATTCCGAGGCGCCCGCCGGCCTGCAGTTCCTGTCGTTCACTTCTGCAACCGGTCTGTCGCGCTACATCGACGTGCCATGGCCGAAGAGACTGGCGCCGAAGACGGGACCTAAGCCCAGCGGCAGCAGCGACAGTCCATTGCCTCGCGCAGATGTGCTGGTCGTCACCTGGACCGTCGATGAAGGCCATGCGCTGAGCCGTGTGCTGACTCCGGGCAAGGATTCGCATAACGACTACCAGTCCTACACGCATAATTTTGAGACCATTTCGAAGAAAATGCGGGCCGGTTGTCCGGCGCTTGAGGCGAAGCGTCTCGGCGCATATTGGACGACGACCATCGGCAGCAAATCGATCGTCATCTTCAAGTCGGACTCGCACATGTCGCAGGACGGTCCGCAACTGCCCAACATCGATGTCTGGCGCCAGCTCATCCAGGAAGTCCGACCCACACTTGTCATCACGACCGGCACCGCGGGCGGGATCGGCAAGCAGTTCGAGGTCGGCGACGTGATCGTGAGTCCCATCGTCCGCTTCGACTGCATCTCGAAATTCAAGAAGCAGCCATTTGCGCAGGCGAACTACGCCAGTTCGGCAGCGCAGACGACGCACTTCGCCGCTGCACGATCGCTGTTCAAGGTGAATGCCCCGCAACTGCCAAAGGACAACACGCGCCTGCCGAAGATCGTTCGTGTGGCGCCGAAAGCGCTGGCATCCTGCGTCGTCACCACCGACTTCTTCGGCTTCGACACCTCGGACAACCACTACAAGCTGCAGGGTCTCGGCGATGTATCCGAGATGGGCGATGCGGTACTCGGCCTGGTTGCCACGGAGATGGGCGGCAGCGCGCCGCGCTGGCTGGCGATCCGCAACGTCTCCGATCCGCAGATCAAGGCGGATGGCCTGACGCTCAAGCAACAGGCGCAGATCGCCGCACAGATCTACAAGGGCTTCGGCCGCTGGAGTTCGGTCTGCAGCGCAATCACCTGCTGGGCCAGCATCGCGGCAGAGTAGCGGTCATCGGTAGAACTCGACCTTCGCCTCGCGGAACCAGAGGAAGTTTGCCGGCGCCGCCGAAATCGGCCCGTTGATGGCGAACACCGCGATCTCGAACTTCTCGGCCGCCGCGACGGCATCGCGCAGCACCAGACGGTTCGGCATGTTGAAACCCTGGATCGCTGCCGGGCTGGGCCGGCCCGCTGCCCGCGGCAGTACGCCATCGACCCAGACCTCCGCATAGTCGTCCACGTTCACCGTCAGCACCGCCTTTGCTCCGGCGGTGGCGAAACCCCCGACCTCGATCGGGATGGTGAGGCTGGTGCGGAACCAGATGAACGACACCATGCCGCCACCCCGCTTGGCGCCAAGTTCGGTCGCGGCAATCTCCGGCCACCGCGAGTCGTCGAAGCCGGGCAACTCGGCGTGCGGGTCGACGTCGTAGGTCGTCCGGTATTCCGGCATGGAGTCCGACAGAGCCGGGCACTCGACCAGCTTCGCCTCCATTGCCCTCCAACGCGCGCCGAACGCCGCCGATCCCGCGGCGGTCATCAGGTCCACCGCATGCACCGGCGGCAGCAATGGCGCAATCGACGGCTGCGGCATCAGGTTGGGAGGCATCGCCGGCGGGGCGGAAACGGTCGGGCGCGTGTAGCTGTTCGCGGGCATGGCTGTGGCCTTTCCAGTGGCACGCCACTGTAACCAGACGCGAAGCATGGCGCGAACATGTCCCTGCGCTACGACCGGCTCGACAGGGCTTCCGCCAACGCCGCACCATCGAGCACCGGCAGCCCGCAGACGCTCCGGCGGCAGACAAACGCCGCCGCACCCTCCTGCCCGGCAGATTTGCCGAATGCCGGATGATCCTGTGGCAGCGCGCTCGGCTCCGCCGCACGCAGCACGACAACCGCCGGGTCCGCCGCACCGAGTGCCACCGCCGCAAGCTCCGCTGCCGGCGAGGTTGCCGGATCGCCGGCGACCACGACCGTTGCCGCCTCCTCCAGGAGATCCGCCGCCGCCAGCAGCGTCGGCATTGCCGCGAACTGATCCGGATTGCCGGTGAACGCCCGCAACACCCCCTCGGCGCGCTCGCGCCAGACTGCATCCCCAGTCAGGTGCCACAGTCGGGCAAACACCTCCGCCAGCAGCCCGACACCCGCCGGCGTGGCGTTGTCGGCCGCTGTCCGCGGGCGCGTCATCGGCACATCGGTCGCATCGGCGGCCGTGGTGAAGTAGCCGCCAACCCCATCGGAGAACGCCGCGACCGCCGCCTCTGCCAGCTCCGCCGCCTGCGCGAGGCGCGCCTGATCGCCGCGTGCCTCGAACAGTGCCAGCAGCGCGCGCGCCAAGGCGGCCTGGTCATCCAGCAGGCCGGCCGCCGTTACGCGGCCCAGCCGCCAGGCGTGCTGCACCCGACCATCCGAGCCCGCCATCTCCGCCAGCACGAAGTCGGCCGCCTGCTCCGCCCGCGCCAGCCAGTCCGGGCGGCCGAATACGCTGCCGGCGCGCGCCAGGGCGGCGATCGCCAGGCCGTTCCAGTCCGCCAGCACCTTGTCGTCGCGTCCCGGGCGCACGCGATGCGAGCGCGCCTCGAACAGCACCGCACGGGATCGCGCCAGCGCGGCTTCCTCGTCCGGCGGACCGGGCGGGGTGACCCGGCGCAGGATGCTGTGACCCTCCCAGTTGCCGGCGGCCGTCACGTCGTAGGCGCGCTTGAACGCAGCCGCGTCGTCGCCCAGCAACCGGTCCACCTCGGCCTCGGTCCAGACGTAGAACCGGCCTTCCTCGCCCTCGCTGTCGGCATCCTCCGAGGCAGCGAACGCCGCGCGCCCGTTCACGCTCGCCGCCGTCATGTCGCGCACCATCCAGTCCACTGTTTCGCCTGCGCGCTGCGCGTAGAGCGGGTCCGGCCGATGTGCGTGCGCCAGCGCCAGCAACTCCAGCAACTGCGCGTTGTCGTACAGCATCTTCTCGAAATGCGGCACCAGCCAGATCGCATCCGTCGAATATCGCGCATAGCCGCCGCCGAGGTGGTCGTAGATGCCGCCTTGCGACATCCGCTCCAGCATCAGGTGCAGCGCCTCCTGGCCTTCCGGCCGACCAGTGCGGAATGCGTTCTGCCAGAGGAAGCGGAAGATCGGCGGATTGGGGAATTTCGGCGCACCCTGCAGGCCACCATGCTGAGGGTCGTTCATCCGCAGGAACGCTGTGGCGACGGCATCGAGATGCACCGGCTTCGGCAGGTCACCCGGCGTTGCCGCGGACATTCGCGCCAGCACCTGGCGCAGCGCCGCGGTATTCTTCGCCACCATCTCGTGGTCGGTACGGTACGCCTCGGACACACCCTGCAGCACCTGGCGGAACGACGGCCGTCCCCAGCGCGGCTCCGGCGGGAAATACGTGCCACCCCAGAACGGCGCGCCGTCCGGCGCGATGAACATGGTCAGCGGCCAGCCGCCCTGTTCACCCAGGGCATGCAGCGCCGACATGTAGAGGTGGTCGATGTCCGGGCGCTCCTCGCGGTCGATCTTGATATTGACGAACCGCTCGTTCATCAGCGCCGCGGTATCCGGGTCCTCGAACGATTCGTGCGCCATGACGTGGCACCAGTGGCAGGCCGCGTAGCCGATCGACAGCAGGATCGGCTTTCTCTCCGATCGCGCCTCCTCGAGCGCCGCGGCACCCCAGGGGCGCCAGTGCACCGGATTGTCGGCATGCTGCAGCAGGTAGGGTGAGGTCTCGTGGCGGAGCAGATTCTCGGCCGCGGCCATGGCATTGCTCTCCTTGGGTCTCAAGGTGACATAGGGAGCTATGGACGCTGACACCATCTTTGCCGTCGCCTCGGGGGCCGGCCAGGCTGCCATCGCCGTGATGCGGCTCAGCGGACCGGCGGCGGGGGTCGTACTGCACGGGTTGTGCGGAGACGTGCCCGCCGCCCGACGCGCATCGCTGCGGCGGCTGCGCGACCGTGACGGGACAATGCTGGACCAGGCGATGGTGGTGTGGCTGCCAGGGCCCGGCAGCTACACCGGCGAGGATGCCGCCGAACTGTTCCTGCATGGCGGGCGCGCCGTGCTGCATGGCGTCGCCGACGCGCTGGTCGCCCTCGGCGCCAGGCCGGCGGAGCCCGGGGAATTCACCCGTCGGGCGTTCCTCAATGGCCGCATGGACCTGACCGAAGCCGAGGCGGTGCATGACCTGATCGCCGCGGAGACAAGCGCGCAACGGCAGCAGGCGTTGCGGCAACTCGAAGGGGCACTGGGCGCCATTTATCGCGGCTGGGCTGACCGGTTGCGCCTGCTGCTCGCCCAGCAGGAGGCGTTGATCGACTTCCCGGACGAGGACCTGCCGCCGGAGGTGGAGGCGCAGGTGATGCAGGAACTGGCCACCCTGCAGGGCGAGATTGCGGCGCACCTGGACGACGGACGGCGTGGCGAACTTCTGCGTGAGGGCCTGGTGTTCGCGATCGCCGGACAGCCGAATGTCGGCAAATCGTCGCTGCTGAATGCACTGGCGGAGCGTGAGGTGGCCATCGTTTCGCCGCTGCCCGGCACGACGCGCGACGCACTGGAGACGCGCTTGGTACTGGGCGGCGTGCCGGTGACGCTGGTGGACACGGCAGGATTGCGCGAGGCGACGGACGCCATCGAGGCGGAAGGTGTGCGCCGCGCCCGCGCACGGGCGGCTGAGGCCGATCTGGTGATCTCGGTGGTTGCGCCGGCTCCAGGCTCCCCCGCCGCGTGCGGGCGCGGGTTGGGGGAGTCTGGGCACCCAACGACTGCACCTACATTGCTGGTGGCCAACAAACAGGATCTCGGTGGTTCTCCGCCTCCTGGTGCAATCGGCGTCAGCGCACTGACCGGCGCAGGGCTCGACGTTCTGCGAACGCGGTTGGCCGAAGCAGCGCGGTCATTGACGGACAGCGCCGGATCACCGCCGCTGACCCAGGCCCGCCACCGCGCCGCGTTGCAGGAAGCGGCAGCGCGACTGGCCGGTGCTCAAACCGCGGATCTGCCGGAACTGCGCGCGGAGGATCTGCGCCTGACGCTGCGCGCGATCGGACGGATTACCGGCAGTGTCGGCGTGGAGGACATCCTCGACACACTGTTCGCCCGGTTCTGCATCGGCAAGTAGCGCGGCGCTGTCACACGCGTGCGAAGATGCTGTCCTTGAACCGCTTCATGTTGGCCAGCGTCGCATCCGCATCGTCGCCTTCGACCTCGACATCGATCGCGGTCACGCCGAGACCGCGCAGGCCTCGCAGGTCGGAGACGATGTCCGACACACTGCCGGAGAACAGCCGCCGCTCGCCATCGGTGGCAACCGGGGGCACCACGTCGCCATAACGCTTGACGCGATACACCACCGTCACGCTGGCAGGATCGCGTCCGGCGTCCGCGGTCAGCTTGCGCAGCCGCGCGATGCCCGCGGCAAGCCGAGGCAATGTATCGAGCAACGCCTTGTTGTTCGAACCGATCGGATACCACGCGTCGCCGAACCGCGCAGCGCGGCGCAGCGAGGGACCGCTCTCGCCGCCGACCCAGATCGGCGGATATGGTTGCTGCACGGGCCACGGCTGGAACACCAAATTTGAAAAGTTAGCATAACGCCCGGCGAAGCGGGCATGCTCGTCCGTCCATAGCGCGCGGAACGCTTCGAGGTATTCATCGGTCACGGCGCCACGCTCGGCGAACGGCGTGGTGACGACGGCATCGAACTCCGCCTTCAACCAGCCCGCGCCAATGCCAACCACCAAACGGCCTTCTGACAAAACGTCAATCGTGGTCAGCATCTTTGCCGCCAGCACCGCGGGGCGATGCGGCACGACCATGACGGCCAGAACCAGCCGGATGCGCGAGGTCTTCGCGGCGATGAATGCCGTCGCGGTGAGCTGCTCGTGGCGCGTGGTCGGCGTGTTCGACATGAACTCGCCGGACTCCGAATAGGGATAGCCGGGCACGCTCATGTCGGGCAGCACCACGTGATCCGTGAGCGTCAGGTAGTCGTAGCCCATGGCTTCGCCTTCCTGCGCCAGGCGGGTGAATTCGCGCGGCGCGGAGGTAGGACCGCTGATCGGCAGGTTGAAGCCAAGTTGCATGGTGGTCTCCTGGTTTTGCTGGCCGGCGATGGGTTGAGCTCAGCGACACCCATCGACCTAACGCGACGCTGCCGTGGCTGCGGCGCAGGCATGATCCTGCAGTTGCTCGCCGGATCCCCAGTTGCCGGTCGCCGGGGACGCGTGGCCCGCCAGCACGACAAACCCATCCTTGCCCTGGACAGTGTCGCCGACCACGACAAGTGTGTAGTGCCCCATGTCGGTGCGCGCACCTGGCACGCCATTGGCCAGCAAATCGAACGGATTGATCGAGCCGAGTTCCGGCTGCTCGATGCGCATCGCCATGTAGTCGTGACCGGAAAGCGGCACCGGGAATTTGGACCAGCTCTTGCCGACGGCGCCTGCGTGTTCGCGCAACGCGGTGGTGACGTCGATACGCATGCAGTCCACATGAATGTGGAGTTGGTTCTGGCTGCGACTGCTGACCGAATTGATCGCCAGCCCGATGGCATCGCGCGGCAGGTGGTGCAACGCGCGCTCCTCAACGAAGTGGCGCGCCCGCCAGGCATCATCCCAGTAGTTCGGCGCATTCGGCGCGAGGATTTCACTGCTTTCGATGCCTGTGATCCGTGCGGTCGGCATCAACAGGAACTGCGTGTTGCCGACAATGTCCTTGAGCACAACATAGCCGCCGGCGAGGTCGACCTGCTCGCACGGTTTGGGCGAGTGGAACTGCTGCTGATCGGGCACGCATTGCTCGCTGACGATGTACC
Organism: Acetobacteraceae bacterium; assembly: GCA_036265005.1. Lineage (GTDB taxonomy): Bacteria > Pseudomonadota > Alphaproteobacteria > Acetobacterales > Acetobacteraceae > JAMXLO01. Next base: position 27,705 of record DATAPW010000289.1, on the reverse strand, counting down.
ACAGAGCATTTTCATCAGCCAATGCGAAGCGCAGCGGAATGACGCAGGCCAATGCGAGAAAAATGCACGCCGACCCCAACCCTCCCCGGCCGCGCGGGAGAGGGGGCGATGCTCCACGCGGGGGAGGGTTGGGGAGAGGGTCCGACATCACCATCCGCGCACGCCACCCGGTCGACGCACATCGGCGCCACCTTCCATCATGCCGGTCTTGCGATCCTTTACAATCGCGCAGACACAGCCGGCCTTCCACTCCCACTCGCGCCACCAGTTCACGCTGTGGCCCATTCGATCCAGCGCATTCGCAGTTTCGTCGCTGAACCGCCGCTCCATGCTCATGCGCCGTGGCGTATAATTGTGTGGGTCGGACGAGCCGGGGAAACTGGACGAGGCGAAGCGGGGCTGCTCGATCGCCTGCTGCGGCGTCATGTCGAACACCACCATGTTGAGGAAAACCTGCAGCATTGCCTGTGGCTGAACGTCATTGCCTGGCGTGCCGAAAGGCATGATCCACCGGTCGCCGCGCATTGCAATCGACGGATTCGGTGTCAGCCGCGGCCGCTTGCCGGGCGCCAGGCACGCGGGATGCGCGGGATCCGTCCATGACTGCATGCCGCGCGACGAAGGCGCGAGGCCGGTGCCGGGAATCACCGGCCCATTGATCGCGCCGTCACTCGGTGTGGCGGAGAAGCAATTCCCGTGGCGATCGACTGCGCAGACATAGGACGTATCCGGATCGCCTTCGGCGTATTCCTTGTCTGCCTTCACCACGGCGGCGGCGCGCACGGCGATGCCGAGCTCTTCCGGCGAACCGGCCGGCGGCATTTCCGGCCACGCGGCTTTCGGATCGATCATGCCGCGCCGACGCGCGGTATAGGCATCGCTCAGCAACGCATCGATCGGGACATCGACAAATTTCGGATCGCCGTAATACGCATGGCGATCGGCGAACGCCAGCTTCAATGCCTCTACGAGCGTATGGACATAGGCCGGCGTGTTGTGGCCCAGTGACTGCAAATCCATGCCGTCGAGGATTTTCAGGGTCTGCAGCAGCACCGGACCCTGGCACCACGGCCGGCAACCGAATAGCGTGGTGTCGCCGAACCGCACGGAAAGCGGCGTCTCGACATCGACGCGGAATTCCGCCAGGTCGTCTTCCCGCAGCCAGCCATCGTTTGCCTTGTGATACGCGACGATCTTCTGGGCAATGTCGCCGCGATAGAACGCCGCACGCGCTGCCGCCAGTCCGGCCCCACGTCCACCCTTGCGTGCTGCCGCCGCCTCCTCATCCGCCATATACTGGATCGAGTTCGCCAGGTCGGTCTGGAAGAATCGGTGTCCTGGCCTGGTGACTTCACCGCCCGGCAGGTAGATCGCAGCGTTCTGCGGCCAGCGCCGAATGGTTTCCGCAGCCTCCGACATCAACTCGTGCGAGATCGACTGGAGGCCGAAGCCCTCGCGGCCGAATCGGATTGCCGCGGCGGCAACATCGCTAAAGCTCATCGTGCCGTAGCGTTCCAGAGCAGTGATCCATGAATCCGGTGCGGCCGGTACGACGCAGCGCTTGATGTTGGACAGGATGCGGCCGCCCTGGTGCTCGCGGAACCACGCGGCGGATGCCAGCTTCGGCCACGGCCCGAGGCCACTGATCGACACGGTCTCACCGGTCTCCGCGAGGTGGATCATGATCGGCGCGACACCGGCGAAATGCACATATTCGCATTGCAGAACACCCAGCGCGATGCCGCCGCCAACGCCCGCATCGATAGCATTGCCGCCGGCTTCGAGGATTTCGAAACCTGTCTGCGCTGCGAGGTAGTTGGCGGAGGCAACCATGTGCCGTGTGCCGATGATCCGCGGATGGTGCGTGGGCATGCGATGCTGGTCGGCCATCTCTACTCTCCCTTCTGCGGAACGATCTCCGCGGCGCGAATGCGTCCGTCGATGCGCGGTGTGTGGCTGATATGCCGCGTCATTGCCTCGATGTTGAACTGATGGTGCAGCGGCGCCAACGCATAATCGCGGAACGCGATGTCGGTGGCCTTGATCAGCAGCGCCTCGCGCGCCTGACGATCCAGCGTCACCAGTGCCTGATCCAGCGCCGAGTCGAATTCAGCGCTGCTATATATCCCGCGGTTGAACGCCCCGCGGCCGCGCGCGGCATCCGGCGTGGCGAGCTGGCTGATCAACATGATCGACGGCTCCGGCGTATCGATCGTCCAGAAATAGGTGAACAGGCTGAACTCGTGTTTGTTGGCGCGCGGTACCCACACAGCATGCGGCATCACCTCGGGTGTCGTCGTGATGCCGATGCGCGTGAGCATCTGCGCCAGCGTCTGGCAGATCGTCGCGTCATTGACGAAACGATCGTTCTGGCACGACACGATCAGCCTGAAGCCATCCGGATAGCCCGCTTCGGCGAGCAGCCGCTTCGCCGCCGGCGGATCGAACGGGATTGGCGGCAGGTCGGGATCGTAGCCGTATTGCCCCGGCTTCATGTACTGATTGTCCGGGTCGGACTGGCCATTCATGATCCGGTCGCGGATTGCGCCACGATCGATCGCCAGGTTCACCGCCTCACGCACGCGCCTGTCACGGAATGGATTGGCCGGCAGCGGCTTGTCGTCATTGCCGGTGATGTTCGGCGACGGGCGGTCCTGCTTGTCGAACACGAAGCCGACGATGTCGTCGGACAGCCCGGAGGCGACGGTGAAACGCGTATCGGCCTTCACGCGCGCGACGTCCTGCACCGAAACCTGGTCGATCAGGTCTACGTCACCGGCAAGCAGCGCCGCCAGCCGTGACGCCGGGTTCTTGATGTAGCGGATGGTCACGTTGTCCCACGCCTGCGCACCGCCCCACCACGCCGCGTTGCGCGCCAGCACCAGCCGGTCGGCGCGCGCCCAGGATACGAAACGGAAAGGCCCGGTGCCGATCGCGGCCTTGCCGGTGTTGTAGTCGGCGGTGGTCGCACCTTCGCCATGCGCGCGCGAGACGATGCCGATGGCGGACAGGTATTCGGGCGCGAGCAGGAAGGGGCCCTTGGTGTGGAAGCGCACCGTCAGCGGATCGACCACCTCGACGCGCGCGATTGCCTTGACGTATTCCGACATGTCCGTGACGGTGGTCGGCACGTTCGGCACTCGCTCGATGGTGAATGCCACATCGTCCGCGGTCAGCTTCGTGCCGTCGGAGAATGTCACGCCGTCGCGCAGCTTGAATTCCCATGTGGTATCATCGACCAGCCGCCATGAGACGGCAAGACTGGGGCCGAGGCGGTCCTGCGCGTCCAGGGATGTCAGCGCCTCGAACAGGTTGGGCAACAGGCCCTTGTTGCCGCCGAAGTTATGGTAGTGCGGATCGATCGAGTCGGGCTCGACCGCCAGACCCAGCCGCAGGTCTGCCGCTGCTGCCGGCGCCGCCAGGGCAAGAACCGCCGACAGCAGGAGCACGATGGCTCGTCGCATGATTTCCGCCCGCATCGTTGCCAGAGGCGATAGCGTGTGCCTGGACGCCCGCGCCGTCAAATGTGACGCGTCGTCTGCACCGCCAGCGATAAGGCGGCCTGACCCAGCAAAGCCGACCCCAGCAGCACCACCGCGACGGTCAGCACCGAGCCGGGATGCCAGACCTCGACGATCACGGTGCACAACGCGCCATATGCCATCTGGGTGAAGCCGTACAGACCCGATGCAGCGCCGATCGCATGCGGGTTGACGCTGACCGCACCGCTCAATGCAAACGGGCTCGCCATGCCGGCGCCCACCATGAACAGCACGACCGGCGCGATGACCGTCGTGACGCTGAGCATCCCCGTGAGGTCCGCCGCCAGGAACAGCGCCGCGCCGGCAATGGCGAGGGAATTCGCCAGGCGCAGCGCGACCTGCACGCGGACCCGACCGGCGATGCGGTTCGCGGTGAAGCTGCCGACCGCCACGCCGGCCATCAGCAGCAGGTAATACAGCCCCACGCGTTCGGTCGGTTGGTGCAGCAGATCGACCAGGATGAATGGCGACGCCGCCATGAACGCATAGAACGATGTAGTGGTGCACGCGCCGCCAAGAATGTAGCCGCAGAACGCCCGCGAGCGGAACAATCGCAGCGATCCGACCAGCATCGATGCCCGCGTGCCCGTCTGCGCGCGATTGGTCTCCGGCAGCAACAGCACGGCGAGCAGCAGCGTCACACTGCCGACGATGGCCAGCAACGCAAACGCCGCGCGCCAGCCAATCCACGCGGTGGCGTAGCCACCGAGTACCGGCGCAATGGCGGGCGCCATCGACATCACCATTGTCAGCATCGCGAGTTGTGCGGCCGCGCGGTCCGCCGCCGCCGAATCGCGCACAATCGCGCGACCCAGCACCAGCCCGGCGCACGCGCCGATCGATTGCAGCACACGGGCGACCACCAGCGTGAGCGCGCCGGGCGCGGCTGCGGTCGCAATGCCGGCGAACGTGAACAGCGCGAGCCCGCCCAGCAGCACGGGACGACGGCCGAAGCGATCGGAGATCGGGCCGTAAATCAACTGGCCGATCGCCAGGCCGATCAGGTACAGCGTGATCGTCAACTGGATCGCACCAGGTGAAACGTGCAGGTCCCGCGCGGTGTCGGGGAGCGCCGGGATGATCAAATGCATGCCCAGCGTGCCGCACGCCGTGATCGCAACGATGAGCGCGAACGGCGCGCGGTCGCGCCGGCCGAGCAGCGGCATGCTGAGCCAGCTCATGCGGGGAGCGGGAAAGACGAGACGGTCGCGGGCGTTGGCATCGGACCATCGATAGCGGCAGGGTGGCGCGATGCAAAGCACCTCGGCACGCGAACGGCGCTGGAGCCTGGCGGCAGCCATCGCCTCGGTTACCGTGTTCGGCCTCAGCATCGGCCAGGGCGCGCCGCTGGTGTCGTTGCTGATGGAACAGCGCGGCATCGAGGCCACGCTGAACGGACTGAATGCCAGCGGTGTGTTCCTGGGCGTCATCGTCGGACCGTTGCTTGCGCCGCGATTCATTCGCGCGCTGGGTGTGCGGAACTTCCTGCTGGTCGGCTTCGCACTCGATGTTGCACTGGTGCTGATGCTGAAGGTGTTCGATGGGCTGTTGGCTTGGTTCGCATTGCGCGCATTGCTGGGTTTGATCGGATCCAGCGTCTTCACGTCGGGCGAGGCCTGGATCAACCAGCTTGCCGGTGACGCCGACCGGGGCCGCATCATCGGCCTGTACGCGGCTGCACTGTCGGCGGGCTTCGGTGTCGGACCGCTGCTGTTGTCGGTCACCGGTATCAACGGGTGGGCGCCATTCGTCGCCAACGCCGCGATCACCGCATTGGCGATGCTGCCGCTACTCGGCGTCGGCGACGCGTCGCGCGCGTTCGGCCGGGAACGCGGCGCCAGTCCGCTGACCATGTTCGCACGCGCGCCGGTCATCCTGGGCGTGGTGGCGATCTTCGGGTTCTACGAGGCGGCACTGATGGTGGTGCTGCCGATCTGGGGCGTGCGGAGTGGATTGAACGAACGACTGGCAGCGGCGACGCTCTCGGCAGTGTATCTCGGCTCCATCGTCCTACAGGTGCTGATCGGCTGGCTCTCCGACAAGCTTTCCCGGCTGGCGGCACTGCGGCTTTGCGCGGCCGTTGGTTTGCTGGGCGCGATCCTGGCGATGCAGCCGGCGCCGCTGCCGCTGGTGTTCTGCCTGCTGTTCGTGTGGGGCGGGGTCGCGTCGGGGATCTACCCGGTGGCACTGAGCATGGCGGGCGACCAGTTCCGTGGCGCGGACCTGGTTTCCGTCAATGCCGCCATGATCATTGCCTACGGCCTGGGCGCGTTCGCCGGACCCGCGCTGGGTGGGTTGGCGATGGATGTCTGGCAGCAGCAAGGTCTGTTCTGGCTGTTTGCGCTGCTGTTTGCCGGCATGCTGATTGTGGTCTCGCAACGAGTCGGCGTCGGTAAAGCCTGACGATCGAGGAGCTGCGCTTTTCCAGCCTACGCTTTATGTGTCGTCAAGCGAACTCCGGGTGTTGGGCTCGATCGGGATGTCCCGACGCGGCAGCCATCACAGCAAATCTGCGACTGCCTCGCGATACTGCGTAATCGCCGCCAGGTGGTCCGCGGCGCTACGGCCGTCGATGCGCTTGTGATGGCCGCTCACGTAGCTGGTGTGGGCGGTCACATGCGTGACGCCGGCCTGCTTCCAGAACGTGACCTCACGGCGCCAGTTTTCCGGCGTACCGGCGCCCGGTGAGACCCAGACTTCCAGGCCAATGTCCGCCGGATTGCGACCGGCCTCGCGCGTCAGCTTGCGCAACTTGTCGAATGCAGCCAGCGCGGCATCGCCCGCGGGATACGCCAGCGGCATGAAGCCATCGCCATACTTCGCCGCACGGCGGAACGTCGCCTCGGCGTGGCCGCCGTACCAGATCGGTATACGACCCGATGCAGGACGCGGATTGATGCCGGCGTCGTCGATGCGGTGGAACTCGCCAGTGAAATTGACGTGCGGATCAGCCCACAACGCCTGCATCACCTTGACCTGTTCCTCCGACCGTTTGCCGCGGTTGTGGAAGTTCTCGTTCAGGCCGATGAACTCGACCTCGTTCCAGCCGACACCGATGCCGAGGCGGAATCGACCGTTCGACAATTGATCCAATGATGCCGCCTGCTTTGCCACCAATGCCGCCTGGCGCTGCGCCAGGATCAGTACGCCAACGGCGAAGCCGATGCGCTGGGTGCAGCCGGCAAGAAATCCGAACAGCACGAACGGGTCATGATACGCGTTGGCGGTGGTGCCGACGCGACGGCCGCCATGATCGGCTGCCGGGTTGGCGCCGAGTACGTGGTCGGGCGCCACAAGATACGCATAGCCCAGGCTCTCCGCCGCCTGCGCATAGTCACGCAGCACGAGAGGCCCCGTGCCGATGTCGGCCACCGGGAGTGATGCGCCGAGTTGCATGATGTGGCTCCTCCGATTTGATTGCGTCGAGGATAGCGGGGATTTGCCGGAAGGCACATGGCATGTCGCGTTCTGCCGATGGCATTGACCGTTGCCCTTCCTGTGTTCGCCGTTAACTGGCTTGCCCCGTCGAGCCGCCACCCTCCGTTGACGCGATCCGCCATCGCGTCCAGCCTGATACGAGCAAGGGCAAACGGAAGAAGGGGAAACGCACATGCCGCTACCGGCAGACACCGATGCCACCACGCCGAAATACCTGCGCGACAAATATGCGATCGTTGGCGTCGGCGAAACCACCTACACACGCGGCTCGGGCAAGACCACGCGCGCCATGGGCACCTTCGCGGTCCGCGCCGCGATGCTCGATGCCGGCCTGAAGCCGACCGACATCGACGGCATGCTGTCCTACTCGGGCAACGACTCGACGCCGTCGCCCTTCATCGCCGGCGATCTGGGCATCCGGCTGAATTTTTTCATGGACGTGAACGGCGGCGGCTCATCCACCGAAGCCCTAATCGGCATCGCCATCGGTGTCATCGAAGCCGGCATGTGCAAGTGTGTCGCGATCTTCCGCTCGATGAACGGCTATTCGCAGGTGCGCATCGGCGGCACCGGTGCGCGGTCCGCCGCGCCGGTGAATGGCGATGCGCTGCACAGCCGCGCCTATGGCTGGCAGAGCGCCGGGCAGATGTTCGCGCCAACCTTCATGCGCCACATGTACGACTACGGCACCACGCCGGAGCAGGTGGCGATGGTGAAGGTCGTGCATTCCGAGCACGCATCGAACAACCCGAAGGCATTCTACAAGAAGCGCTACACGGTCGATGACGTGATCAACAGCCGCATGATCTGCAAGCCGCTGCACCTGCTCGACTGCTGCGTCGAGACCGACAACGCCACCTGCATCATCGTGACGCGTGCCGATCGTGCCCGCGACCTGCGCCACACGCCGGCGCTGATCCGCGGCGTGGTTGGCCGCTGCTCTAAGCCGCGCACCGACATGCATTACCAGCACGGGCCGATCTCACGCGTCGCCGGTTACTATGCCAAGGATATCCTGTGGCCGAACGCGGGCGTCGGGCCGGAGGATATCGACGCCGTTGGTGCCTACGACGCGTTCACCTTCACCTCGATGCTGCAGCTCGAGGATTACGGGTTCTGCAAGAAGGGCGAGGGCGGCCAATACGTCTCGTCCGGCATCACCAGGCTTGGCGGCAAGCGGCCGCAGAACACCTCGGGCGGCCATCTGTGCGAAGGCTATACCCACGGCATGAACATGGTGATCGAGAACGTGCGCCAGCTACGCCACAACGCCGATGATTCCTGTCCGATCGGGCCGGATGGCAAGCGGCAGCACACGTTCGATCATCGCGAAGGCGGCTGCCGCCAGGTGCGCAACATCGAGGTGACCGCCAATCTGGGCTGGGCCAATCCGATGACCGGATCGGCCATGGTCATGCGCCGCGGCTGAGGGAGGAACGGGACATGGCAATTCGCGGTGACTATCTCGGCATGACGCTGTCGATCGACGATCTGGACGGTGAGAACGTCGAGTACTTCCGGCACTGCTCGGAGCACGACTTCCATCTGCAGCAGTGCGAGGAATGCAATCTGCTGCGCTATCCACCAACCACGGCATGCCCATGGTGCACCAGCCTGAAATCGCGCTGGACCCGCGTGGAAGGGAAGGGGGAGGTGCACTCCTACGAGGAGGTGCATCACGGTATCCAACCGGCATTCCAGGCGCGCACGCCCTACATGGTGCTGCTGGTGGATCTCGATACGCAAAAGGGCAAGCCGACGGAGCACGAAGCGCTGCGCGTGATCGGCAACCTGACAACCCAGGACGGTACGCTGGCACCGCCCGATACGGTGAAGCGGGTAGGGATCGGTTCGCGCATGCGCATGGTATTTGGCGATGTGGCCCCGGGATTGTCACTGCCGCAATGGACGATCGACGACGCGGCGCCGCAACCAGCAAAGCCCTGGCGTTACCCTCGCGAATAGTTTCGCAATGCTGGGCAAGTATTAGATAACAGGCCCGTTATTTTATAACGTTACTTGCAGGCTATGACCTTGCCTCGCCAGTGCTGCGCGGCGTATCCACTGTGCTGCGCAGCAACTGGTGTTCTCGCCGCCGCATGTAGAAGGCGGCTGCCAGCAATCCCAGAACCACGGCCACGCCGATCGCGATGGCTGCTGGCCCGGCGATCTGTTTCGCTTCATGGCCGAGTGCATAGGCGCCCAAGCCATACAGCGCGGCCCAGGCGGTGCTGCCAATGGCATTGGCGATCATGAAACGCGCCCACGGCATGTGATTGGCGCCGGCCAACAGCGCCGCAAGTGTCCGCAGCAGCACGACGAAGCGGGCGACGATGATGACCTTGACGCCGTGCTTGCGAAACAGAGCGCGGCCGAAGGCGAGCCGTCGGTCAGTCAGTCCGATGTAGTGGCCATAGCGGCGCAGCAGCCTAAATCCGACGACCCAGCCGATCCAATAACCCACCATCTGGCCGATGATTGCACCGAGCCCGGCAAACAGCACAACGAGGGCGATGTTCATCCGGTGCGTCGTGCCGGCCACCACGGCCGCCGCGATGAGCAAGGTCTCGCCAGGTAACGGCAGCCCGATGCTCTCCAGTCCGACGACGATGGCAAGCACGGCGTAGCCATACGTGTGCAGAAGTTGGATGAGGTGGTCCGGCGAGAAGAATTCCATGCGTGGTCCAGTGTGAACGAGGGACGGGAAGGCGGCCAAGGTCAGGGTTGGGCCACGCGGTCGGTGCGCATCACTGCTATAAGGCTGTGGCCGTGCTATGTAACAAGGTTCGGGGGCGATGGTTGAGCGTTTCGACGTGATTGTGGTCGGCGGCGGGCATGCCGGTTGCGAAGCCGGGGCCGCGGCTGCGCGCATGGGGGCGCGAACCCTGCTGCTGACCCATCGACTGGAGACGATTGGCGAAATGTCATGCAACCCGTCGATCGGCGGGATCGGCAAGGGCCACCTCGTGCGGGAAGTTGACGCGCTGGATGGGCTCATGGGCCGGGTCGCCGACGCAGCGGGAATTCATTTCAAGCTGCTGAACCGCAGCAAGGGCCCAGCAGTGCGCGGACCTCGCGCGCAGGCTGACCGGGCTTTGTACCGGCGGGCGATGCAGCGGCTCCTGGCCGAGACGCCGAATCTGACAGTCCGCGCCGGCACAGTCGAGGATATTGAGATCGATCGGGATGGCAGGCTTGCCGGCGTGCTCTGCGGCGACGGTTCACGGCTTACTTGTGCTGCCGCAGTGCTGACGACAGGGACGTTCCTGCGCGGCGTCATCCACATCGGTGAGCAGCAGATCTCGGCTGGCCGGGTTGGCGAGGCGCCTTCGGTGGGACTGGCGCAGACCCTGGCACGACTGGGCCTGCCCCTCGGCCGGCTGAAGACCGGCACGCCACCGCGACTGGACCGCCGCACGATCGACTGGGAGGGGCTCGCCGCCGATCCCGGTGACGCCCTGCCCGAGCCATTCAGCCCCCTGACCGAGCGCATCACCAATCGGCAGTTGGAATGCCGGATTACCGCCACCACGCCGGCGACGCACGCCATCATTCGGGCCAATCTGCATCGGTCGGCAGTCTACGGCGGGCGCGTCGAAGGGGTGGGGCCACGCTATTGCCCATCGATCGAAGACAAGATCGTGCGGTTCTCTGACCGTGCACACCACAATATATTCCTCGAGCCCGAAGGACTCGATGATGACACGGTCTATCCGAACGGCATTTCGACCAGCCTGCCGGAAGAGGTTCAGCAGGCGGTGTTGGCAACGATTCCCGGCTTGGAACACGCGCGCATGACGCGGCCTGGCTACGCGGTGGAGTACGATTACGTCGACCCGAGGGCGCTCGCCCCGTCACTGGAGGTACGACGGCTGCCTGGACTGTTCCTCGCCGGACAGATTAACGGGACGACCGGGTACGAGGAGGCGGCGGCCCAGGGCGTCATGGCCGGCATCAATGCGGCTCGTTTGGCCGGCGATGCTGGCCCCGTGGGTCTCGATCGCTCGGAGGCATATATCGGGGTGTTGGTCGATGACCTGACCACACAGGGAGTCAGCGAACCGTATCGCATGTTCACCTCACGCGCCGAATTTCGGCTGACGCTGCGGGCCGATAACGCCGATCTCCGCCTAACCGGGAAAGCCGAGGGGTGGGGTTGCATTGGCCCGCAGCGCTCTCTGGCCTTTGCCGCCCATCGCAACGCCGTGGCGGCAGCGCGCGAACGGTCTCGAGCGGATGGGGCGTATCCGGCGGAGCTTGCGCGGCTGGGTATTTTGGTGCGGGCGGACGGACGATGGCGGACGCTGTTCGAACTGCTCGGCCATCAGGAAATCGCCTTCGATGCCCTGTCGGAGGCGTTCCCCTGGCTGCGCGATGTCCCAGCTCGGGCATTGACCCAATTGCAGACCGAGGTCCGCTACGAGGGCTATCTGCCTCGGCAGCAGGCGGATATCCGAACCTTTCAGCGCGAGGAGGGGGTCGCCCTGGACGGCATACCCTTCGCAGAGATCGGTGGGTTGTCGGCCGAAATCGTCGCGAAGCTGGCGCGGGTCCAGCCGGCCTCGCTGGGCGCCGCTTCACGGATCCAGGGCATGACGCCGGCCGCCCTGGCCGCCATTGCAGCTCATCTCCGCAAGCGGCGAACCGCCGCTGCCTGAAGGGTTTCACGTGGAGCATCATTCGGCGTCAAACGATGTTTCCCGTGAAACGTTGGCGGCGCTCGACGCGTTCGCTACGCTGCTGGAGCGTTGGAACCGCACAGTCAACCTGATCTCGCCTGGCGACCTGCCCCTGATCTGGCAACGGCACATCTCGGATGCACTACAACTGGTGCCGCTGATGCCGCCAGAAACCCAGCGAGCGATCGATCTCGGCTCCGGAGCCGGTTTTCCAGGACTGATTCTGGCCCTGGCCACCGGAATCCAGTTCGACCTGGTCGAATCCGATCAGCGGAAGGCCGCATTCCTGCGTGAAGCCGCGCGCGTCACCGGTGCTCCGATCCATGTGCACGCCGCGCGTATCGAGACGGCAAAACTCGCGCCGGCATCGCTCGTCACTGCCCGGGCCCTCGCGCCGCTCCCAAAACTGTTGACGCTTGCCGCGCCACACCTCGGGCCTGGCGGCACCTGTTTGTTCATGAAGGGCGCCAGCGCCGATGCGGAATTGACCGACGCGGCCACGGAGTGGCACATGCAGGTCGACCGCATTCCGAGCCGAACCGCCTTTGGCGCCCGCATCCTCCGGATCACCGATCTCAGCCGTGTCGCTTCCACAACCTGACGCCACGCTCGCCAGCCCGCAGCTAAACGGGCCCAAAACGCGCATCCTCGCCATCGCCAACCAAAAGGGCGGCGTGGGCAAGACAACGACAGCCATCAATCTGGCGACCGCCCTCGCTGCCGTCGGCGAACAGGTGCTGCTGATAGACCTCGATCCGCAGGGCAACGCGTCCACCGGACTGGGCATATCCCGGACCGATCGGGCCACCGGCTCCTACCGCCTGATCACCGATAACTTCCCGCTCATTGAGGCCATACGCCCGACCTTCATCCCGAACCTGTCGCTGGTCACCGCCGAGTCAGATCTGGCCGGCGCCGAAATCGAGCTGGTGGGCCTCGACAATCGTGAATACCGGCTGCGCAACGCCCTTGCACCGCTTCACGCCACCTCTAGCCCCTACAGCTTCGTCCTGATCGATTGCCCACCCAGCCTTGGACTGCTCACCCTCAATGGGCTGGTCGCCGCGGACGCGGTTCTTGTGCCTTTGCAATGCGAATTCTACGCGCTGGAGGGGATCAGTGGGCTGATCCGGACGATCGAGATGGTCAGGCGTGGCCTCAACCCGGGTCTCCGCCTCCAGGGAATCGTACTGACGATGTTCGACCGCCGGAACAATCTCTCGGATCTGGTCGCCGCCGACGCCCGCGGCTTCTTTGGCGAGGCGGTCTACGACACCATGATTCCCCGCAATATCCGTATCTCGGAAGCCCCAAGCCACGGCAAGCCGGTGCTGCTCTACGATTTCCGGTCGCCGGGCGCACAAGCCTACGTGCGCCTCGCCGGCGAACTGCTGCGCCGCGAGCGGACCGCCCCCGCACCAGGACCATCGCTATGAATGCCAAGAAGGAAACCAGCCCTCGGCTCGGCCGTGGCCTAGCCGCGCTGCTCGGCGACATCGCCGTGCAGGTGCCGTCCGACACTGGCACCGTCCGCCAGGTACCGCTCGACCTGCTGGAACCGAACCCCTTCCAGCCCCGCAGTATCATTGAACCTGCAGCGTTGGAAGAGCTTTCGCAATCGATCCGACTGCGCGGAGTCCTGCAGCCGCTGTTGGTACGACCGCATCCTGCCACTGCCGGCCGCTTCCAGATCGTGGCTGGCGAACGTCGCTGGCGCGCCGCCGGGGCGGCCGGCTTGCACGAGGTACCTGCCCTGGTTCGGGAGATGGCAGACACCGAGGCAGCCGCCGTCGCGCTGGTCGAGAACCTGCAGCGACAGGACCTCAATCCGATCGATGAGGCAGAGGGCTATGACCGCCTGTTGACCCAGTTCGGCCTGACCCAGGAGGCCCTCGGTCAGGCGGTCGGCAAATCCCGCAGCCACGTCACGAACATGCTCAGGCTGCTCAACCTGCCACCCCTGGTAAAGGACGCCGTTCGCAAAGGGGAGATATCCGCCGGCCACGCCCGCGCGCTGCTGGCGCACCCCGCACCGGAAATGGCGATGCGTGACGTGATCGCGCGAGGACTGTCGGTCCGGCAGACCGAGGCAATGGCGGCTCGCGGGATCGATCCGGTCACAACGGAGCGCGAACCAGCGCGCGGCCCGGATTCCGTGGCCCTCGAGCGTGACCTAGCGGAACGGCTCGGCCTCAAGGTACGGGTGACGTTCGACGGCAAAGGCGGAGCAATACAGATTTACTATAGAGACCTGGATCAACTGGACAGTCTATTGAAGATACTTGCATCGGAGCAGTAACCGCAAAGTATAGCTACCGCGCTCCGCGCGATCCTCGAGCCGCCGACGCGCGCCGCGCCAAGGTTAGTACGGCGCTTCGGGACAGCACCTGGTCCGGCGCCCCGGTGCGCTTGCAGGCGCGTTCCGCCTCGGCCAATCCCGCCATCGCCGTCATCAGCCCGGCCGATGACCACAGTTCCAGCGACTTGCTGAAAGCGCCCACCCGGCGGAAGAAAACCGGTGGGCGCACTGCTTTCGCCGCGTCGGTTGCGCTCATCCCGGCGTCCACCGTAAGGCGCGCCCGATGCAGCCGCTGCAGATGCATCAGCCCCGCTCGCAGCACCCCCACCGGAGCCGCGCCTTCGGCGACCGCCAGCTCCAGTGCCCGGTCCGCCAGCCCCACATCGCCCGCAGTTGCCGCGAACAGCGCATCATCCAGTGACAGCCCGGCCAGATCGCCGACACAAGCCATCGCCGCATCGAGGTCCACCCGGCCGCCGGGCCCGGCATACAAGGCGAGCTTCTCCGCCTCCTGTCGAGTCGAGATCCGATCCGCCCCCAATTGCGCCCTCACCCAGGCCAGCGCGTCCGAATCGATGGTGACCCCGAGTTCCGTCAGCACCGTGCGGATCGTGTCGGTGAGCGCTCGACCCTCTTCCGGGTAGCAGGCGATCGCCGCCCCATCCGGCGCATTTTCCACCAGGGTGCGCAGGCGCGACCGTGTCGCCAGACCAGGCGCTTCCAGGATCACCAGTGCCGGTGCGGCACCTTTCAGGACGCCGGTCACCGCTGTGGCCGCCGCGTCGGTCGCCTCGCGCAGCCGCACCACCCGGCGACCGCCGGTCAACGGCAATGACGCCGCCTCATCCGCCAATTGCCCCACCTCGTCCCGCGCCAGTTCAGCAACAAGGAACGGGTCGTCCAGCGATCCGGCCACGGCTCGGACCAACGCCGACGCACGATCGCGGATCATTCCGTGGTCTTCGCCATACAGCAGTACGACCCGACAGCCGGCAGGATCGTTCAGGAACGCCGGCACGCGCTGCGGCAGGAGCTTCACGCCCGCGTCACCCGCTGGTGGCCGCCCGCTTGCGAAAATACGTCGCGAGCTGGAGCGTGATCTGTTCGGCCAGCGCCGTTGCGAGACGCCGCTGCACCGCGTCGTTCTCCAGGTCCGCTGCGAAATACTGGGTATCGAAGATGTTGTAGGCATCCACCGCCTTGGCGTAGCCGGCGGTCAGCGTGGTCCGCCCGGGATCCTGCGCCACCAGGGTCCAGTTGGCGCTGCCAATGGCGCGGATCCGTGTCGCGGTGTCGTTGGACTGGATGGCGATACCTTCGCCGGAAATACCGAATCCCACCCTCAGATCGTAACGCCGCGCCACACCGCTTCCGGCCATTTCCAGCCGCTCCTGGAGTGCCTGGCGCAATAATTGCCCTGGCCGATCCGGGATCAGCGCCACTTGAATGGCCGCCAGTTCGCGCTGCGCAACGCCAGCGCTGCCCGACGCCGTGGGCATGTAGACCGGCTGGAATCCGCATCCGGGCAACGTGGCTCCGGCGGCCAGCGCGAGGATCTGCCGCCGCTGCAGGCTGCCCCTCATCCTGCGATCACGAAGTTGACGATGCGATTCGGCACGTGGATGCGCTTGACCACTCTCTTACCGGCCAGCAGTCGAGCGACATTGGCTTCCGTCTCGGCGGCGGCGATCACGGTATCCGCCGGAGCATCGGGCGGCACTGAGATCGTGGCGCGCAGCTTGCCCATCACCTGCACGGCGATGGTCACGCTGTCCGCCGCCAGCAACTCGGGCTCGGCCTGCGGCCACGGCAGCTCCGCGACAAGATGCGTGGCCTGGGGATACAACCGGGCGTACATCTCTTCGGCCAAATGCGGCATCATCGGCGACACCAGCCGTGCGAGCATCTCGACCGCCTCACGCCGCGCCAAGCCAAGGCCGCCGGTATCGTCCCGCCGCTCCGCATCCGCGCTCGCATTGGCGAGTTCATACAGCCGCGCTACGGCGACGTTGAAGGCAAAGCTGTCCAGCGCCTCGCTGACCGCGGCAATGGTGCGGTGCGTGGTGCGACGCAGCGCACGGGCGGCTTCGCCGAAATCGACCGGCCGTGCAGGCCCGGCTTCGCCCACGCCTTCGGCCAGGCGATAGACCCGCTGGGTGAAGCGGAATGCTCCAGCTACCCCAGCCTCGGTCCATTCCATGTCGCGCTCAGGCGGGTTGTCCGACAGGATGAACCAGCGCGCCGTGTCGGCACCGTAACGCGCGATGATCGCCTCCGGATCGACGGTGTTGCGCTTCGACTTGCTCATCGCCTCGACGCGTCCGATCGTCACCGGCTCGCCGGTCGTGCGATGCGTGGCGGTGCCGTCCGGCTGCTTCTCCACCTCTTCCGGGTACAGCCACGTGCCGTTCACCCCGGGCGCCGAGCGGTAGCTTTCGTGCGTGACCATGCCCTGGGTGAACAGCCCGGCAAATGGCTCATCGACGTCCAGATGCCCGGTCTGCTTCATCGCGCGGGTGAAGAAGCGCGAATACAGCAGATGCAGGATCGCGTGCTCGATGCCGCCGATGTACTGGTCCACCGGCATCCAGTGATCGGTCGCCTCGCGCCGCACCGGCACATCCGCCAGCGGACTGCAGAACCGGGCAAAGTACCAGGAGCTGTCGACGAACGTGTCGAAGGTATCGGTCTCGCGCCGCGCGGGAGCGCCGCAGCGTGGGCAGGCGACGTGCTTCCAGGTCGGATGGTGATCGAGCGGATTGCCCGGCCGGTCGAAGGTCACATCGTCGGGTAGTTTCACCGGCAACTGGTCGTCCGGCACCGGCACCACGCCGCACGAGTCGCAGTGAATGACCGGGATCGGGCTGCCCCAATAGCGCTGCCGGCTGACGCCCCAGTCGCGCAGCCGCCAGTTCACCTCTCCATGGCCGACGCCGAGACGTTCCAGTTCGGCGATCACCGCGCGCTTGGCAGCCGGCACATCCAGGCCGTCCAGGAAGCCCGAGTTGAAGATGGTGCCCGGGCCGACATAAGCCTCGGTGCCGACATTGAATGTCGCCGGATCGGCACCGGGCGGCAGCACCACGGGCACCACGCTCAGACCGTATTTGCGGGCAAAGTCGATGTCGCGCTGGTCATGCGCCGGGCAGCCGAAGATCGCGCCGGTGCCGTATTCCATCAGCACGAAGTTGGCGATCCAGACCGGGAACGTGGTGTCCTTCAGGAACGGGTGGCCGACCCGCAGGCCGGTGTCGTAGCCCTGCTTCTCCGCTGTCTCGATCACCGCCTCGGATGTGCCGAGGCGACGGCATTCGGCGATGAACGCCGCTGCCTTCGGGTCATTTGCCGCCACCGCAGCGGACAGCGGATGCTCGGGTGCAAGCGCCAGGAACGACATGCCGAACAGCGTGTCGGGCCGGGTGGTGTAGACCTCGACCTGGCCGATGCCGTCCACCGGCTGCTCCAAGCCAAAGTCCAGCCGCGCGCCTTCGCTGCGGCCGATCCACTTGGCCTGCATCAGGCGCACCCGCTCGGGCCAGCGATCCAGCGTATCCAGCGCGTCCAGCAATTCCTGCGCATAGTCGGTGATCTTCAGGAACCACTGGTTGAGCTGCTTCTTCTCGACCAGCGCGCCGGACCGCCAACCGCGGCCGTCGATCACTTGCTCGTTCGCCAGCACGGTGCCATCGACCGGGTCCCAGTTGACCCAGCTTTCCTTGCGCTCCACCAGGCCGGCACGCAGGAAATCCAGGAACAGCTTCTGCTGGTGGCCGTAGTATTCCGGATCGCAGGTGGCGAATTCGCGCTCCCATTCGAGCGACAGCCCCATGCGCTGCAGTTCGGCGCGCATCGTGGCAATGTTCTCGCGGGTCCACTTCGCCGGATGGATGCCGCGTTCGCGCGCCGCGTTCTCCGCCGGGAGGCCGAACGCATCCCAGCCCATCGGGTGCATCACCGCGTAGCCGCGTGCCCGCTTGTAGCGCGCCACCACGTCGCCCAGCGTGTAGTTGCGCACGTGCCCCATGTGGATCTTGCCGCTGGGGTAAGGAAACATCTCCAGCACGTAGTATTTCGGCCGCCCGTCCGTCGGCACGTCGGCGACGCGGAAGCAGCTTCGTTCAGCCCAGGCGCGCTGCCAGCGCGGCTCCGCCGCACGGAAATTGTAACGGGGTGCGTCCGCCGCCAAAGGAAGCGCTTCGGTGATGCTCTCGGCCATCGGATTCATGTCGGTCTACAGCTTGCTTCTGTATCCGTCGCCAACGCCGGTCGTGCAAGAGGCAGTAACGCCTAGCTGTTGGCCTGCGACTGTTCGCGCAGTTCACGGGCGCGGGACAGCACCTTGTTCTCGATCTCGCCAACGGTGACCGGACTGACCGGCGCATCCACCCATTGGCCGTTCTGCAGCACCTGGCGGAAGATGGTCACCCGCACGCCATCGCTGCGCAATTCGCGCCCGAGGATATAGGCGGTCGCCTTGAAGCGCTCGCCATTGGACGCTGCCGGGGTGAACCAGTCGGTGATGATGACGCCGCCGAACGGGTCGGCCGACGCCAGCGGCATGAAGCTGAGGGTATCCAGCGCGCCGCGCCACAGATAGGCATTGACGCCCAGCGCGCCGCCGCCGGTACCGCCATTATCGCTGCCGCGGTTCTTGGCGGTGCCGAAGACCAGGTTGCTGTCACCCAGGACGCTGCCGCCGGGCATGTCCCCGCCGGCGTTTGGTCCCTGCATGCCGGTGTAACCCGGATCGGTCGGGTTAGGCTTCGAGCCGCTGCAACCGGCTAGGCACAGCATCGCAGCCACGCCGAGGATCGCAGTATTCCATTTAACTGGCATCGTTTGGCCTATCCAAGGACTCGCGCGCGAGAGTGCCTGTGCTTAGCCTGTCCGACTGGCATTCGCCAAGCCCGCTGTTCATTCGGCGCCCGGACAAAAAAGGCGGCGGGGCATGACCCCGCCGCCTGTTCCGGAAAACCTGGTGCTTCGTATCAGAAGTTGACCACGTTGCCGATCATCACGCCTTGCGACTTGATGTCGTTGTTGGCGTTGCTGGCCAGCGCACCGCTGATCATGTTCACGCCACCCTGGTAGATGTCCTGATACATGTATTCTGCCCACACGGTGTAGCCGGGCGCCACGGTGTAGGAGAGGCCGGCGTCGATGCCACGGGCGCGACGCTGGGTCAGTCCGGTCATCTGCTGGGCACCCTGGTAGTCGCCGTGCTCTGCCACGACGCCGACCGTGAAAGGTCCGGCGACGTATTTGGCGCCGAGCAGGTAGGCCACTTCCGGTGCGCCGCCTTGCGGTGTCAGCGCCAACTGGCCGTTCAGGCGACCGCCGATGATGTTGCCGCCGACGGTGAACCCGGCATAGGTCAGCGCGAGGCCGCCGCTGCCGAAGTTCAGGCCGTCATAATTGCCGGTGAACTTGCTGCCGGTCACCAGGCCGAGGTTGGCCGCACCGGCCGCGGTGGTGGAAGCCGGGCCGCTGTAGTCGGCATGGCCGCTGAACTCCCACGCGCCGTAGGCCAGGACGCCAAGGCCGCTAAACGCGCCCTGGTAGCGCACGCCGAGTACCGTCTGGTTCATGGCGCGCGAGCCATCCAGCGAGCCCGGCCCTGAGGACAGCGTCGGACAGCCGGAGTTCGCCACCGCGCAGCTCAGGCCCGTGCCCGTGCCGGCGCCGATGATCGAGCCGTTCAGCGCATTGTTGCTGCCGCCCAGGCCGTTGCCGTTCGAGGTGTTTGGCGCGTACTGGAAGCCGAAATCGAACCCGGCGATCTGCGGAGACAGGTAGACCAGCTTCGCGTTGCCATACTCGTTGCCTGCCTGGGCGAGCGCGAAGAACGGCACCGTGGCATTCTGCGGGGCGTTGCCCTGCAGGTCGCCGCCGTTCAGGTTGCCCGATGGCAGGAACTGGAAGGTGGTCACGCCGTTGTCGAAGATGCCGATCACGCCGTCGGCCTGACCGACGCGCAAGAGACCCCATTGCTCGCCGGCGACGTAGGTGAAGGCGCGCCGCACGAACAAGGTCTCGAGCGAGGAGTAGCCGGAGGCACCGGAGCTGCCGGCGTTGCTGATCTGGCCGGTGAAGTTCTGCCGGATTTCAATCGCCGCACCGTAGCGCAGGCCGTTGGTGGCCATACCGTCAGCGCCGAAGTACAGGCGGGCGAAGCTGTCAATAGCCTGCGGGTCCAGCTTGACCGTACCGGTGCCGTTGTTGCCCAGGATGGTTCCGGCCGGCGTGGGGGCGCCAGCCGGGACCGCCGCAGCGCCAGGCGAACCTGCGGGTGCGGTCACAGCCCGCTGGTCGGCGCTCGACCAGACGCCCTGAAAGTCCACCTCGACCTTGCCGTTCACGTGAATGACGATGGTGCCCGGGGTCGGGTTGGCCACCGGGCCGGGCAGCGCCGGCGCCTGGTAGTTGTTGTTGTTGTTCACGTAGGACGGGCCACCGGTCGGTGTGATCGGCGCCTGGCCTTGCATGAAGCCCGAAGGAGCCTGCGCCGACGCCACACCAGCAAATCCGACTGCCCCCAGCGTGGCTACGCCCGCCAGCAGAAACTTACGCATTCGATCCTCCTCTTTACGCCGGCAGCGCCGGTGGATTACCAGGCCCCGCCCCGATGTGCCCTTGATGCATCCTGCATCAGGACACGCATCACTCTCGGGCGGGGGAGCCGAACCTGGGGTTCAGTATTGGCCGACCGAAGCTACTCCCGCAACGGCCGATCAACATTTCTCATGGCAATTCCGAAACACTGTTGCTTGTCAGCCACAACAGCTCAGGCCAGGGCGCTAATCGCCCCCGCCGCCTGACATCGACCCCGTTTCAGGCGGCGGATGTTGGCACCATCAACACCACCCAGGGCGCCAACAGGCGCTCCGCATGAGCCCGCCAGCCGCGTCCAGCGCACCGGACCCAGACCAGCCGCGTCCGGGTGGCTCGCCGTGGGAAAGGCCGGCGACAGGAATACCAGCGAGGCCCCAGCTCGCTTCGCCCGAAGCAAATCGGCCAGTCCATGAGCCGAACTGGTGATCGGGCATCGGCTGCGCCGCGTCACGCCGGGCCAGCGTCCGGCGCGCAGATGCACGCCGGCTCCCAGCGCCGCCGCCAGCCTGCTGTCGCCGGCCACCACCAGGGCGAGGCGCCGCGCCCGGCAGATCTTCGCCAGCTTTAGTCCGAGTGCTGCGCGGCCCGGTTCGCCGTCGTGCCGCAGCACGACGCCGGCGAGGCCGCGCGGCAGGCGCGCCGCCGCGGCAAGCGGATCGGGCAGGCGGCGGGCGTCGGTGAACAGCCACAGCGGCGGCAGGTGGCGAACAGGTCCGCGCCGGGCCGCCAGCGCGCGCGCCCAGGCGATCAGCCGCCGGTCCATGGCCGGCGGGGCGATCGGGCGCCGCTATGTTGCCGGCGGACCATGACGATTCCGGCAATAGCTGATACTGGATGGTCGATCATGAGCAAACGGAAGCACGCAATCGACGCGTATTTCCAGAGCGGGGTCCGGCTGCATGGCTCCGGCCGGCTGCAGGAAGCCGAGCAGGTCTACCGCGAGGTGCTCGCCGCCGCGCCCGGACATGCCGACAGCCTGCACATGCTGGGCGTGCTCGCCCTGCAATGCGGCCAGCCGCAACCGGCACTCGGCTGCATCGACCAGGCGATCGTAATTAAGCCATCGGCTGCCCTGTTCCATGTCAATCGCGCCGGGGCGTTGCTCGCGCTGGGACAGTTGGACGCGGCGCTGGAGGCCTGCCGGACCGCGCTGCGCCACAAGCGCAATTCGGCCGAAGCATGCCAGACGCTGGGGCATGTGCTCAGCGACCTCGGGCGTCCGGAGGAAGCGGTGGCGGCCTACCAGGATGCCCTGCGCCACAAGCCGGACCTGCCGGACCTGTACAACAACCTCGGCCTCGCCCTGCGGTTGGCAAACCGGCTGGACGAGGCGGCATCCGCCCTGCGCGAGGCGGTCCGACGCACGCCCCAGGATGAGCAGGCGCAGAGCAACCTTGCCGGCGTGCTGAAGGAACTCGGACGCCTGCCCGACGCCGAAGCCTGCTACCGGGAGGCCTTGCGGGGGCGCCCGGACGATGCGGTCCTGCATCTCAACCTCGGCATCGTGCTGCTGCTCGGCGGACGGTTCGCCGAGGGTTGGGACGAATACGAGTGGCGGTTCCGCGCGGGGGCGGCCCGGGTGCCCGCAACGGCCCAGCCGCAATGGGCCGGCGAGGACCTGGCGGGTCGGACCCTGCTGGTCCGGGCCGAACAAGGAATGGGCGATACGATCCAGTTCTGCCGCTACATCGGTATAGCGGCCGCGCGTGGCCAGGTGATCCTCGAAGCGCAGCCCGGCCTTCGTGCGCTGTTGTCGCGCGACCTTGGCAGCGTGCCCATCATCGAGGTCGGCGACGCACTGCCGCACTTCGACCTGTGGTGTCCGCTGCTCAGCCTGCCGCGGCTGCTGGGCATGAACGCGCCGTTGCCGCCATACCTGTCGGCGGACCCCGAACGGGCCGCGCGCTGGCGCGACCGCATCGGCACGCATGGCCGGAAGGTCGGCATCGCGTGGCAGGGCAATCCAACCGCCGCAGCCGATCGCGGACGATCGATCCCGCTGCAGGAATTCGCGCCGCTGGCGCAGGTGGATGGCGTGCGACTGATCAGCCTGCAGAAGCACCATGGGCTGGATCAGTTGGCTGCCCTGCAGGTGGAACTCGGCATCGAGACCCTCGGCGAGGATTTCGACGCCGGACCCGACGCATTCGTCGATACTGCCGCGGTGATGCAGAGCCTGGACCTCGTCATCACCTCGGACACATCGGTGGCGCACCTGGCCGGGGCGCTGCGACGGCAGGTGTGGGTCGGCCTGCAGAACGTCCCCGATTGGCGCTGGCTGCTGGAAGGCGACGATTGTTGTTGGTATCCGACGATGCGCCTGTTCCGGCAGACGCAACGCCACGACTGGACTGGCGTGCTCGCACGCATGGCGGACGCACTCGGCCGACCGGAATCGCCCACATGACGACGGTGGAACGGTTTCCTCGCGCCCCGATATCCTGGGGCGAGCTGATCGACAAGATCACCATCCTCGAGATCAAGGTGGATCGCCTGCGCGCATCGGACGCCGTCGCGAACGCTGGACGGGAACTGGCCCTGCTGCTGGACGCACTGGCCGCGTTGGAGAATCCCCACGCCGGGCTTGCCCCGCTGCGATCCGCGCTTGGCACGGTGAACCTGCGGCTGTGGGAGATTGAGGACAGCATAAGGGAGAAAGAGGCATCGCAGTCGTTCGACGCGGCATTTATCGAATTGGCCCGGGCGATCTACCACACCAACGACGAGCGCAGCCGCATCAAGCGCGCGATCAACGAATTGCTGGGATCCGGCATCGTTGAGGAGAAACAGTACGCAGACTATCCCAAAGCACCGCAACCCTGAGCAGGAGAGAGCCTCGTCGCCATGGCCGATGTCATCGCCCCACCCGACGCCGCGACAATTTCCGACAACCTGGGCCGCGTCCGCGACCGCATCGCCAGCGCGGCGATCAAGGCAGGCCGCAAGCCGGATGATGTGACGTTGGTCGCGGTGTCGAAGACCAAGCCGATCGAAGCGGTGCGCGCGGCACTGGCGGCCGGACAAACCGTGTTCGGCGAGAACCGCGTGCAGGAGGCAGCGACGAAGTTTCCCCTGCTGCGCCCCGAGTTCCGCTTCGACCTGCACATCATCGGCGGCTTGCAGACCAACAAGGCGCGCGATGCCGTGCGGCTGGCCGATGTGATCGAAACGCTCGACCGTCCGCGGCTGGCGGATGCGCTTGCGGCAGCGGCCGAGAAGGAAGGTCGCATGCCGACGCTGCTGATCGAGGTGAACACCGGCGATGAAGCGCAGAAGTCAGGCGTGGCGCGCGCCGATGCGGACGGGTTCATCGACCAGTGCAAGGCGCGCTTCGGAACCAGCCTGGCTGGACTGATGTGCGTGCCGCCGCTGGATCAGGATCCTCGGCCGCACTTCACCTGGCTCGCAGAGTGTGCTGCGCGGCACGCGCTCGGTGTCGTGTCGATGGGCATGTCGGCGGATTTCGAAGTGGCCATCGCCTGCGGCGCGACATGGGTACGGGTGGGCAGCGCGATATTCGGCCATCGATGACGTCGGCTAACATCCGTTAGGTTGACAGATGTCGCGCCACCACATCGGCGAGCAGTTCGCATCCGGCCCGGTCCACTGCATCGAAGCGCCCCACCAGCGGACTGTCGAGGTCCAGTACACCGAGCAACGCATCGCCCGACAACAGTGGGACCACGAGTTCAGAGCGTGACTCGACGTCGCAGGCGATGTGGCCGGGGAATGCGGCGACGTCAGGCACGACGATTGACCGGCGTTGCGCCGCTGCTGTGCCGCACACGCCCTTGCCGAGCGGAATGCGCACGCAGGCCGGACGGCCCTGGAATGGCCCCAGTACCAGTTCGCCATCGCGGAGCAGATAAAAGCCGACCCAATTCAGGTCGCGCAGCGCGTGGTAGATCGCCGCCGCGGCGTTCGCAGCGTTGGCAACAGGGTCCACTTCGCCGGTGAGCAGTGCATCAAGTTCGCCGGCCAATGCGTGGTAAAGCCCGGCCTTATCGTCACCGGACCGTTCCACAATCCACGGCGTAGGTCGTGTAGCATCATGCATCGTTCCGGTCCCCGGTGGCGGTCCCCTGATAACGCCGCCATCCGGACCCGGCAATCAGTGCCGCGGTAAGCGGCGACTCAATGCGTCGCACGCACCTCGCTTCCGGCACGGCTGCGCGCGGCCGGAGCCGGCTCCGCCGTGATGCGATTTGCGGTGGCTGCATCACGAAGAATCGTTCGCAGCTCGCGCAAAAACGCCATACCGGTGGCGGTCCGCTGCACCAGAACGCTACGGCGATCCAGTGGATCGGTCTTGCGCCGAACCAGATCGAATTCCGAAAGTCGATCGAGCGCTCGTGTGATTGCTGGCTTCGAAACCCCAAGCTTTGCCGCCAGCCCGCGCACTGTCTGAGCTTCGCTTTCCAAATAGCACGTCAGGAAAACTCCCAGTTGCCGGGCCGACAAATCCGGACCGTCCCGTCGGACCAGCTCGACAATTGCAGTGCGCAGGATGCCGGCCAGACCATCGCTGACTTCGTTTGTGATCATATCGCGAACCTTTCCTGAACCGAATCGACCGCCGCCGCCCGACCGTGCGGCAACCATCGCTCCGGAGCGTGTCACATTCAGCGGATTCATGTCGCGTAACGAGTGGGTGACCCACCCGACGTGCACGCCGCCCACTTCGCTATGGCGTACCAATGAAGGCCGGCTCGATCGAGCGCTGTGCCGCCAGGGGAGCAGCACCGCATCCCAATCGCGCCGGCCACCATCCTGCGCCTCCCAGCGGCAGGAAGCCAACGATGCGCCACGTCGCCTGTCGCCAGGGATGCCGCTACATTACGAAGCCGACAGGACGACCCTTGGCTGGCCCTGGAATAGTCACAAACCCGATAGCACCCGCCAGCCCACCAGCATGACCATCCCAGCCAGGTAACAACGCAGCAACACCAGCGAGAATCGCACGGATGCGGTCATCTGCATGCTGCCGAGATCGGCGTGGTACAGCTTCTGCTCCGGCGCATCGTCGAGCGGATGGATCACGCGGAGCAGGTCGGGGGTGAATGTGGTGTCGGACATATGGTTTCTCCCGTGATCAAATGGCGGCGGAGAACAGGGTTGGCGCAATCACCTGTGCAGCGAGCACCAGCGAGAGGGCGAACAGCGCGGCAATCACCGTCCAGTTCACCCAGTTGTTCCAGCGGCGATTGGCAAACCGCTCGCCCAGCATGGCGCGATCGTTCAGCAGCAACTGCAGGAACACGATAGCCGACGGCAGCATCACACCGGCCAACACCTGCACACCCAGGATTATCACCTGTAACGGCGCGCCGGGAACCAGCACCAGCCCGGCAGCCGCCGCCACGCAAAGTGCGTAGGCAGCGTAAAAATGCGGCGCCTGGCTGATGCGTGCCTCCAATGTGTTACGCCAGCCCATCACTTCGCCCCACGCCCACGCCGACGACAACGAGATGGCGGTCGCACCCAGCAGTGCGGCGTTGCACATCAACAGCAGGATCAGCTTGCTTCCCACGATGCCGATGAGCGGCGTCAGCGCACCTGCCATCTGCGCCGGATCCTGGTAGCTCAGGCCATTGCGATGCATTGCGTCGCCGACCAGCAGCATGCAGCCGGCAAACGCCACGACAGCAACCGCACCGACCAGCGTATCGAGCCTGGCCAACTTGAGGTCGGCGAAGCGCAGCCGCTTGTCGGCGACGCAGGACTGCTGGAAGAACAACTGCCAGGGCGCGATCGTGGTACCCACCATGGCAATGACCAGGAAGACGAAGTCACCGCTGACGCCGCCGGGTGGCACGTTCGGCAACACGGAATCCATCGCAGCCGATCCCCAGTCGGGCCGCACCAGCGCGGCGAGGCCAAACCAGGCGAGGTTCAATCCGCACAGCAGTAGCGTCATGCGTTCCCAGCGGCGGTAGCTGCCGGTGCCGACCAGCAGGATCAGCCCGACCGCGGCCAGCGGCACGACCACCGACGGCGTCAGGCCGAGATGCCGTGCCGCGAGTGCGATGGCGGCGAATTCGGTGACCAGGGTGAGGAAATTCAACAGCAGCAGGTCGACCAGCGAGAAGCGCCCCCACCATTTGCCGAAGCGCTGGTAGATCATCGCGGCGTGGCCCTGGCCGGTGGCGATGCCCAGCCGGGCGACCATCTCCTGCACGAAATACGTCACCGGCAACAGCAGCAACAGCACCCACAGCAGCGACGTGCCGTACTGGGCGCCGGCCTGGGTATAGGTTGACACCGCGCCAGCGTCGTTGTCCGCGACCATCACGATAAGGCCGGGGCCGGCCACCACCAGGAAATGCAGGACGCGATGACGCCAGCCCGGCCGGGCCGCCGCAACGCTCCGCTCCATCGATGCGAAAGACATATCTTCCGTCTCCGTCGGGTCGGCCCGGGCGGAGAGGAAGGCGGCTCGCCTTGCCCTACGTCCGGACCAGTCTCAGGGAACCGGACCTTGCGGTCCGGCCGCGACTAGGGCCGTCGTCCATCACTGGTCTCCGAATGCAGGCAGCCGCGCGCGATCGCGCACGAGTGGGGGGTACAGGTGTTACGCGGGGCATGGGCGGACATTTGCATACCTCCTGCGGCGTCGGTTGGTCCGTGCCCAGGAGGTTGTGACCGCGCGGATCAGCCGGTGGCTGACCCCTTGTCCGCGGTCACATGGCGCTCCCGGGCGATCCTGGCCGTGTCGTTCACAAGGCGCGGGAAGCGCCGACTGTGAGGCTCCACGGTTTCGCTGGCAGATCGCGGGCTCATGTGATCCTTGATCGCTGTTGACATTCAGCCGGCCACGTTGCCGCGGGCGACCGACCCGCCGATGCGCACACCGGCTGGCCTTCGCCATCTAGTCCGCCAGGCTCTCCGGATCAAGCGCGTTGTCACCGGGTTGTCATGAAGATACGATTCGTCCCGCACATGCGTCTGGCCATGGCACGCGGCCGGTTGTCATTGCGGGCGGGATTCATCCGTCCGACTTTCACCGCCAGACAGAAGAATGCGGCGCGGTCAGATCGCCACGCGGACGCCGAGTTCCACCACGCGGTCGGACGGAATGCGGAAGAATTCGGTTGCCGGGACCGCATTGCGCGCCAGCACCAGGAACAGCCAGAGC
>DATAPW010000288.1:0-1776 GCA_036265005.1 Acetobacteraceae bacterium | reverse complement strand
TAGTAGGCAAGCATGCAGAGGAGGACATGCGCCCGCACCCGATCCTCCAGCCAGTGGTAGACCGGCCGAACATTCAGATCGACGGTCTTGATGCAGCGGAACGCGCGCTCCACCCGGCTCAAGGATTTGTAGCTACGTACTATATCGGCATCACCAAGCGTCGCCTCGGGCAGGCTGGTGCGCACGACATAGAGCCCGTCGGTTGCCGCCTCCCCGGCAATCTCGGCGGTCTTTCTGGCGAAGCCGAAGGCGTCGTCGGTGATCGTCAGATCGAAATGCTTTTTCATTTTGTAGGTATTGAGCACCGCACCGACCGCGAGCGCGATCTCCGCGGTGCCACGCAGCGGATTCCGCTTGCGCTCGACCGCGATTTTGATGCCGCCAAGCCGCTTTTCGGTGGCGGCCAGCAACTCTTCGCGCTTGCGTGCGCGTTCGGCGGCGAGGTCGGGATTGCGGCAGACCACCAGTCGCTCGCCGGGAAAATCGGGCGATGTGATGCTGGCCATGTCGCGCTTGTCGAACAGCGTGAGTTGCAGGATGCCACTGTTCAGCAGGTCCTTGATCGCGGGTGAACGCAGCGCTGTGATCCAGTCCAGGCCAGCGGATTTGATGTCCTCGGTGATGCGCGTCTCGGTGATCATGCCGCGGTCGCCGACCAATACCACGTGGTCGAGGCCGAAGCGCTGTTTGAGCTTGTCGATCTGCGGTGCCAGGGTCGTCGGATCGCCGGTGTTGCCATCGAAGACCTCGATCGCGACGGGGCAACCGTCAGGCGCACAGAGCAGGCCGTAGACGATCTGCAGCGTGCCCTTCTTGCCATCACGGCTGTACCCACGTTTGGCCAGTGGGCAGCAGCGTCCGGCCATGTAGCTGGACGAGACGTCGTAGAGCACCAGCGTGCCGTTCTGGAGGTGGCGCCTGGCCAACGCGGTCTCGATGGCGGCCTGGCGTGCCAGCAACCAGTCGAGTGCCGCATAGAGTTCGTCGTCGTCAACCTCGCCGAGACCGAGCGCTTCGCCAAGGCTGGAGGATGCCGTGGCTGGCGACAGTGTCCTGGCGGCAGCGAGTTTGGAGACCGGGTCGAGGATGCGGCCGATCAGCAGGGCGAGGACGAGGTCGCGGCAGCGGTTGCCGTCAGGGCCGAGGATGCGGTCAAGGCCAATCTTGCGCGCCGTGCCGAGGGCGGCGGCGACGTGGCCATGGGGCAGGCTGCGGGTCACGGTGAAGGCGTCCTGCCCGGCGGGAATGACGGTGCCGCCCTTGAGCACGCCGCGCAGGCCTTCGACATGAGCCGGGGACCAGTCGGAGAGGTTGCAAAGCGTGCGTTTGCGGACCTTGCCCTCGTGGCGGTAGCTCTCGCGCAGGAGGATCGCGGGCGGCGAGTTCCGGTTCGGGACAGCCTCGATATACATCGCTGAATTGGATGCGATTCGCCCGCACCGTACAACTCACTAGGGCATGATTACATGGCTACGTTTTTGGCTGCCCCGAGGCCGCTTTTCCCGGATGTCCGCCGATTTGCAGTAATGGCAAGTCGGAAGCTACGCCTAAACGGCGCGACATGATCCAGCCGTGGATGGCCGGCAGCGGGCAGTCGGGTCGTCGCCCATCTCTGCGATGAAAGGGCTGTCGTGCTGTGGCCGGAGACACTGGCAACCTGTGTTCAGCGAGACATTCCGCGCCGGTGCGGACGATTTTGCATAGGATGCGTGCAATGACTACCGCGAAAATCAACGTGAACCACGTCAACGCGAATGTTTGAGCGCTGCTGATGAT
>DATAPW010000287.1:0-22086 GCA_036265005.1 Acetobacteraceae bacterium | reverse complement strand
CGGCCATCGTCAAGTCGTGGAACGAGGCTGTCGCCTACTATCGCGCCAACCCGGATGAATCGATCAGCATCATGGCCAAGGGTGTCGGCGGTTGGCTGAAGGACCCGAAGGACTTCAAGGAAACTTTGCCGGGCATCAAGTTCTA
Source organism: Acetobacteraceae bacterium (assembly GCA_036265005.1). GTDB lineage: Bacteria > Pseudomonadota > Alphaproteobacteria > Acetobacterales > Acetobacteraceae > JAMXLO01. Next base: position 21,941 of record DATAPW010000287.1, on the reverse strand, counting down.
TGGCGCCGACGACAACAAGGCGTTCTTCGGCACCAAGGCAAAGCCCGGCCCGTTGTCGACGACGGTGCAGGATGCCATCGACGTATGGTCGGGTCATGGCAAGATGCAGGTCAAGGTAACGCCGGCAGACCTGATCAATTATAGCTACGTCGGCGGTTGATGCCGTCGTTTCTCGACGCCTACGCTGCACCGAAGAAGGAGATCCCGCGGCGTGTGTACCTGACGGTGAGCACGCTGACGGCATTATCTGTCCTGGTGTTGTGGAGTGTGCTATCCTACGGCCAGGTGGTTCGCAGCGACTTTCTGCCAACCCCCGATGAAGTGGTTTCGGCAGCAATCAATGGCTTGGCGGATGGCTCGCTGTTGGTCAACACGCGTGTCAGCGTCACCGAGATCATGTCCGGCTTCATCATTGCCTCGATTTTTTCGGTTCCACTGGGCATTCTGATGGGCAGCTTCAAGATCGTCGAGGCGGCATTGGAGCCGGTGACGAATTTCGTCCGTTATCTGCCGGTTTCGGCGCTGATCCCGCTGCTGATCCTTTGGGTCGGCATCGATATCGAGGAAAAGATCTCCGTCATCTTCATCGGCACTTTCTTCCAGCAATTGATTCTGATCGCCGATGTCTCGCGTGGCGTGTCGCAAGACTTGCTTGATGTGTCGTACACATTGGGCGCGAACCGTCGTACGGTGGTGGCGCGCGTGTTGATCCCGGCGACACTACCCGGCGTGATGGACACGCTGCGGGTGACACTGGGCTGGGCGTGGACCTACCTTGTCGTCGCTGAACTGGTGGCGGCAAACAAGGGGCTCGGCTACTTCATCCTGAACTCAATGCGGGGGCTGTTCACCGACCAGATATTCCTCGGCATCATGGTGATCGGACTACTGGGCCTGATCACCGACCAGCTGTTCAAACTGACGCGAAACTGGCTGCTGCCCTGGGCGGCACATCCGTAAGGGACCATACCATGATCAGGACTGGGGGCGTCCGCGTGGGTGACGAAACCATTGGCGAGCTGTGGTCGCTGTGGGACGGCAAGGCAGTGCTGGATGAAATCGATTCGCGGTGCGGTGGCCAAATCTGCGTCACACCGGACTTCGCGGCGTTCGCCGATCCCGAAACCAAGCCGTGGCTGGACAAATTCTATACCGTCAATGAGGCATGGAGTGCGGATGATCGTCGGCGACTGCTGGCATTTGTGCGCGACCTGCGCAATTCTGACTATGCCGAGCATCGTCTCACCTTCGAGTTGTTTGCCCAGTCACTTCCCTACGCGCATCTGAACGCTGTCTGTATGAACTTCGACCTTAATGGCCCGCTGCGGTTTGTGAAACATGCGGCTGGGTTGAGCGACCGGGTATTGTAGGTGCCGGCAGCGCCGAAGCTTCGCATCCAGGATGTCGCTCTCCGCTTTACGTCACGCCGCGGCACAACGGTCACTGCTCTTGAGAATATATCCCTTATTGTGGAGGACAAGGAGTTTTCGGTCATTGTCGGGCCATCGGGTTGTGGCAAGACCAGCCTGCTGCGGCTCGTTGCCGGACTGATCGAGCCAACCGATGGCGTCATCTATCTGGATAGTTCACGCATCAGCCGTCCCGGGAAGGAGCGGGGCATGGTGTTTCAGTCCTACACGTTATTCCCCTGGCTCACCGTGCAGGACAACGTGGAGTTCGGACTGAAGATCGGCGGCATGCCCGCTGCGCAGCGGCGAGAGATTGCACGACGGTTCATTGTGCAGGTGGGGCTGGAAGGGTTCGAGCGGCTTTATCCCAAGCAGCTTTCCGGCGGCATGATGCAGCGTGTGGCATTGGCCCGCGCGCTGGCCAACGATCCGGCAATTCTGCTGATGGACGAACCATTTGGTGCACTGGATAGTCAGACACGTTCCCTGATGCAGGAGTTGCTACTGGATATCTGGCAGCAGTCCAACAAGACAGTGCTGTTTATCACGCACGACATCGATGAATCGATCCTGCTGGGCGACCGCGTCTACGTAATGACCGCGCGGCCGGGACGCATCAAGGAGATGGTGCAGATCGATCTGCCGCGGCCGCGCACGGTGGACATGTTGACGACTGACGCGTTCATGGCGATCAAGCGGCGCATCATGCATTCGATCCATGAGGAGGCGATGCGCAGCGTTGCGACAGAGCGGCCATCGCCTTAGTCCTGCCTTACAGGTCAATGTGGTCGATCGCCATTGTTCGTGCGCCGGTCACCGGCAAGCCAGCGCGCCAGTTCGGAATGTGCATCCTTCCGCCTCATCGCCGCAATCTGCTCGGCATCCGCTGCATCGACGGTGAATTCCAGCCGCAAGCCGTCGGGCGATTTCAGGTACATCGATACGCAGTAGCCATGATCGATCTTGCGAACCTGCACGTTGGCCGCGGTGACGCGCTGCATCAACTCGTCGAAAGCTGCCTGCGTCACCTTGAAGGCGACGTGCCATGAGCCGCCAACTTCCTGTAGGATTGCCCGGTTCTTGTCCCACGCCTCTTCATCCGCGAACTGGAAGAACGCCAGTGCCCCGCCATCAGCCATCTCATAGAAGGTGTGGCAATAGTCCACCTCACGTCCGACCTCCGGGCGGAACACTCGTTCGCACCAGGTGGCAACGAGGGGAATGCCAAGGATGTCCTCGACGAAGTGTCGGTTGACCTCCTGGTCCTTCACGGCATAGGCATGGTGATGCAAGCGCAACGGTGGTTCGGCCAGCAGCTTTGTCCTGGCCGGTGCCTGTGGCTGGTCCAGCATGTCGTCCTCCCGCTCTCCGTGCCGGCAGTATAGCGCACGACTTGCGTCCGGTCGATTTTCCCGCTTTTGATCGCGCTATCAAGCGGGGGGATGGAACTTGGCCACGCGACGCATCCTGATTGCCGGTGCCGGCATCGGCGGTATCGTCGCCGCATTGGCACTGCTGCAGCGTGGCTTCGAGGTCGCGCTGTATGAGCAGGCAGCGGAATTGCGCGAATTGGGCGCCGGCGTCCAGATATCGCCCAACGGCTCTCGCGTGTTATGTGAACTTGGCTTACAACCTGCACTGGAAGCGATCGCCTCGGTGCCGACCGCCAAGGAGATGCGGCTGTTCAACACCGGTCAGGCTTGGCGGGTTCAGGATCTCGGCGCCAATGCTGTCACACGCTATGGCTCGCCGTACTGGCTGGTGCACCGTGGTGATTTCCACCATGCCCTGGTCGAAGCGCTGACGGGGCGTGCGCCTGGAGCGATCCACGTCGATGCGCACTGCGTAGGGTTCGAGCAGGACGCGGCGGGCGTGACGTTGCTGTTGGCGGGCGGCGAACGCGTGCGCGGTGCGGCGCTCATTGGTGCCGATGGGGTGCATTCACAGGTCCGCGAAGCTTTGTTCGGCGGCACACAGGCCACGTTCACGGGATTCATGGCGTGGCGCGCCGTCGTGCCGATGGAACGGCTGCCCGCAAGGCTGCGCCAGCAATATGGCATGACCTGGATCGGACCGTACGGCCATGTCGTCACCTACCCGTTGCGTCGTGGCGAACTGCTGAATTTCGTCACGGCCATCGAGCGCGATGACTGGCTGGTCGAAAGCTGGTCGGAGGCCGGCACGGTCGAGGAATGCCGCCGCGACTTCGCTAACTGGAATGAGGATGTACTGGCTATCGTCGATGCCATGGACATCCCGTACAAGTGGGCGATGCTCGGTCGCGAGCCGCTGAAGCACTGGTCGGTCGGGCGCGTCAGCCTACTGGGTGATGCGTGTCACCCGACGCTGCCGTTCTTGGCGCAAGGCGCCAACATGGCGATCGAGGACGGCATGGTGCTGGCGCGCTGCCTCGACGCTTACCCCGACGTCGCCGAGGCGCTGCGGCATTACCAGGCCGCGCGACTGGACCGCACGTCGCGCATCGTGCGTGGCTCGCTGGAGAATGTGTCGCGCTATCACAATCCGCAGCTTGCGGATCCGGAGCAGGCCCAGGCTTTCATGGAACGCGAATTTGCACCTCGCGCGATGGGAGCGCGTTACGACTGGCTGTATGAGTATGACGCGCGGACCGTGCCGGCCTGAGCAGGGGAGAAACGTTGATGCGGTCACGATTGCTGGCGATCTGCGCCGCCGTGGTGGTGGTGCTTTCTGTGCGTCCGGCCATCGCCGATGAGCCCGCCGAATTCCACATCGGCGTGGTGGCCTCGGTCACCGGTCCGTTTGCCGCACCGACCAAGGATACATTCGATGGCTTCAATGCCTGGATGCAGCAGCGCGGGCTGCCCGGCAAAAAGATCGTGTTGCAGACCCTGGATGACGAGACCAATCCGGTGAACGCGGCGAATGCGTTCCGCAAGTTGGCCTCGGATCCGCAGATCGCGTTGATCTACCTGTTCATCAACAGCAATTCCGCCATGGCGGCGAAATCCTTTGCCTCGGAATTCAAGGTGCCGATCATCACCGGCGGCGGCGCCGATGTACTTGGGATCCCGGCAGACCCTTGGATGTTCAAGGTTGCGCCGTCGAACCGCGACTATATGATTGCATTGTCCGAGTACATCAAGCGCAAGGGCTATACCAAGGTCGCTCACCTGTATTCCACGGATACGTTCGGCCAATACGACCACACCAACCTGGACAAGCTCGCACCGCAATATGGCTACAAGCTGGCAGCCGAGGAGAGCTTCGCCATCGAGGACACCAGCTTCAATGCGCAGCTCACGAGGATCCGCGCGGCGAACCCCGACCTGATCTACAGCAGTGCCAGCGCGCGCGCAGCAATTCTGGCGTTCAAGCAGTACAAGCAGCTTGGCATGACGACGCCGCTCGTGGTTGCAGGCTCCGCGATCAGTGAGGCATTCTTCAACGCGATTGGCGGGCCTGCCGCTGCCAACGGTCTGATGATGATGACGCAGCGCGGTTCCCTTGGCGACGGACTCGGTGGCGAATCGGCGAAATACTTTGGCGAACTGAAGGATGGCATGGGTGGCCGCACACCGGTCTTCTTCAATGTGTTTGGCTTTGATGTCGGCCTGATCACTGCTGCCGCCGTGACCCAATCCGATGGCTCACGGCAGGGCATCCGCGATGCCTTGGAGAAGCTGAAAGACCTGCCGGCGATTAACGGCCCGGTTAGTTACACGCCGCAGGACCATACCGGCCAGGATGCGCGATCCATCACGCTCGGCAAGTTGCAGAACGGCAAGCCGGTTCCGGCCGACTGATGGATACGACTGTCCTCCTGCAGTTACTGCTGCCGGGACTGACCACCGGCTGCGTCTATGCGCTGGTCGCACTCGGCTTCGTGCTGTGTGCCAACGTCTCGGGTGTGGTGAATTTCGCACAGGGCGAGTTCGTCATGTTGGGCGGTATGGCGGCTGCCTGGCTCATCGGATTGGACCTACCATTTGTCCTGGCAATCCTCGTCGCAACCGCACTCGGCGCCGGCGTCGGTGCGTTGCAGGAGTTTCTCACCCTTGCGCCGGTACGACGCCAGCCGCACTTCATCCAGATCACCACCACGGTCGGCTTCGCTGTGGTTCTACGCGGCATCACGTTGATCGTCGCCGGCAAGGATGCGCTCAGTTTGCCCGGCTTCTCCGGGGACGGCGTGTTCTTCGTGTTCGGCGCCATCCTGCCGGTGCAGAGCCTGTGGGTCTGGGGCGCCACGTTGCTCCTGCTGCTCGGCACTTTCTCTTTCCTGCGCTACACCAACGTTGGTCGCGCAGTGCGGGCGTGCTCGATCAATCTCCAGGCGGCGCGGCTGATGGGCGTGAACGCCGAACGGCTGCGCGTCATCGTGTTCGCGGTCAGCGGCGCGACCGGCGCGCTGGCCGGCGTGGTGATTACACCCCTCGTACTTGCGAGTTGGGACGCCGGCCTTACGTACAGCACGAAGGGATTCATCGGCGCAATCCTTGGCGGCTTCCGTTCGCCTGCAACCGCGGTGCTGGGCGGGCTGTTTATCGGTCTTCTGGAATCGTTAGGCGCCGGCTACGTTTCTTCCGGCTGGAAGGATTTCATAGTCTATGGCGTGTTATTGGCCTGGCTGTTGATCCAGGGCGGTGTCTTCCTGCGTGGCCGCGCCGGGGCCGTGACGGGCGGTCCCTGATGGTCCTTCTGGCGCGTCGCAAATCGCTGATCGCCGCATTGCTATTTGTCATCGCGGTGGCGGTATATCCGCTGGCATTCCCGGACAGCTACCATCTAGGCGTCGGCATCAGCGCCGGCGCCATGGCGGTCAGCACCGTCGGAGTGGTGCTGCTGCTCGGTCTCGCGCATCAGCTCGCGATCGGCCAGGCAGCGTTCAGCATGATCGGTGGCTACGCCAACGCAATCCTGTGCGTACGATATGGCTGGGACCCATTCGCGGCACTGCTCGCCGGCGCCGTGATGGCGATGGCGTTGGCCTATGTCGTTGCCGCACCGATCCTGAAGCTCCGCGGCTTCGTGCTTGCGATGGCAACACTGGCGTTGCACCTGATGCTGATCGTCGTTGCGGTGGAACTGTCGTTTACCGGCGGTCCGATGGGTGTCACCGGCATTCCAAAATTCCACGTGTTCGGTATTTCTTTGGCCGATGACCGCGCATTCTTCTGGTTCGTCTGGCTGCTGGTATTCGGCGCGGTCTGGATCGGGCTCAACATCGACCGCTCGGCCATCGGCCGGGCGTTGCGCGCGATCGCCGCCAGCGAGCAGGCCGCAGGGTCGGTTGGGGTCGATATCACCCGGCACAAAGTGCAGATGTTCGTCATCGGCGGCGGCATGGCGAGCGTATCAGGCAGTCTGCTGGTACACTATCTGCGGGCGACCGACCCGACCGTGTTCGGCTTCAGCTATAGCATCAATCTGATCACCGGAACGATCATCGGTGGCCTCACCTCGATCTGGGGTGGCGCCCTGGGGGCCGCCATCATCATCTTCCTGCGCGAGTTGCTGCGTGACCTTGCGCTGCCGCTCTGGGAATCGGTCATCATGGGCGCGCTGACCGTGATCGTGCTGATCGCATTTCCCCGCGGCATCGCGGGGTTCGTCAGTCGTATCTACGACCGTATGGCGAATGAGCGCGAGGTCGGCCGGGTGGTGGTGACCGAGCCTGGCGCGGTGGCGATGCAGCCGCTGGCCAATCCCCCCATGTCGCACCAGCCGTTCCTGGAGGTGGCCGGCGTCTCGCGTGCCTTCGGCAGCCTTCGTGCGGTCAGCAATGTGAGCTTTACAGTTGGGCCGGGCGCCATCACGGCACTGATCGGTCCTAACGGCGCCGGCAAGACGACGCTGTTCAACCTGATCGGCGGCTACCTGACATTGGATGCGGGAGTGGTGCGGTTCGAGGGGCGGGAAATCCAGGCACTCCCGCCGCGGGATGTCGCACAGTTGGGCATCGGACGCACATTCCAGAACCTGCAACTGTTCGACAACATGACGGTGCTGGAGAACGTCATGTGCGGACAGCATCGCTTTACCACGCACGCGGTCCTGCCGATCGCGCTGCGCCTCGCCGCGCAGCGGCAGGAGGCGGGCATCCGCCACGCCGCGCTGGAAGCACTCGGATTTGTCGGCCTGCAAGGCGCAGAACAGCATGAACCCGCGGTGTTGCCGTTCGGCCACCAGCGCTTGGTGGAGATCGCGCGTGCGTTGGCGCTGCGCCCGCGCCTGTTGCTGATGGACGAGCCGGCGTCCGGCCTGAACGACACCGAGACCGAGCGGCTCGCCGAGTTGATCGTGCGGATCGCAGCGCTGGGCGTGACGGTGCTGGTGGTGGAGCATGACATGCGGCTTGTCATGGGGCTGGCGGATCATGTCGTGGTGATGGACCATGGCGAAATGATCGCGGAAGGTGCGCCGGACGTCGTTCGAGGCGAACCTGCGGTCATTGCTGCCTATCTCGGCCAGGAAGCTCCCGCGCGTGCAGCTTGAACTCGAGCATGTGAGCAGCGGTTACGGGCGATCGCCTGTCCTGCACGACGTGTCGCTGCACGTCGGCGAGGGCGAGATCGTCGCGTTGATCGGTGCCAATGGCGCGGGCAAGAGCACGCTGCTCAACACGGTCATGGGCCTGGTGGCGACATCTGCTGGTTCCATCCGCTTCGATGGTCGTGCGATCGGGCAACTCCCGACGCCGGCTATCGTCCGTGCGGGAATCGCGCAGGTGCCGGAGAGGCGGCAGTTGTTCGGCAGCATGTCAGTCGAGGAAAATCTGCTGATGGGCGCTTACACCAGCGCCGACCGGCACTCCGTGGCGACGGCGCTGGAAGAGCAGTTCGCCCGGTTTCCGATCCTGCGTGAGCGGCGACGCCAGCTTGCGCGCACGCTGTCGGGCGGCGAGCAGCAGATGGTTGCGATCGCGCGTGCAACGATGTCCCGGCCGCGACTGTTGTTGCTGGATGAACCATCGCTGGGCCTGGCGCCGATCATTGTCGCGCAGATCATGCGGCAGATCGTTGCACTGCGCTCGGCACGCGGGACGGTGCTGATCGTCGAGCAGAATGCGCACGCCGCGCTGGCGATCGCGGACCGCGGCTATGTGCTGGAGAATGGTCGCATTGCTCTGGAAGGGGCAGCCAATGAGTTGTTGGTGAACCCGGCGGTGCAGGAGGCATATCTCGGCGGCCAGGGCGGCCACTATGCGATCGAGGGCCGCATTCGCAGCAGGAAGCTGGCGATACTGGGGCGGTAAGACGAGGGTGGCGGAGTCTCGGCGCCCATGGTTGTATCCATGCCAAGCCAGGGGGAAATGCCGATGCCTGTTCGCTTGCTTCTGTCGCTTGCGGCGGCGCTCATGGTTGCCGCGCCGGCCGCCGCGCAGACCGATTTCAAGATCGGCGTCGTTGCGTCGCTGTCGGGCGCCTTCGCATCGGCAGCCACGGATGAGAACGCCGGTGTGCAAGCCTGGGTTAAGGCGCGTGGACTGCAAGGCCGGAAAATCGTGTTCGAAACGCTGGACGATGAGACCAATCCGGTGAACGCGATCAACGCATTTCGCCGCGTTGCCAGCGATCCGTCGGTCATGCTGATCTATGCGCTCACCAACAGCAACTCCGCGATGGCGATCAAGTCGATTGCGTCCGAATTCAAGGTACCGATCGTCTCCAGCGGTGCGGTAGAGGCGCTTGGCGTTCCGGCCGATCCCTGGCTGTTCAAGGTCGCTCCCGGACCACGCGATATGATGGTGGTGCTTTGCCAGTATGCGCAGAAGAAAGGCTACAAGCACCTGGCATCGCTGCACGGCAAGGACGCGTTCGGCCAGGCCGAGGAAGGCTATATCAAGGAACTTGCGCCGAAATACGGGCTTGATCTCGTTGCGGTCGAGGAATTCAACCCCGAGGACACCAACTTCACCGCGCAGATCGTCAAACTGAAGGCAGCCAATCCGCAGCTCATCTACAACGGTGCGACCGGGCGTCCCGGCATCCTGACGTTCAAGCTGATCCAGCAGATGCAGATCACCGCGCCGGTGGCAGTACAGCAGGCTGCGGTCAGCAAGGCGCTGTTCGATGCCATCGGCGGTCCCGATGCCGCGGACGGCCTGCTGACGCCAAGCCAGATCGGTGCGTTCGGCACGGTGATCGGCGGCGACACCGCGCGACTGTACACCGAGCTGCAGCAGGCACTCGGCCGCACTCCTGTTTACCTCAATACATTCGGTTATGATGTCGGCCTGATCACCGAGGCTGCGGTGAAGAACTCGGACGGCACACGGCAGGGCATTCGCGACGCGATGGAGAAGTTGAAGGACCTGCCGGGCGTAAACGGACCGGTGAGCTACGCGCCGGATAACCATACAGGGCAGGATTATCGCTCGCTCACCATGGCCAAGCTGGCCAAGGGCGCGCTGGTTCCGGCCGATTGAAGGAAACCGTACCATGAAGTTCGGCGTGTTCTATGAACATCAGCTCCCACGTCCCTGGACTGCCACCAGCGAATATGACCTGCTGCAACAGTCGCTCGATCAGTTCCAGTTCGCGGATCAGCTCGGCTACGACTATGCCTGGGTTGTCGAGCATCACTTCCTTGAAGAGTACTCCCACTCGTCGGCGCCTGAGGTATTCCTCGGTGCGGCGAGCCAGCGCACCAGGAACATCCGGCTCGGCCATGGCGTGATCCAGCTCACCACCAACCAGCCGCAACGCGTCGCGGAGAAGGTCGCGACGCTCGACCTGCTGTCCGGCGGTCGCGTCGATCTCGGCATGGGCGAGGCGGCGGGCCCCGCAGAGCTCCACCCGTTCGGCGTGCGCGTGCGGGACAAGCTCGACCGCTGGGAAGAGGCAGTGCGTGCCATCGTCCCGATGTTCATTCGCGACAACTGGGAATTCCACGGCCAGTACTACGACTTTCCCGCACGCAACGTGATCCCGAAGCCGTTCCAGAAGCCGCATCCGCCGCTGTGGGTCGCCTGCTCCAACATCCGCACCATTGGTGATGCCGGCGCATGGGGCATGGGGGCCTTGGGATTCAGCTTCGTGTCACCGGATGCCGCGCGTGCCTGGGTGCACCGCTACTACAATAATCTGCTGCATCGTCCGAACCGGCTCGCCGAATACCAGGCCAACCCCAACATTGCCATCGTCAACGGCTTCATGTGTGCGCCGACCGACGAAGAAGCGATCGCAGCCGCGTCCGGCTGGACGTTCTTCATCTTCGCGCTGGGCTATTACGGCAGGAAGGGCATCGACGCACCGGGCACCGGCAACCTGTGGCGCGAGTACCAGGACTGGCGGCAGACCGACAAGGCAAAGCAGGCACTCCGCAACGGGTTGATCGGTTCGCCGGACACCATCCGCAGACGGCTGCGCCAGTTCGAAGAGGCACATGTCGATCAGGTCATCCTGCTGAACCAGGCCGGCCGTACCAGCCATCAGGCGATCTGCGACAGCCTCGATCTGTTCGCGCGCGAGGTGATGCCCGAATTCCACGCGCGCCAGCCGCAACAGGATGCGTGGAAGGCGGACGTGCTGGCGGGCCGCATCGTTCTGGAGGAACTCGAGACCGAAGGCCACGACCTCTACGCGCATCAGAACGAGGATATCGTTCGATTGACGCCGGAACAGCTCAAGCAGCGCATGGCGGAGAAGGAGAAGGCCGCGCAGGGAGCCTGAGGCCACATGTCCGAGACTACTGCCGGGACAAAGCGGGCACGTTCCGCAGCGCTGATGCAAGTCCTTCGGGGCCTGATGTACTGCCTGTTCCTGCTGGCCCCGGCGGCGCAGGCGGCGGATCTGCCGAATGCGTGGGTGGAATTGGCCGCGGATGGCGGGCTCGACGTGCGCGCCGTCACCATGCCAGGCGCGCCGTGCCCGAAAGTTCTGGCGGATGGCAGCCCGCTCGCCAGCAGGCAGCGGGGCTCGCCGGACCCGACGGATGGCGCGTACCCCATACAGGTCTGTGTCGCCCATGCGGCAGTGACCGCGCGCGGCATCACGGTGGACGGCCTGCCGTATCCCGTGCTGCCGCGCTCGATCAAGCGGATCGTGGTGATCGGCGACACCGGGTGCCGCCTCAAGGGCGATAACGTGCAGGATTGCAACGACCCAGCGCAATGGCCGTTCGCCGCCATCGCGCGGCTGGCCGCTGCGCGACATCCAGATCTGGTCGTCCATGTCGGCGACTATCACTACCGTGAGTCACCGTGCCCGGCCGCGCGGGCCGGCTGTGCCGGCAGTCCGTACGGCGACAACTGGGCAGTCTGGCGGAAGGACTTCTTCGATCCTGCGGCGCCGTTGCTCGCGGCGGCGCCGTGGGTACTGGTGCGCGGCAATCACGAGCTGTGCAGCCGCGGTGGCCATGGCTGGTTCCGGTTGCTCGATCCGCACCCGGATACGGTTGACTGCACTGCCACCACCGCGCCCTACGCGTTGCACCTCGATCCGCTGCAGTTGCTGATGTTCGATGGCGCCGACGCCGATGATGGCACGGCGGACGCGGCAAAGGTCGCGCTGTTCCATAGCCAGTTGCAGTCGCTGCTGACCGACGCACCGGCGCATTCATGGCTGCTGACACATCGTCCGGTCTGGGCACTGGCACAAGGGTCGGGTGCCAAGCCGGGCGACACGCTGAACGCGACCGAACAGGCGGCGATCCGCGATCTCGCGCCGCCCGCTCTGGACATGGTGCTGTCGGGCCACGTGCACGACTTCACCAGCTACGATTTCGGTCCCGGACATCCGGCGCAGCTTGTTGCCGGCGAGGGCGGCGACAGCAACGATGCGATCACCCAGCCGCTTGCCGCCGGTACGGTCATCGATGGCGCGAAGCTGCGCCGCGGCTTCGGCGTCGGTGATTATGGCTATGTGCTGCTGCATCGCACGGGCGAAGGCTGGAACGGCATGGTCTATTCGGTGACCGATCGGCTTCTGGCGCGTTGCCGCCTGCATGGGCGTGCGGTGACCTGCCACGCCGTCGTGCAGTGACGCGGCCACCGCCCGACCCGACGCGCGAGGCCGCGTTCGATCTGTTGACGGCGGTACTGGACAGGCGTCGGTCGCTCGAGGAGGCGCTGGACGCCCTGCCGGAGATGCCGCCAAGGGACCGCGCCGCGGCGCATCGCCTGGCCGCTTCGGTGCTGCGCCGGATCGGCACGCTGGACACCCTGCTGGAGCCTTATCTTCGCAAGGCGCCGCCGGATCCGGTCCGGCACGTGCTGCGGATCGGTGCGGCGGGGTTGTTGCTGCTGGATACGCCGAGCCACGCCGCGGTGGCGACGTCGGTAGCCCTGGCCCGCGCCCGCCGCCTCATTCCGTTTGCCGGCATGGTGAATGCCGTGCTGCGCCGTGTCGCCGAGGCCGGTGGCACAGCATTGGCGGAACTCGATGGGCCGCGACTGGATACGCCCCCCTGGCTATGGGCGTCCTGGGGCGACCACGCGCGGGCGATTGGACTGGCGCACCAGCACGAGGCGCCGCTGGACCTGACCTTGCGACCGGGCGGCCCGAAGCCGGAGGGGGGTGAGGTTCTGCCGACCGGATCGGTGCGCTTCCCCGTCGGCACCAGGGTTGCCGACGTGCCGGGGTTCGAGAACGGCGATTGCTGGGTGCAGGATGCCGCCGCCGCGCTGCCTGCGGCGCTGCTCGTGGCGCGGCCAGGCGAGCGTATTGCCGATCTCTGCGCGGCGCCTGGCGGCAAGACGGCTCAGCTTGCCGCGAGCGGCGCGTCGGTCACCGCCGTGGAGCGTGACGCCGCCCGGCTGGCGAGGCTGCGCGACAATCTCCGCCGTTGGCGACTCGACGCCGAGATGGTGGTTGCGGATGTCGCGACCTGGAAGCCCGCTGCGCCGTTCGATGCGGTGCTGTTGGATGCACCGTGCAGTGCAACCGGAACCATCCGCCGCCACCCCGACGTGCCGCACATCAAGCGGCCGCGCGATGTGGCCGCGCTGGCAGAAACCCAGGCCAGGTTGCTGGCCGCGGCCGCGGCGATGCTGCGTCCGGGCGGGCGGCTGATCTATTCGGTGTGTTCGCTGCAGCCGGACGAAGGAGTCGCGCGCGTCAAGGCCGCGATTGCGCGTGGCGACCTGCGGCATGAACCTTTTGCGCCGGAGGAGCTTGCGGCTCTGCCGGAGGCTCGCACGGCAGAGGGGTTCCTGCGCACGCTGCCCTGCTTCTGGTCCGACCGCGGCGGGATGGACGGTTTCTTCGCCGCGCGCCTGATCAAGAGTTGACGTCCAGGCTGCCTAGCCCGTGGTCTTCCGAGAAGCCCAGACAACGGCCAGCCTTGTGTTCCGAGCGGCGCACTGTCTACATCGCATGCATGCCGACCTCGCGACCCAGCCGAGTCATTGTCGCGCCGAGCCTGCTCGCTGCGGATTTCGCACGCCTGCAGGACGAGACGGCAGCGATTGAAGCGGCCGGCGCGGATTGGCTGCACCTGGACGTGATGGACGGACATTTCGTGCCGAACATCAGCTTCGGTCCGACAGTCCTGAAAAGCCTGCGCAGGCATACGAAACTTCCGTTCGATGTACATCTGATGATTGCGCCGGTCGATCCATACGTCGCCGCGTTCGCCGAGGCCGGCGCCGACCACATGCTGGTGCATCCCGAGGCGGGGCCGCACCTGCATCGAACGCTGCAACTCATCCAATCGCACGGCAAACGATGCGGGGTGGTATTGAACCCGGCCACGCCGCTCGAAACCATTGCGTGGGTACTCGATCTCGTCGACATCATTCTCGTGATGACGGTGAATCCCGGATTCGGCGGCCAGGCTTTCCTCCCATCGCAATTGCCGAAGATCGCGGCAGTGCGCCGGATGATCGATGGTTCCGGCCGCTCGATCGCGCTCTCGGTGGATGGTGGCATCACGCCGGATACCGCACCCCGTGCGATCGCCGCCGGCGCCGATACGCTGGTCGCCGGCACTGCCGTGTTCGGCACCACGGACTACGCCGCCGCGATCGGCGCGCTGCGTGGCGAGGCGCACCCGGGATGAGCGCCAGCGACCCACGGCGCTGGTTGCGCGATGCGCGTCGGGTGATGGCCCGGCTGCCCAGCCTTCGCATGAGCCGTGTGCCGGATGCGCCCGCTCTTCCGGTGCGCGATCCCTGGCCGGGCGATCCGGGCCGTGGCGCCCGGTTGTTGCGCGGCGAGCTGGAGATCGGCGGCGGCGTCCGCACGTTGCGGCCTGGCGGCTGGGGCGAGGCGTCGAATTCTTCACTGGTCAACGCCGCCGCGCACAGCTTCACCTGGCTGCGCGACCTGCGCGCCCTTGGCACCGACGCCGCCAGGCTGCGCGCGCGTGCACTGGTGGCGGAGTGGGTGAACGCACCGCCTGGCGATCCGTTGGCGCATCGTCCCGACGTGGTCGGCGCGCGGATCGCCGGGTGGCTCGGTCATTACGACTTTTTCGCAGCCACGGCGGACGATCCGTTCCGCCAGCGCCTGATGGCCCGGCTGGTATCCGATGCGCGCAGCCTGTCTGCGGCGCTGCCGGCCGAGGAACTGGATGCCCGCGCGCTGACCGCGCTGAAGGGCCTGATCGCCGCGGCCGTCGCACTGCCGGAACACGCCGGCTTCCTGACGCGGGCACTGCGCTTCCTGCCGCAGGAGATCGCCCGCCAGATACTGCCTGATGGCTGCCATGCGGAACGCAGCCCGGCGGCGCAGCTTGCCGCGTTGCAGGACCTGACCGAGATCCGCGCACTGCTGCAGGCGGCGCAGACCCAGCCGCCGCCGGCACTCACCAGCGCCATCGAGCGCATGGCGCCGGCGCTGCGGGTGATGCGGCATGGCGATGGCGGGCTGGCGCTGTTCAATGGCAGCAAGGAAGAGAGCGGCAGCCTGATCGATATCGCGCTGACCCAGGCGGGTCGCGGCGGACGCGGGCCGTCCGCACTGGTCGATGGCGGCTTCCAACGCCTGCAGGCCGGGCGCAGCGTGCTGATCGTCGATTGCGGCGCGCCGCCGCCACCGGGCGTGGATCGCTATGCCCATGCCGGCACGCTGTCGATGGAGCTGTCGGTCGGCCGTGACCGGATGATCGTGAACTGCGGTGCATTCCCGGCCGGCAACCCGGAGTGGCGCGACGCGACCCGTGCCACCGCGGCGCATTCCACGCTGGTGATCGCCGATCTCAGTTCGTCGGAACTGAAGCCGGAGGGGCTCGGTCGGCGGCCGGCCGTGGTGGAGGCGCAGCGGCAGGAGGCCAACGGCGCCCACTGGCTGGAGGCGAGCCACGACGGCTGGAAGAAACTGTTCGGCGCAGTGCACCGGCGGCGGCTGTACCTGGCGGAAAGCGGCGAAGACGTGCGGGGGGAGGACGTGGTGGAGGCGCCGACGCCGCAGCCCTTCACCCTGCGCTTCCATTTGCATCCGGACGTGAATGCCAGCCTGCAGCAGGACGGCGAGGCGGTGCTGCTGCGTCTGCGCTCCGGCGGCGGCTGGCGGCTGCGTGCCGACGGCGCCCGGATGAGCCTGGAGGAGAGCATATACCTCGGCGGCCACGAACCGCGGCGCAGCGAGCAGGTGGTGCTGACCGGCTTTGCCGATGGCCCGCAGCAGGTGAAATGGGCGATCAGCAAGGTGGGCTAAGGCGGGGCTTCGCCCCTGGACCCCACCAGAGGGCTCTGCCCTCTGGACACCCGCCAAGGGCGGAGCCCTTGGAACCCTTCGCTTTGCTCCGCCGCACCGGTCCAGAACGGATGGATTGCAAAGGCTCCACCTTTGCTGGGGGCCCTGGGGGCAAAGCCCCCAGGTGAAGGTCATCGAGATCACCAACGTAGACTTCTCGCTGAAGCAGTTCCTTCTGCCGGTCATGCGCGGCATCCGCGCACGCGGCCACGAGGTGATCGGCGTCTGCGCCGAAGGGCGCCTGCTGGACAGCGTGCGCGCCGAAGGGTTCCGCGTGGTCGGCGTGCCGTTCGAGCGTCGCCTCACGCCGCTCGCGCATGCCAGGGCGTTTTGGGACCTGGTGCGGCTGTTCCGTACCGAGCGGCCTGACCTGGTGCACGCGCACATGCCGATCAGCGGCTTCCTCGCGCGGCTGGCGGCGCGGGTCGCCGGTGTGCCGCGGGTTGCCTATACCTGCCACGGCTTCCTGTTCAACCAGCAGGGCTCGTGGCTGCGTCGATTTGCCGGCCTCGCCATGGAATGGATCGGCGGCCGCTTCACCGACGTGTTCATGACCGTCTCGGCGGCCGAGGCGGCGGATGCCGGCCGGCTGCACATCTTCCGCGGTGCACAGACGATCGGCAACGGCCGCGATGCGACCGTGTTCCGGCCGGATCCGGTGGCGCGCGCACGGATCCGCGGCGTCCTCGGCACGCCGGCCGATCGCGTGGTGGTGGTGGCGGTGTCGCGCCTGGTGCGGGTCAAGGGATACCCAGAACTGGCCGCAGCGCTGCACGCCGTGCCAAACGCGGAACTCTGGGTGGTGGGCGAGCGGCTGGCCTCGGATCGCGGCGATGACATGCGCGAGTTGCTGGCGGGCGCCGGCCTGGGCGATCGGCTGCATCTGCTGGGCTACCGGGACGATGTGTCGGCGGTGCTGGCGGCGGCGGATATCTTCGTGCTGCCGAGTTACTTCGAAGGCCTGCCGATGTCGGTGATCGAGGCCATGCTGACCGGCCTGCCGGTGGTTGCCAGCGATATCGACGGCCCGCGCGAGCAGGTCGTGCCGGGGGTGACCGGCCTGCTGGTGGCGCCGCGGCAGGTCGCGCCGCTGGCCGATGCGCTGTCCCGGCTCGCCGCCGATCCGACGCTGCGTGCGGCGATGGGCGAAGCCGGACGCGCTCGCGCCGTCGAACGCTACGACGAAATGCGGGTGGTGGCGCGGACGCTGGACCTGATGGGGATCGCGGTCTATCCCGCGGGTTGAAAACCGGGGGCTGGCGATGACCGATATCGTACCGATCAGACGCGCGCTGATCTCGGTGTCCGACAAGGCCGGGCTGGTGGCATTTGCGCAGGCGCTTGTCGCTGGCGGCGTGCAGATCCTGTCCACCGGTGGGTCCGCGCGGACGCTGCGCGAGGCCGGGGTGCCGGTCACCGAGGTATCGGAGCACAGCGGGTTTCCGGAGATCCTCGATGGGCGGGTGAAGACGCTGGTGCCGCAGATCCACGGCGGCATTCTCGGGCGACGCGATGTGCCGGAGCATGTCGCGCAGATGGCGCAGCATGGCATCGCGCCGATCGATCTGGTCGCGGTGAACCTGTATCCGTTCGAGGCGACGGTGGCGCATGGCGCGGCCGACGACGAGTGTATCGAGAATATCGACATCGGCGGCCCGGCGCTGATCCGTGCCGCGGCGAAGAACCACGACTTCGTCGCCGTGCTGACCGAGCCGGACCAGTACGACGCGGTGCTGGACGAGATCGCGCAACACGGCGGGACCACGCGGACGTTGCGGCGACGCCTGGCCGGCGAAGCGTATGCGCGGACGGCGTCATACGATGCCGCGATCGCCGCGTGGTTCGCCGAGCAGCGGGGCCAGGCATTCCCGCGGCGGTTCTCCATCGCCGGGATGCTGCGGCAGACGCTGCGCTATGGCGAGAACCCGCACCAGTCGGCGGCATTCTACGTCACCGGCAACCGGCCTGGGGTGGCGACCGCGCTGCAGATGCAGGGCAAGGAGCTGTCGTACAACAACCTGGCGGACACCGATGCGGCGATCGAGTGCGTCGCGGAATTCCAGGCGCCCACGGTGGCCATCATCAAGCATGCCAACCCCTGTGGTGTGGCGTCCGCCGCGACGCTGGCAGAGGCGTGGGACCTGGCGTTTCGCTGCGATCCGGTCTCGCCGTTCGGCGGGATCGTGGCGGTGAACCGCACGCTGGACGGTCCCGCGGCGGAGAAGATCGCGGCGATCCTCACCGAGGTGATCGTCGCGCCGGACGCGGACGAGGCGGCGAGGGCGGCGGTGGCGCGGCG
The DNA here is from genome assembly GCA_036265005.1 of Acetobacteraceae bacterium. GTDB lineage: Bacteria > Pseudomonadota > Alphaproteobacteria > Acetobacterales > Acetobacteraceae > JAMXLO01. The sequence goes on along the minus strand of DATAPW010000287.1, from coordinate 3,612 downwards.
CAAGAACCTGCGGCTGCTGCTGACCGGCGGGCTGCCGGATCCGGTGGCGCCGGGTATAGCCTTCCGCAGCCTGGCCGGCGGGTTCCTTGCGCAGACCCGCGATGACGGTCGGATCGGTGCGGCCGATCTGCGGCTGATGACGCAGCGCGCGCCGACCGACGCGGAGATGGCCGACCTGCTGTTCGCGTTCGCGGTGTGCAAGCACGTGAAGTCGAATGCCATCGTGTATGCCAGGGACGGCGCGACGGTGGGGATCGGCTCCGGGCAGCCGAACCGGGTGGACAGCGCGCGCATCGCCGCGTGGAAGGCGGTGGAGGCGGCGAAGGCCGCGGGGCTGCCGGAGCCGCTGACGCGCGGCAGCGTGGTGGCGTCGGATGCGTTCTTCCCGTTTGCCGATGGGCTGGAGGCGGCGGTTGCCGCCGGCGCGACCGCGGTGATCCAGCCTGGCGGCTCGGTGCGCGACAAGGAGGTGATCGCCGCGGCGGATGCCGCCGGCATCGCCATGGTGTTCACCGGGATGCGGCACTTCCGGCATTAGGGGGCGGCATCGTCGCGGCGGCGTCTCATGGCATTGTGCGATGGGATGATGTCGCGCGGGTTGCGACGCGCACACGGAGGGTGGGGGCGGCGTATCTCGGATGTGTCTCAGAATCCCGCTCACCGGTGGCTGGGCAGGAAAAGCGTGCCGTGTATGACCTGTGCTCGGCGTGCCGCGATGAGATGCGTGGTCACCGCCACGTCTCGGCGGTGTCTCAGAGTCTCGCTCAGCGGTGGCGGGCGAGGAAACGCCTGCTGCGGATGAATGCCGGGGAAACCGCCCTTGTCGTGACGCGGCGCCGCGTCGGCAATCGTCCGTAGCGGGGCGGTGTCCGAGCCGGGACGTAGCGCTGTCCGCGGCCGCGTCTCGGCGGTGTCTCAGAGTGTCGATCAGCGGTGGCGGGTGGGGAAAAGCGTGCTGTAGGTGAACGCCGGGAAAACCCTGCTGTCCTGGCGCGGTGGCGCGGCGACTATCGTCTGCAACGGTGAGTGTGCAAGGGCGCAACATGATGCCATCGATTGCCGCATCCCGAACGCGTCTCAGAGTCTCGATCATCGGTGGCGAGCACGGAAAAGCGTGCCGCAGATGAATGCGGCGGGTGCCCTTGTGCCGGGCGTGACGCTGCGCATGGCATGCAGCCGGCGTCCGTTGCGCAATGTGGGGCGGCATGCGTCGCGGATTGCCGCCATGCGCCAAAGGGACTGGTGACGCATCAGCGCGTGGGGCGGCGGATCTCGGTCGCGTCTCAAAGTCCCGTTGATCGGCGATGGTAGTGCAAAACCGCTCCATCCATGAAAGCGCGATCGCGTGGTGATGCGCCCAGGCAGGTTGTGGCCGGTGTCGATGGCGGCCAGTGGCTGGCAGGCCCGGGTGGCAAGGCATGCGGTGCATGGAGGACGGCCGCGAGGTGGCAATAGCGAGGGAACGAAAAGTTATCGCCAATGACCGTTGCAGGTAGTCTTACTAGCACAACGATGCAACCGGGGAAAGCCCGACGTGAAGTCGCACCGGGCGGAACTGACCACAAGGCGATCGTCAATATGGGATGGCGAGATCTCCCTGCCGATGGGAGATGACCGCGGAGCATCCGTTTCAAACGACACTGATGCTGGCCCGTCAGGTGCGGTCGGGGAGAAAGACCGTCAATACCAAGCCCTGCTGACTGCGACTCGTTCCATCCACGTCTTTCTGGCCCGCTGCAATGAAAGACGTGGATGGCGGGAAAAAGCCCGCCATGACGGCTTTGGGTCGCGCTCACTGGGGGTTGGTATGAATCGTGTGGTCAGTTCCGCCGGGTGCGACTTGAAGTGGCCACAGCTGTGCGAAATCGCCCGAAGCTTTTCCAACAAGGCAATGCCTTCTCTACGCAATGGCACGAGCCGGGCGGCCTGGTGATCAGCCTTCCGGCGAACGATCATTGTGACGGAATTCGGATGAACCTCATTGCGTACGCCGCAACCGAATTGCGCGCCGGAAAATCGGTTTGTTTTCTGGGGCTAGGCTTGTTGCGAAGTTCTTGCAGACCGTGTGAAAACTCGCCAGTGCACGGGCGCCCGGAATTTTGATTCGCACTCGGCCGGAGGACCGCAACAATGATTCGCTATATGACTTCGAGGCGCATCATAGTGACGCGATGCCGAGGGCGCCACACCTTGCTGTCGTACGTCAGCAAGTGACGGGGGGAGCGGCCGTGGCGAACGCCAAATACTCACAACTTGCCGACCAGCCCGCAGACGAGGGTGCGGCGTTGCGACAATGGGACAGCGCGGCCGCAGGTTGGGCCAAATGGGAACCCGTGATCAACCGGATGACGGGGACCGCCACCGAGGCGATGCTGGACCAGGCTGGCGTGGCCCAGGGCAGCCGCGTGATCGACATCGCCTGCGGCGCTGGTGGCCAGACCCTTGCCGCCGCGCGCCGGGCCGGGCGGGATGGACATGTTCTCGCCACCGATATCTCCCCGGCGATGCTGAGCTTCGTGGACGCCCAGGCGCACGCGGCGGGTCTTGGAATGATCGCCACGCTCGCCTGCACGGCGGCGAATCTGCCGCGCCACCGGGGTGTGTTCGACGCGGCGATCTCGCGCCTCAGCCTGATGCTGTTGCCGGACCCAGCTGCGGCGGTGGCGGCGGTGCGCGGTGTGCTGCGTCCGGGCGGACGGTTTGGCGCCATCGTGAGCGGCCTGCCGGACGCCAATCCTTTCCACGTTGAGCTGGTGGCGATCCTGCGCCGTCACGCCAACAAACCCGCGCCCGCGTCCGGCCCCGGTTTCTTCGCCCTGGCGGACCGGGCGGTGCTGACGGCCTTGTTTGAGCACGCCGGATTCACCGATGTCGATATCACGTCCATTGACGCGTCGATGATTCTGGCTTCGATCGCGGACGTGGTTCCGATGATCCGGGAAGCCTGGGGTGGCATCTGGGGCATCATTTCCGATCAGCCGCCTTCTGTTCAGGAAGCCGCCTGGACGCAGGTGCGGTCGGTGTTCAACCGGTTTGAGACAGCTGGCGGCTTTGCTGCTCCGGTCCAGTTCCATGTCGTAAGTGGGCGAAAGCCGATATGAGCACGACAGTGGACAACCCGATCCCGTGTGATGCCTGCTTGAATTGGCCCTGTGGAAGTCCAGAGGCATAAAGCTTGCCGACCACATCGACCATCCAGATGGTGCCGTCAGGGTGGATCACTAGATGAAAGATCAACAGGCGAGGTAACTATGCTCTGTGCAAGCCAATCATTCCATGTAACCGCAGGCAGGACTTCTGTTGCACAGGTAAGATCTACATCGTTTCCTCTAACATTGTTATTATACGCGAGGCCAGATCTATTAATCATACGGGTACCTATGGCGCCACTGAGATGGTTGTCGCCGTCAGGCCATACGGTGTACTGAAGCCAATAACTGTAATTATTGTTCGGCCCAAAAAACTCTTGTGGACCGGTCCACGTCACCATCTTGCCTTCTTGTGTAACCGGAGCGAGGACGGGATAGCCCCTCGCATAAAACTTAACCCATGGCGTGCCATCAGGCTTGCGAAAGAAGATTGCCTGGGTCGAGTAACGCACTCCGTAAATAG
>DATAPW010000286.1:0-10369 GCA_036265005.1 Acetobacteraceae bacterium | reverse complement strand
ATGCCGGTAAAGCCGATCGCCGCGTCGCCCCACAGGTTGATGCACAGTTTGTCTGGTTTCGCCAGCTTGGCGCCCATTGCCAAACCCAGTCCCATGCCCAACTGCGTGGTCTTGCCCCAGCCAATATAGGACATCGGTTCGGTCGCCACCCAGAACGGCGAGATCTGGTCACGCGGGCTGCCGGCATCGTGGGTGATGATGGTGTTCTTCGGATCGGTGCCGGCCATGAGCTCCCAGATTACCCGGTACGGGCTGATCGGCGCCTCATTCGAGTTCAGCAGTGGCTTCCACTGCGCCATCCACTCTTCGCGGACCTGGGTGATCTCGGCCACCACCGCGCTCGGGTCGCGGTTCGACTTGATGGTCTGCTTCAGCTCGCCGATCAGCGCGTCGAGCGTCAGGCCCGCGTCGCCCACCAGGCCAATCGCGCTGACCACGTCCTTGTTGAGGTGGTTCGGATCCAGTGTCGCGTGGATGAACTTCTTGCCCTTTGGGAACTTGATGCCGAAGTTGGTCTCGGTGAACGAGCAGCCGATGCCGATGATGAGATCGGAATTGGCGATGAAGTGATGCACCGGCTTCGGCACCGCGTTGCCGCCCGAGCCGAGCGACAGCGGATGGTTCTCCGGGAACGAACTCTTGCCGCCGAGGCTGGTGGTGACCGGCGCACCAAGCAGCTCGGCGAACGCGCGAAGCTGCGGCCAGGCCTCGGCCCAGTGCACGCCGGTGCCGGCATAGATCACCGGCCGCTTGGCTGCCAGGATCGCCGCCGCCGCCTTGCGCACATCCGCGAGGTCGGGTGCGTAGCGCACGTGGCCGACCGGCGTGTAGTCGAGGTCGCCGATGTCCTCGTTCCACATATCCGTGGGGATTTCCACGATCGCCGGCCCGCTGCGGCCGTTGCGCAGGTTGTTGAATGCGCGGCGCATAGCGTTGGGCAGTTCCGATGCGACGATGAGGTGCTCGGAGATCTTCGCCACGCCACGCATCTCGCGCGACGCGCTGTAGTTCGGATCGATCCCGGCGATGCGCCGCGGATAGCCCTGCGGGATGACCAGCAGCGGGACGGATTCGCTGTACGCCTGGGCGACGCCGCCATAGGCGTTCTCGCTGCCAGGGCCGTGCTGCATGCAGAAGGCGCCGATCTTCTTGCCCGAGGTGACGCGCGAAATGGCGTCAGCCATGTGCAGGCCGATGCGCTCCTGGCGTACGATGATCGGACGGATATCGGCCGCGGCTGCGTATTCCAGCAGGTGGTTGACCGGGTAGCCGCAGAGGATCTCGATCCCCTCGCGTTTCATGATTTCGGCAACAGCTTCGCCAACCTTCATCTCTTTCGTTCCCTCTGCTGGGGTTGCGCTCCTCCGGCGATGCGGCGCTTGCCTGCCGGAACGCCAAGCCGGCGCAGGGTAGGGCGCGCGTTAACCTGTGGCAACCGCGTGCGCGGCGCTTTGCCACCCTACGGTTAACGGTTACGCGGTGGTGCGATCCACCGAACCCTCGATGCGCCCGATCAGGTCGGCTGGCAGCGGCCCCGCCTCGGCCGCGGCGACGCATTCCGCCAACTCCTCGCGGTTCTTCACGCCCAGCACCAGCGTGTCGATATCAAGCGACAGCGCATAACGGTGCGCCAGCACCGCAGGGTTCTGACCCAGTTCGCCGCATAGCTGGCGGAAGCCGGCGGCGCGGGCGAAATCGCGGACTTCCGGATGATCGTCCGGCAACGGGCGGTCGATCGCCGCGGTCAATGCGCCGGCCTGCACCGCGCGAATGCCCATGACACCGACACCATTGTCATGCGCCGCCGCCATCACCGCGCGCGGCTTCGCCGGCCCATGGAAGAATTTCAGCCCGCCGGGTGAATCCAACAGATTGGCGATGCACTGCACGGCGGCCGGGGCAGGGCGTTCACCCAGCAGTCTGATGATGGTGTCGGGATGGCCGATGCCGGTCACTCCCCAGGCGCCGATCAACCCCTCGGCCACGAAGCGCTCGAACAGCGGGCGGACGTGCTCGACGAACACCGCGTAGGGTGTCATGCGGCTGCCGGCATCGCCCCATCCGCGGGTGAATGCCACATCCGGCACGACGTTGGAGTGCAGGAAGAACAGGTCGAGCCGCGACAGGCGCAGGCGTTGCAGGCTGGCCTCGATCGACCGGCGCAGGATTGCCTCGATCTCGCCGGGGGCGGGGTTGCCGAGATTGCACTTGCTGGTGACGCGGACGCCGGCGGGCAGCTTGCCGGCGAAGGCCGCGCCCACGACCTCTTCCGCCTTGCCGTCGCCGTAGCGTGGCGCGAGGTCGAGCAGGGTGATCCCGGCATCCACCGCCGCGTGCACCGTGGCAACGCATTCCTCGAACGTGGTGGTTCCCCACAGCATGCCGAGGCCGCCGCCGCCGAGTGTGAGGATCGAAGCTGCGGGAAGGCGGCCGAATGGGTGCTGTTGCATGGCGGAACCCCCGTGGGCTGGTGCGCAGGCGGCCGTCGCATCGCTGCCGGCATCACCGCGGGGGACGCCATGTTTCTCGGGCAAGCCTGCTGGCGGTCGGCATGATACGAAGGATTGGGTCGTCGGCAAGTTTGCCGTGCGGGTCAGTCGCTGATCGTCTACCGGGTTGCCCGCAACTGGCTGCGAGCCAGGCTGACACTGGTTTCGAGCGATACCAGCAGAGCCCTCGCCCGTCGGGCGTCGTTGTGCAGGGCACCTTCCAGGCGTTCGACGATGGCGATCTGTCGGGCGATGCGCTCCTCGCCCTCGCGGACATGGCGCTCAGCCTTGGCGAGTGCGCTTTCCGATCTGTTCGAACGATTCGTGTGTCCGCCGGACCAACGGCCAGTGGGGTATGGTCCGGCCTCGGTGCATATTCCATGATCGTGCAGCATCTCGTGCACGATGCGCAGCAGATCGCCCTGGCACATTGGCTTCTGCGGTCCCGGCAGTTTGGATTCCGCCTCGGCCTCGCGGTTCGTCCTGCCGGCGTGCCCAGAGGTCAGCAGGGTCTTCAACCCCGGTCGAAGCTGGTCGGCGAGGCGTGCCAGCCCGTGCCCATCGATCCCTCCCGGCATGACGATATCGGTCAGCAGCAGATCAATCGGCATGTCGGTCTTGATCCTGTCGAGTGCCGCCCTCGCGTCGCCGGCCTCGACCGCGTGGTAACCCGCGCTGGTCAACAGGCGGAGCAGATCCAGGCGCAAGCCTGCATCGTGCTCCACCACCAGGATTGTCTTGTTGCGGCCATGCGCTGTCGGGTGGATCACCTGGCCGATCGACGTTGCCGTGGGTTCGGCAAACGGCAGGTAGAGCCGGAAATTCGACCCGACGCCGAGTTTGCTTGCGACGTTGATGTGGCCGCCGGACTGCGCCACGAAGCCGAACACCATGGAGAGGCCCAGACCGGTGCCTTGGCCCGGCTCCTTGGTCGTGAAGAATGGTTCGAAGATATGGTCGAGCATGGCTGTTGGCATGCCGGTTCCGGTATCGACGACCTCGATCACCGCGTAGTCGCCCGGCGTCAATTCGGTAAACGCAGTGACATGTTCCTCATTCGGATTGGCCATGCTGGTGCGGATGGTCAGCAAGCCACCTTTCGGCATGGCGTGCCTGGCATTGGTCACCAGGTTGGTGATCGCGGATTCAAGCTGTACCCGGTCCACCAGCGCGGGCGGCAGGTTTGGCGCCAACCGGAGATCGATCGCGATGTCCGCGCCGAACGTCCGGTGTAACAGCCCGAGGATGACACAGACGGCGTGATTGACGTCGCATGGTTCGGGAGCCAGCGGCTGACGCCGCGCAAACGCCAGTATCTGTCGAACCAGCTCGGCGCCACGCAACGCCGCACCGAGAGCGTCGCCGGCGAGATCGTAGCTGTCCGGCTCGTGCGTCCACTGCTCGCGCAGGATGTCGAGGTTGCCGATCACGATAGCCAACAGGTTGTTGAGGTCGTGGGCCAGGCCGCCGGAGAGTTGGCCGATCGCCTCCATCTTCTGCGCCTGGCTCAGCTGCCGCTCCAGGGCGCGGCGTCCGGCAATTTGCAACGTCAATTCCTGATTGGCAGCCCGCAGCTGATCAATCGCCACTGAGTGCTGAGCCACGTGGTTGCCCAGTGCTTCGGCGAGCTCCAGCTGCTCCAGGACCAAAGGCAGAGTTGTCATGGGTTGCAAGTCCAGCCCGACATGGGGGATCGCTCCGGTCGAGATCGGTGTGATCCGGCCGATTGTTTCCGGGAATCGTTGAGAAGAAATTAACACGACCGACGGGTTCGTTGGGCTTGCCGCTCGCTTTGTGACATGACCGGGCGTGGCCTCATCTACGCCAGGATAAGCGCTGGCTGGCCCGCCAGGGGTCCCCTCCCCTTCGGGGTCCCCCAGGAGTGCATCGCCCTGCCGAAACTGGCAGCCGCGTTGACACGCCGCGTCCCGCCGCTATAACCCCGCTCTCCGGCCGCGGGGCTTCCTGGCGGCCCGCGACGCTTTGGGAATTTGTGTGATGTTCGCAGTCATCCGGACCGGCGGGAAACAATACCGGGTTACGCCGAACGCGGTGCTGAAGGTCGAGAAGCTGGAGGCTGAGCCCGGCGCGACCGTCACCTTCACCGACGTGCTGGCGGTCGGCAACGGCGGCGCCCTGACGGTCGGTGCGCCGACCATCGCCGGCGCCTCGGTCACCGCGACCGTCGTCGCGCAGGATCGGCTGGACAAAGTCATCATCTTCAAGAAGCGCCGCCGGCAGAACAGCCGCCGACGCAACGGCCACCGCCAGCACGTCACCGTGCTGCGGGTCGGCGGCATTGGGCTGGACGGCGAGGAACTGGTTGCCGCCGAGGCGGACGCCGCACCGATTGCGCCGGCCGCACAGGATGCGGCGGAATCCCTGGCCGTGGTTTCCGGCGAAAACCCGGAAAGCGTAGCGCCTCAGGAGTAGGACGAGATGGCACACAAGAAGGCAGGCGGCTCCTCGCGCAACGGCCGCGATACCGAAGGCAGGCGCCTCGGCATCAAGAAATTCGGCGGCGAGGTCGTGGTCGCAGGCAACATCATCCTTCGCCAGCGCGGCACCAAGTGGAAGCCGGGCCAGAATGTCGGCCTCGGCCGCGACCACACCATTTTCGCGCTGGTTGACGGCAAGGTGGAATTCAAGCGCCGGTCGGACGACAGGGTGCATGTGTCCGTGGCACCGCTGCCGGCTGCCGCCGAATAAGGCGCCGGACCCTTTTGCGTATCGAACGGGGGTCGGTGCCAAGCCGGCCCCCGTTTCGTTTGGAATTGAACGATGAAGTTCCTCGACCAGGCCAAGATCCTCGTCCGCTCCGGTAACGGCGGCGACGGCGTGTGCGCATTCCGGCGGGAGAAATTCATCGAGTTCGGCGGCCCGGACGGCGGCAATGGCGGCAAGGGCGGCGACGTCGTGTTCGAGGCGGTGGCCAACCTGAACACGCTGATCGACTTCCGCTACACCCAGCATTTCCGCGCCAGGAAGGGAGGCAACGGGTCGGGCGCCGATTGCACCGGGGCGGGCGCGCCGGACGTGGTGATCAAGGTGCCGGTCGGCACGCAGATCCTGGCCGACGACCGCGAGACACTCCTGGCGGACATGGCTGTCCCCGGCAAGCGCGTAACGCTGCTGCGCGGCGGCGACGGCGGCTTCGGAAACGCGCACTACAAGTCCTCCACCAACCGCGCACCGCGCCGTGCCGACAAAGGCTGGCCGGGCGAGGAACGCTGGGTGTGGCTGCGGTTGAAGCTGATCGCCGATGCCGGCCTTGTCGGGCTGCCGAATGCCGGAAAATCGACGTTCCTGGCGGCGGTCTCGGCGGCAAAGCCGAAGATTGCCGACTATCCGTTCACCACGCTGCATCCGCAGTTGGGCGTCGTGCGCCTGTCGGCATCCGAGGAGTTCGTGCTGGCTGACATCCCCGGCCTGATCGAGGGCGCGCACGAGGGCGCCGGCCTTGGCGACCGCTTCCTCGGCCATGTCGAACGCTGCGCGGTGCTGCTGCACCTGGTGGACGGCGCTGCCGGCGAGGTGGTGCATGCCTGGCGCACCGTGCGTGAGGAACTTGCAGCCTATGGCGGCGGATTGGCGGACAAACCGGAACTGATTGCGCTCAACAAGTCCGACGCGATGACGCCGCGCGAGGCGTCGGCCCGCAAGGCGGCATTGGCGAAGGCATCCGGCCGGCCCGTGATGCTAATGTCCGGCGTGACCGGCCAGGGCGTGCCGGAGGTACTGCGCACCCTTCAGGGGATGATCAACGCGGCACGGCTGGAGCAGGCAGCGTGACCGTGACGGTCAAGGCAAAGGCTCAAGGACTCCCCCTCCCCTTGTGGGAGGGGGCTGGGGGGAGGGGACAACGCGCAGCACGACGCGCCCCCTCCCCCCAGCCGCCTCCCGCAACGGGAGGGGGAGCCATGCGTTACGACGCTGTGTCCCCATGTTGCTGACCCCCTCGATCGCCGCCGCGCAGCGCCTCGTCATCAAGATCGGCAGCGCCCTCGTGGTGGACGAGGACGAAGCCTCGCCCCGCACGGCATGGCTGGACGGCGTCGCCGCGGACATTGCTTCGCTGCGTGCCCGCGGCGTGGACGTGATTGTGGTGTCGTCCGGCGCCATCGCCCTGGCGCGCCGTTCACTCAGATTGCAGCAACCGCGGCTGCGCCTCGAGGAGCAGCAGGCCGCGGCCGCAGTCGGACAGATCCGCCTGGCCCAGGCCTGGAGCGAAGCTCTCTCCGCGAAGGGTCTTACCGCTGCCCAGCTTCTGCTGACGCTCGACGATACCGAGGACCGCCGTCGCTACCTCAACGCGCGCGCCACGCTGAACACGCTGCTCGGCCTGGGCTGCATCCCGGTGATCAACGAGAACGACACTGTGGCGACCGCGGAAATCCGCTTTGGCGACAACGATCGCCTGGCCGCGCGTGTTGCCGAGATGACCCAGGCCGACCAACTCGTGCTGCTGTCCGACATCGACGGCCTCTATACCGCCGACCCGCGGCGCGATCCGGCGGCCGCGCATATCCCGGTGGTACCGGCGATCACCGCGGATATCGAGGCGATGGGCGGCGAACCGCCGCCGGGATACTCCTCCGGCGGCATGCGCACCAAGCTGGTGGCGGCGCGCATCGCCACCCAGGCAGGCTGTGCGATGGCAATCGCCCAGGGCCACACCGAGCGTCCGCTCGCGGCTTTGGAGACGGGCGCGCGCTGCACCTGGTTCCTCGCCGCGCCGGAGGGACGTTCGGCGCGCAAGCGCTGGATCGCCGGCGCATTGGCGCCGCTAGGTGCGCTCGTGGTGGATGCCGGTGCTGCGCGTGCGCTCGCCGCCGGCCGTTCGTTGCTGCCCGCCGGCGTGCGCAGCATCGAGGGCACGTTCGAGCGCGGCGACCCTGTCGTAGTGCGCGGGCCGCAGGGGCAGGCATTGGCGCGCGGCCTGTCGGCATACGCCAGCGTGGACGCCGAACGCATCGCCGGCCACCGCTCGGACAAGATTGAGGCCATATTGGGTTGGCGCGGCCGCGATGAGATAATCCACCGCGACGATCTGGTGCTGCTGTGAGTTGTGCCGCGATGGGTTTCGCGGCGCTCGACCCATCCTACTTGAGGCAGAAGCACAAATGCCGTGCCGCAACCCATCGGGTCAACTTGCACTGAAGGGCGTTGCGACGGCAAACTGACATCAGAGGACGTCAGGGAATGCACATCGAGACCGAATCCACCCAGCACCTGCAACGCGCCGCTGCGGCTGCACGCGCCGCTTCTCATGTCCTGGCGCGCACTCCGGACGCCGACCGAAACGCCGCCTTGCGTGCCATGGCGACGGCGCTGCGCGAGCATACCGCCGAGATCCTCGCGGCCAATGCCGCCGATCTTGCCGCCTGCACCGGCACCGCCGCATTCCGCGACCGGCTGACCCTCACCGAGGCCCGGGTCGATGCCATGTCAAAGGGCCTGGAAGACATCGCGCATCTGCCCGATCCGCTCGGACGCATGCTCGCTGATTGGACGCGGCCCAACGGCCTGCGCATCCAGCGCATTGCCACGCCGATCGGCGTGATCGGTATGATCTATGAAAGCCGGCCCAATGTCGGTGCGGATGCTGCCGGCATCTGCCTGAAGTCGGGCAATGCGGTGATTCTGCGCGGCGGTTCGGAAAGCCTGCGCAGTGCCCAGGCGATCAACGCCGCACTGGTGTCCGGTCTGCGCGCCGCGGGATTGCCCGAGGCCTGCGTGCAGATCGCACCGAATGCCGATCGCGCCTATGTCGCGGCGATGCTGGCAGCAGCCGGATTGCTCGACCTGATCGTGCCGCGTGGCGGCAAGTCGCTGGTGGAGCGTGTGCAGCGCGAGGCGCGCGTCCCCGTGCTGGCGCACGCCGAAGGACTTTGCCACACCTACGTGCACGAATCGGCCGACCCGGCGATGGCCCGCAGCATCGTGGCGAATGCCAAGATGCGGCGTACCGGCATCTGTGGCGCCACCGAAACACTGCTGATCGACCGCGCCATTGCCGCGTCCTTGCTGCCTGCGATCATCGCCGATCTACGTGCCCTGGGCTGCGACTTCCGCGCCGATGCATCGGCGCGTGACATCGTGGCGGACCTGGCTCCTGCGACCGACGCCGACTTCGACACCGAGTGGCTCGATGCAGTGTTGTCGGTCGCTGTGGTGGATGGCGTCGATGCCGCGCTTGGGCATATCGCGCGCCACGGCTCCGAGCACACCGACGCCATCGTCGCCGAGGATGCTGCAACAGCCCAGCACTTCCTGAACGGCGTGGACAGCGCAGTGGCGTTGTGGAACGCCTCGACGCAGTTCTGCGACGGCGGCGAGTTCGGCTTCGGCGCGGAGATCGGCATTGCCACCGGGCGCATTCATGCGCGCGGCCCGGTCGGTCCCGACCAACTGACAACTTATCGCTATCTGGTGATCGGTAGCGGGCAGGTGCGTCCCTGAACACGCCGCACCGACACGAGCTGATCCCGCGGTTCGGCGACCGTCGCCGCATGCGCATCGGCTTGCTCGGCGGCTCGTTCAATCCGGCGCATGAAGGTCATCGCCACATCATTGAAGTCGCGCGGCGGCGGTTGCGGCTGGACCAGGTGTGGCTTTTGGTTTCTCCCGGCAATCCGCTGAAGCCGCAAAGCGGCATGGCGCCGTTCGGCCAGCGCCTGGCATCCGCGCGCAGCATCGCCGACGGACGTCGCGTGGTGGCCAGCGCGATCGAGGTCGTGTTCGGCACCCGCTACACCATCGACACGCTGCGCCGCCTGCTTCGGGAGTTTCCGCGCGCCCGCTTCGTCTGGCTGATGGGAGCCGACATCCTGACGGAGCTGCCGCACTGGCGGCGTTGGCTGGACATCGCGCGTCGCATTCCCTTCGCGGTTCTGCCGCGACCGAGTTACAATCATCGCGCATTGGCCGGTCGTGCGGCGCGCCGGCTGGCACATGCGCGCAGGTCATCGCATGCAGTGCCGGTGCTTGCCGAACTTTCCGCGCCGGCTTGGGTTTTCTTGTGCGTGCCGCAGCATGCCGAATCGGCGAGCGCAATCCGCGCGAGCAAAGGAGCAGAGTCATAGCCAAGCCGCCGAAACCATTCTCGCCCGCGCGGCATCGCGCCGCACCCCGCAAGAAGATCGCCAAGCCGACACTGCCCGAGGCTGGAAAGACCCCTGGCACGCCGCGCAAGAAGACGATAGCCGCCGGTCCTCGGATGGCCGCGCCGCGCCGCGGACGCAAGGCGGAACTGTCCACGCTGGAACGCCTGCAGACGGTCATCGTCGGCAGCCTGCAGGACGACAAGGCAGAAAACGTCGTGACGCTGGACCTCGCCGGCAAGGCGTCGTTCTGCGACCGGATGGTAATTGCCACCGGCCTGGCCGACCGGCAGATCGCTGCGATGGCGGAGCACCTGTCCGAGAAGCTGCACCAGGCTGGCTTGAAGCGCGTGCAGGTAGAGGGCGCCGGCGGCGCCGACTGGGTGCTGATCGATGCCGGGGACATCGTGGTACACCTGTTCAAGCCCGAGGCGCGGGCGATGTACGCGCTGGAGAAGATGTGGGGCTCCGACCTGGACGAGGCCATGTAGGGCGGAATGCGCTCCGCTGTTCCGCCCTACGCTGCCTCGGCCGCCAGGAGCAGGCGTGACGCAGCGGCCATTGCCGCATCGACCGACAGGTCCTCCATCCGTGAATTCGGCGACATCACCATCCGTGCACGGTGGCCGGCCGGCGCGTATTCCTTGGACGGGGTCGGGCCGAACAAACCAAGTGTCGGCGTGCCGGCTGACGCGGCGAGATGCATCAGGCCGGAATCGTTGCCGATGAAAACGGTGCAGCGCGCCAGGCAGGCCGCCACTTCCGGCAGGCTGAGCC
>DATAPW010000285.1:0-6883 GCA_036265005.1 Acetobacteraceae bacterium | reverse complement strand
GGAACGGTGTTCCAAGCAGCCGGCGGACAGCGTCCTGCTGCCCACGTCTCGCTACGATATTGCCGACTACCTCGCGCTATCGGTCGAGACGGTCAGCCGCTCGCTGACCGAACTCAAGCACCGCGGCCTTATTGCGCTGGCCGGTCCGCGGCGCGTGCAGATTGTCGATCGCCACGGGCTCGAGGACGACGATTTTCCGCGCGAGACCGCCCTGGGCAGCCGGCTCGATCCGGTCAAGCTGCAGTAGCGCTTTGGCACGGTATTCTCATCGAAGGTGCAGCCATGCAGCCGAGAGAGGACATCAACTGGCGTGGCGTATGGACAGACGAGGCGATGCATCGCGCTGCCAATTTGCGCCACCTTGCCACCAACCTGGATCGACTGATCGACAGCGGGCGGATCGGGTCCAGCAATCGTTATCGGACAATCCAACGCGCCAATGCACTAGTCAGTGCGTACCAGACGCTGGACACGGCGAGCGATGCCTGTCCGCGGTCCTGCGTCCTTGAGCTCCGCGCCATTGCCGGCGGGCTCGTCGAGATCTTTGGCCATACTGTCGGATCGCTTGCGCTGTCGCTGGATCTCCAGCCGTTGCAACTGGCTGGAGAGAAGCGCCGTGCCCTGTTGCTTGCCGCATCCGAACTCGTGGTCAACGCCTTGCGCCATGCCTTCGTCGGCCGGCAGGCGGGTAGCATTCACATCGCGCTGCGTCATGACCGGGCACGCCAGGAGGGCGTGCTGGTGGTCGCGGATGACGGCGTGGGACCAGGCGGTTCCATGGACGGTAGCGGCCACGGCTGCGGCATCATCCGCAAGCTTGCCGATGTACTGGATGGCGACGCGACCTGGCGCCGATCGGCCATGGGCGGTACCGAGGCATCGCTGAGCTTTCCCCTCACCGGCTCCCGCGTCGGATAGAATCCAGCCGGCGGCGCCCACGAACGTCGCGGCAGAAATCAGCAAATCTTGACGCCCGTCATGGCGACGGATGTCGCGCCTCTCGATGATGCGCCGGCGCCCGGATCAGCCAGGCCGGTTCTGGGCGAGGCATATCCCAGGAGGAACCATGCGATCAGACAGCGACATCAAGCGTGACGTCGAAGATGAACTTCGATGGGACCCCGACATCAACTCGGATGACATCGCGGTGGCGGTCAAGGACGGTGTCATCACACTGACCGGCTTCGTGCGCAGCTACGGCCAGAAGCTGCAGGCCGAAGCGGATGCCAAGCGCGTCGCCGGGGTGGTCGCCGTGGCAAACGACATCGAGGTGCGCCTGCCGGCGATCGACCAGCGGCCGGATCCCGACATCGCCCGCGACGTTGTGGCGGCATTGAAAACCCAGCTCCCGTATAGCTGGGAAAACATTAAGCCCATTGTGAAAGGCGGCTGGGTCACGCTGGAGGGGGAGGTCGAGTGGAACTACCAGCGGGAGCGGGCCGAGGGGGCAGTACGGCGCATCAAGGGGGTCAAAGGTGTCACCAACTCGATCCGGTTGAAGCCCGGTGTCGCGCCTGGGGAGATCAAGCAGAAGATCGAAGAGGCATTCAAGCGCAATGCCGAGATCGATGCCAGCAACGTCACGGTGGAGGCGCACGGCAGCGAGGTGATCCTGCGCGGCACGGTGCGGTCCTGGGCCGAGCGTCGTGAGGCGGAACGCGTCGCATGGGCAGCGCCCGGCGTCGTCAAGGTGGACAATCGGATCACCATCAGCGTGTGACCGATACAACAGAAAAGGAGGACTGCTCATGAGCGGAACATCCATGCAACCCCAATCAGCCAATCGGCCGATGATGCGTCGGTCGGACGACAGCGATCCGTTCCTGCCACTTCGCAGGCAAATGAGCCGGCTGTTCGACGACTTCTTCAGCGGTCCGATGTTCCCGCGGTTACCGGGAATGTCTGCCGCACCGGCACTTGCGGTGGTGGTGACCCCGCAGATCGACGTTAGTGAGACCGACAAGGAAATCCAGATCGCGGCCGAGCTTCCTGGCATCGATCCGAAAGATGTCGAGATCACGTTGGCCGACGATGTGCTGACCATCCGCGGCGAGAAGCAGGCGCAGCGAGAAGACAACGAACGTGACTATCATCTCAGCGAGCGCACCTACGGTACATTCGCGCGCTACCTGCGGCTGCCATTCCATGCGGATCCGCGGCAGATCCGTGCGGCATACAAGGATGGCGTGCTGACGCTGGTCATTCCGAGGCCGGAAGAGTCCCAGCAGAAAGTGCATCGCATTGCGGTCGGCTCGGACAGTGCGCAGGCCGATGGTTCGCAGCAACCTGACGCTGCGCAAGGCCAGCCAGCCCAGCAGGAGGCGGCGGCCGAATAGCCGGGCCGCATCACCCGCCGGAGTACGAGCGGCCGCCTGTGCCTATCGCAGGCGGCCGCTCCATATTCAGGGACAGCAAAGGTCTAGCCGGCCTGATCGGCTTGGTCCCCCATCGGCAGATGATAGCGCGGCCCAGGTCGATAGCTTTGCTCCGTTGCCGCCACTCTGCCGACGATCCTGGCACCCTCGACGACCTCGACGATGAAGTAGTCTCCCAACAGCCCGGCCGCCACGGTGAGGGCATCGGCATCCGATGCACAGGTCGATGCAAGCCACGTTTCCAAACGATGGTACCTGTCGAAGCAATACAGGCGATATCCCTTCATTTCCCGATCCTCCGCCTTGCAGTCAGCGGTTGCGGGCACCGCTGGATTACCCGCGAAGGATCGTGGTCCGCCATGGAACGTTACGAAATTTCGAAATTATACGTATCGAAATACCACTTACGTGAAATCGCGTAAGCCGGTGCAATCAGTTTTCACCGTCAGCAGCGTTGGCGCGATGCAATGCACGATTGATGCAGTCCAGCAGGTCATCCTCCTCGAACGGCTTGATGAGATAACCGAATGCGCCACCCTGCAGCGCCTGGGCTCGCGCAGCCTCGTTGGCGAAGGCGGTAATGAAGATGATCGGGATGGCAACGCCAGAAGCAGACAGATGGCTCTGCAATTCGAGGCCGCTCATCCCGGGCATGTGCACATCCAGAACCAGGCAAGCCGTCTCCTTCAGCCGCCCGGAGGCCAGGAACTGGTTAGCCGAGGCGAACGTATCGACGGCAAGCCCATAGGACCTAATAAGACGGCGCGCGGCCTTGCGCACAGAGTCATCGTCGTCAACGATCATGACAACGGAACGATCGCTCATGACGCCGCCCCCTCGATTGCGGGCAAGGTAAAGCGGAAGACCGCACCGGAGAGTGCGCCAGCCGCCGCCGACAGGCGCCCGCCATGAGCCCGCACGATCGAGTTGCAGATCGACAGGCCCATGCCCATGCCCTCGGCCTTCGTGGTGAAGAATGCATCGAACAGGCGGCCGACCTGCGTCGGATCGAAGCCGACTCCCGAATCCTCGATCGAGACGGCAATGTGCTGGTTGTCACTCATCTCGGACTTCAGCAGCAGCACCCGTGGTCGATTGTCGATCTCGCGCATCGCCTCGATGCCGTTCATCACCAGGTTCAGCACGACCTGCTGCACCTGGACCCGATCGGCATGAACGATCGGCAGGTCCGGGGCGAGCATGGTCTGCACCGACACCTTGTGTTTCTGGAGTTCCTGCCTGGTGATGGTCAGGACTTCGCTGATCGCATTGTTGACATCCAGTGGGCCGCGTTCCGGCGCGGTATTCTTCACCAGCGTGCGAATACGCCTGAGCACTTCACTGGCGCGCCGGCCATCGTTGACCATTTCCTCAACGGCTTCCCTGGCTTCCCCGATGTCCGCATTCGGCCCGGCCAGAAACCGCAGGCATGCCTGGCCATTGGCGACAATGGCGCCAAGCGGCTGATTGATCTCGTGTGCGATCGATGCCGACAGTTCGCCCATGGTGCTGAACCGCGCAACGCGCAGAAGCGTGTCGCGCGCATCGTGCATGGCATCTTCAGCGCGCTTGCGTTCGGTGATGTCCTCGATGATGGTGGGAATGCCCTGCAACGTGCTGTCCGCCCCGGGAGGCCGGGCGGTGCTGACCCGCACCCACATGATTGATCCGTCCTTGCGGCGATAGCGCTTTTCGACGTCGTAGCCGGCCTTCCGATCCGCCATCATGTGGTCGATCATCGCCTGCGTTGCCTGGCGGTCGTCCTCGTGGGTTACCTCCACGGGCCCCAGCGAGCGAAGCTCCTCGTCCGTGTAGCCAAGCATGTTCTGGAACGCCTCATTGGCGGCAACGAAGCGACGGTTCTCGTCCGTCAGGGCAATGCCGACCGCAGATGCCTCGAACATTCCGCGCCAACGCTCTTCGCTGGCACGCAGGGTCTCCTCAGTACGCCGCCGTTGCGCGATTTCCGCCTCGAGCTCGGCCGTGCGCATGGCGACGCGATGTTCCAGATCGGCATTGGCTTCGCGCAGCGCATTCTCAGCGCGTTGACGCTCACCGATTTCAAACGCGAGCTGACCGTTCGCCTTTTCGAGCTGGGATGTACTGGGCAACGCGAGTGCCAATGGCATCGCCTGCCATATCACGTATGCAGTGCCGATCGAGGCCACGGCTGTGACCACCTTGATGCTGCCATCGAGCCAATAGGCCGGATACCACAGAGTCACGACCCCCATCACGTGGGTGGTCCCGCAGGCGAGAATGAATGCGCCGCTAAGCAGGAATATGCCGCGGAACGCCAGGTCCTCGCGCCGCGATATCAAGTAGACCAGCGCATATGGGATGGTGAAATATGCAATTGCAATGGTGGCGTCGGACAGCACATGCAGCCAGAGCAGTCCGGGTTGCCAGAGCAGACATACCCCATGGGGAATGTAGTTCTGCACCGACAGCAGTTGGAAAAGCGATGACAGCATAGCGTCTCCCTCACGGGTGATTGAGGAAACCGGTAGCGTGGATCAGGACATCGAGACCAGGGCCGCCATGACGGCGATTCGGATGGCTTCCGCCATGCTGTGCGTACCAAGCCGCGCCAGCAGGCGGGCGCGATGCACCTCGACTGTGCGGACGCTGATGTCGAGATCATAGGCGATCACCTTGTTGGCCTTGCCGGCGACGATACCGTCGAGAACCTGGCGCTCGCGTGGGCTGAGGGGAGCAATACGTTGCGCGGCCTGGGCCGCTTCAGCGTCACGGAGTTTGTGCGCCCCGTCCCGCAAGGCCGCATCGACCGCGGCCAGCAGGCGGTCCTCGTCGATCGGCTTCTCGAGAAAGTCGAGGGCGCCAGCCTTCATCGCCTGGACGGCGGTGGCAACGTCACCGTGCCCGGTCACCACGATGACAGGAAGGTGAACGCCGCGTTTGACGAGCTGCGCCTGCACCTCGAACCCGTCCATGTCGGGCATTCGCAGGTCGAGCAACAGGCAGCCCGACAAGCCCGGTGCAGCGTCGATGATCGATGCTGCCGTCGCGTAGGTGATCGCATGGTAGCCAGCGGAGCGCAGCAGCCGTTGCAATGCTCGACGGAGGGATTCATCATCATCCACGATATGGACGGCGCCCTGATCACCCATTGCCTTGCTCCTTGCTCGCCGGAACCTGGCGCTGGCGGCCGATGGAACTGACTGCCTGGCGCCCATGCAACAGAACGGCTACCTGGATCATCCTAGGCAGCACGGCTTAATTGCTGCAAGGATGTCGGTAGACGTTGTTACCGAAAGGAACTACCTAGGCTGGCCGGGACGAAGGGAAACGGGCGCAATGACCATCGCGCCCGTTCAACAAAGCAGGACTGTTGCCGGCGCTTAACTGGCGATCAGAAGTCCATGTCGCCCATGCCGCCGCCAGGTGGCATTGGTGGCGCTTTCTTCTCCGGCTTTTCCGCCACCATCGCTTCCGCGGTCACCAACAGTCCGGAGACCGAGGCGGCGTCCTGTAGCGCCGTCCGTACGACCTTGGTCGGATCGATGATGCCGGCTTTCACCAGGTCCTTGAACTCACTGGACTGTGCGTCGAAGCCCCAGTTGTACTCGTCCTGATCGAGCACCTTGCCGGCGATCACCGCGCCGTCCTCCCCGGCATTCTCGGCGATCTGACGGAGCGGTGTCTGCACCGCCTTGCGCACGATCTCGACGCCAAAGCGCTGGTCGTCGTTGTCCGCCCTCAGCTTCGCCAGAATCAATGAGGCGCGCGCCAAGGCCACGCCGCCACCCGGAACAATGCCTTCCTCGACCGCCGCACGCGTTGCGTGCAGCGCATCATCCACGCGATCCTTCCGCTCCTTCACTTCCACTTCGGTAGAACCACCGACACGGATCACCGCAACGCCACCTGCCAGTTTTGCCAGCCGCTCCTGCAGCTTCTCGCGGTCATAGTCCGAGGTGGTCTCCTCGATCTGCGCGCGGATCTGGTTGCAGCGGCCAACGATGTCGGCCTTCTTGCCGGCGCCTTCGACAATCGTGGTGGTCTCCTTCTCGATCAGGACACGTTTCGCGCGACCCAGCATCTGCAGGGTGACGTTCTCGAGCTTGATGCCGAGATCCTCGCTGATCACCTGGCCACCGGTCAGGATCGCGATGTCCTCGAGCATCGCCTTGCGGCGATCGCCGAAGCCAGGCGCCTTCACCGCCGCGACCTTCAGGCCGCCGCGCAGCTTGTTGACCACCAGCGTGGCCAACGCCTCGCCTTCGACGTCCTCGGCGATGATCAGCAGCGGACGGCCCGACTGCTTGACGCTCTCCAGCAGCGGTAGCATCGGCTGCAGGCCGGACAGCTTCTTCTCATGGATCAGGATGTACGGCTGATCCAGTTCGGCGACCATCTTCTCCGCGTTGGTGATGAAGTACGGAGAAACGTAGCCGCGGTCGAACTGCATGCCCTCGACGACGTCGAGCTCGGTCTGGATGCCCTTGGCTTCCTCGACCGTGATCACGCCCTCGTTGCCGACCTTC
>DATAPW010000284.1:0-90620 GCA_036265005.1 Acetobacteraceae bacterium | reverse complement strand
CGCTCGTTGCAGCAACGCTGCCTCAGATCTGGCCCCTGTCCTTGCGGGTGGCCATTTGCGTGTTTTGCGTGTTTTGCGGTTCCCCTTCCTGTTGCCTGATCCAGGCTCGATAGCGACCCGGCGAGGC
Source organism: Acetobacteraceae bacterium (assembly GCA_036265005.1). Taxonomy (GTDB): domain Bacteria; phylum Pseudomonadota; class Alphaproteobacteria; order Acetobacterales; family Acetobacteraceae; genus JAMXLO01. The sequence goes on along the minus strand of DATAPW010000284.1, from coordinate 90,493 downwards.
GCCAGCGCGATCCTTGCTCTGGTTTGGTTGCGGCAACCGGCCGCCCGGCCACGACAATTCGCCGGCTCCCGCTTCCGTCCGCACAATCGCTAATCGAGCCAACGAAATCGCTCCAGGTTGAAGCGGTTCCGTTCGTCGAACTCGACGCCTTCCTGTTCCAGCAGGCGCCGCTGCAAGGCGTCACCGCCATTGCGGGACAGGCTATAGGACACCTCGCCTTTGGCGTTGACGACACGATGCCAGGGAATGTCGGCTGCCGGGTCGAGGTTCTGGAGTACGCTGCCGACAAGGCGTGCGCGTCTCGGCAAGCCGGCCATCGCTGCGACCTGGCCATAGGTCGCAACCCAGCCCCTGGGGATGCGACGGATGACCGCGCAAATCGCTGCGACCGCGGCGTCGCCCTGGGGTGGGGCAGTCTGGCGCAGCGTGCGCTTCAGTGGCATCGGCAGCGTTCGTCGGCTCCCGTGGTTCGCGGAACAAGCAGGCGTGGATGCTCGCGCCACGCCCGACCGGGACCTGCTCCCTTCACCCAGCCGGCGCGATGATGATGCGCCGGTTCTGCCGCCCCTTGTTCTCGATCTTCACCACCGATACCCGGCCGATCTCGCCGGTGCGCGCGACATGCGTACCGCCACAGGGCTGCAGATCGACCTGCGCCTCGCCCTCGCCGATGCGCATCAGCCGCAGTCGCCCGGTGCCACGCGGGGGCGTCACCGACATGGTGCGCACCAGGTCCGGGTTGGCGTCGAGCACCGCTTCGTCCACCCATTCGATCCGCACCGGATGGTCGGCCTCGATCAGCGCGTTCAGCCCGGCCTCGATCACCTCTTTCGGCGGCGGATTGGGCAGGTCGAAATCCAACCGCGAGCGGTCCGCACCGACCGATCCGCCAGTGACCGCGGCGCCCTTGATCAGGCTGCACAGCAGATGCATCGCGGTGTGCATACGCATCAGCCGGTAACGGCGATCCCAGTCGATCTCGCCGGTGACCACCGTGCCGGCGGGCGGCAATGCCGCATCCGGCGCGGGCAGGTGCAAAATCGTCTCGCCCTCGCCTTTCACCGTGTCGGCCACCGCCATCTCGCCGCCGTCCCAGCGCAGCACGCCGACATCGCCCGGCTGTCCGCCGGAGCGGGCATAAAACACGGTCCGATCCAGAACGATCCCGTCCGTCCCGCTGGCCAGCACCGTGGCGGTCGCCGATGCCAGCCGCGGGTCGTCGAGAAACAGCTTCTCGGTCATGGCTTGCTCCACTCCTCACGCAGCGCCGCACGGCGCGCCGCCAGCCATAGCAGGCCGATGGCCGTCACCGAATTCGGCAGTTGTCCCGCCAGCGCCGCCTCGATCGCCCGAGCCGCCGGCCAGACCCGCACGCGTATGTCCTCATGTTCGGAGGCCATGCCGGCGTGGCCGGCGATGCCGTCCGCGTCCGCCTGGGGTGCCGTCACATGGCCGGCATACAGCTCGCAGACTTCGTCCGATCCGCCTGGTGTCAGCAGGAAGCCGCCGATATGCCGCAACGCGCCCACCGCCAGCCCCATCTCTTCCTGGGTCTCCCGCCGAGCCGTCGCCTCGGGGGTTTCGCCGTCGTCGCACAGGCCGGCCGGCAGTTCGACGAGTACCGGGTCCAGGCCGGCCGCCAGCGCCGGCAAGCGGAACTGCTCGATCAGCACAACGGCGTCAGCCGCCGGATCATATGGCAGCACCGCCGCTGCGCGGCCGCGCCGCCAGACCTCCCAGGTCTTCACGCCCGACAGGGCACCGTCGAAGCGCCGGTGGCGGAAGCGCACCATGTCGAGCGGGAACCGCCCGTCCCACACCCGCTGGTCGGACTGCACCTCCACGTCGGGGTGCGCGGGCAAATCGGGAACGGTGCGGGAGGGCATGCCGCCAACATAGAGAACCATGAGCCCCACGCCCACCCCGGCACGTGCCGGTTGGTGTCCAGGGGGCAAGTGCCCCCCGGTGCGAGGTCAGGCGGGCACCGATGTCGCCACGAGCTGGCGCAGGCGATTCGCCCCGGCCGGCCCCTTCAGCGCCTCCCGCCAGGTCGCCTCCGCCACGCGCTGGTGCGCGGCGATCGCTTCGTCGGCGCCGGTGATCATCGCCACGCCGGTATGCGCGGACGGATGCGTGTCGGGGCGGAATGGGTTGATCGCCAGGCTGACCCGGTCGCGCGCGCGGACGATCTTGAAAGCGGACGATGGCTCCGCGGCGGTCAGCAGGCCGAACTGCAGGCCCATCGGTTCGGCCTCCATCAGCGCGGCCATGTTCTCCACCTCGGTCACCGCCACGTCGCGGCAAATCCGTCGCACCCTGTCGGAGACCGGGATCGATCCCGCCACGCCGGTTTCCAGCAGACGCTGCACCGCGGCGATTGACACCATGGCGATGATCCCCGGCCGCCGCATCGAGTACATCCGTTTGCGGGCGGTCAGGATGCCCATCACCTGCTCGGCCATCGAGCGCATGGCGGCGCGGTCGCCGGCCGCCTGTTCCGCGGCCTCATCGAAGGTCTGCGCCAGCGCATTGTCGTAGGCGTCGGACGTGGTCAGGTAGCAGATCGGCCCGAACAGCTGGAGGATCTGATCGGCGGTTTCCTCAACCTGGCGGATCCGCTCGAAGTAGCCGATCGGCCGGTTGTAGTACTCCACGCCGATGCCCAGCAGCGACAGCGGCGAAATCTTCAGCAGCTCCGCCAGCCGCTTGATGGTGTCGAGCTTGATGACCTCGCCCTTCTCGTAGCGGTAGAGCGCGGCACGCGACACGCCGAGGCGGGCGGCGATCTCCTCCGCCCGCAGCCCGGACTCCAGACGATAGGCCCTCAGCTGCTGACCAATTTCGGTAAAACGCATGGACATCCGGCCATCCCTTCGGCCCTAGGCCAGCAAATCCCGCGTGCATGGCACGAGTCTCAGAATCGGTGCGGGAGATGAATCTTATGACCACATCGCTCGGAATTTCAACCCCTGTTCACAGGGTGCGACTCGTTTCGCTGCATCTTTTCCAATTATTTCTTCGGTCGAATGGAAAAATCGGCCAGCCCCTCGATCGCCAGGATCAGGGCCGAGTGATCGAGATCCTCGCCGCCATGCGCGGCACAGGACGAGAACATCTGCTGCGCAATGGCGGTATTCGGCAGCGACAGGCCGAGTTCCTTGGCCGAGGACAGCGCCAGGTTCAGGTCCTTCTGATGCAGGCGAATGCGGAAGCCCGGGTTGAACGCGCCGTTCAGCATGCGCTCGGCATGCACCTCCAGGATGCGTGACGCAGCGAACCCGCCCATCAGCGCGGCACGGACCTTCGCCGGATCGGCGCCCGCCTTGGCCGCGAACACCAGGGCTTCCGCGCACGCCTGTATGTTCAGCGCGACGATGATCTGGTTGGCAACCTTGCAGGTCTGGCCAGCGCCGTTCTCGTTGCCGACATGCGTGATGTTCTTGCCCATCACGTCGAACAGCGGCTTGGCGCGATTGAACGCCGCCTCCGGACCGCCGACCATGATGGTCAAGGTGGCCTGCTTGGCGCCGACCTCGCCGCCGGATACCGGCGCGTCCAGGTAATCGCAGCCCAGGGCGTTGACCCGCTTGGCGAAGTCCTTGGTGGCGATCGGGCTGATCGACGACATGTCGATCACCAGCGTGCCCGGCTTCAGTCCCTCGGCCACGCCATTCGGCGAGAACAGCACGTTCTCGACGTCGGGCGTGTCCGGCACCATGACGATCACCACGTCGGAACGCTGCGCGACGGTCTTGCCGTCCGGCTCGACTTCGGCAGCGGCACGGATGTCATCCGCCAGCGAAGCGCGGTCGTAGACCAGCAGCGTGTGCTGCGCGGCCTTCAGGTTGAGCGCCATCGGGCGTCCCATGATCCCAAGGCCGATGAATCCGATCTTCATGCTGTCTCTCCTGATTCGTCTGTTGGCTGTCAGGCCGTCATGACCGCAAAGGTCTAAACGCCGAACTCCTGCCGCCACCGCAATCCTTCGACGGTATCGCCGGCCGGGCGGTACTCGCAGCCCACCCAGCCGCGGTAGCCAAGCTCGTCCATCCGGCGGAACACGAACTTCCAGCCGATCTCGCCGGTCCCCGGCTCGTTCCGCGCCGGCACATCGGCGATCTGCATGTGTGCGATCACCGGCAGGAATTGCTCCATGCGCTTGGTGACGTCGCCCTCGGTGGTCTGGCAGTGATACACATCGAATTGCAGACCGAGGCGGTCGCGGCCGATCGCCTCCACCACCGCGGCGCCCTGCGCCTCGGTGTTCAGGAAATAGCCCGGCATGTCGCGATGATTGATCGGCTCGATGACCAGCTTCACGCCGGCCTTCACGGCCTGCTCGGCCGCCCAGGCCAGGTTGGCGGCATACACGCTGGCGGCAGTGACCGGCGACACGCCGGCGGGAACGATGCCCGCCATGGCGTGCACCAGCTTGCAGCCAAGCGCGCCGGCATAATCCAGTGCCTGCTTGGTTCCCTCGCGGAATTCCGCCTGGCGCCCCGGCAGGCTGGCAAGCCCGCGCTCGCCCTTCGACCAGTCGCCCGGCGGCATGTTGAACAGCGCCTGCGCCAGCCCCTCGCCGTCCAGGCGCTTGCGCAATTCCGCCGCCGGATACTCGTAGGGGAACAGGAATTCGACGCCATCGAAGTGCTGCTTGCGGGCCGCGGCGAAACGGTCGAGGAACGGCACCTCGTTGAACATCATCGATAGGTTGGCGGCCAGGCGTGGCATCGCAGTCCTCCCCGAAAGCGTCGCGGGAGGCTACAAGCGGGCGGGGGGAATGACCAGCGCATGACCGCGGAACGCGTGCTGATGACGCTGCTGGTTGGCGGGATCGCCATCGGCTGTGTACTCGTGCTCTATCCGTTCTTTTCATCCCTGCTGTGGGCCGCCATCCTGGTGTTCACCACCTGGCCGGTGTGCGAGTGGCTGCGCGTCCACGGCCACCTGCGCCGCGGGCCCGCGGCCGGCGTGATGGTGGCGCTGACCGCCGTGGTACTGGTGCTGCCGCTGGCGCTGGCGGCGCCCGGCGGCGCCAACGACGTCAACCACCTGCGCGGCGTGATCGAGGACGCGCTGCGCGCCGGCCTGCCGGGATCACCGGACTGGGTGTTCGAGGTGCCCCTCGTCGGCCAGTTGCTGGGCAATCTGTGGAACCGCTGGGCGGCCGATATCAGCGTGATGATCGAGGCGCTCCGCCCCTATTTCGGCATCGTGCTCGAAGGCGGCCTCGGCCTGCTGCTCGGCCTGGCGAACGGCGTGCTGCTGTTCGTCCTGGCGCTGTTCATCTCGTTCTTCTTTTATTTGTATGGCGACCCGATCGCCGCGCGCCTGCGGGTGATCCTGCAACGCATTGCCGGCGCGCGCGCCGACCGGCTGATCAACGTCACCGGCGCCACCGTGCGCGGCGTGGTCTACGGCATCCTGCTCACCGCCATCGTCCAGGGCATCCTCACCGCGTTCGGGCTGTGGCTGTCCGGCGTGCCGCGACCGGTGCTGCTGGGCGCGGTGGCCGGCTTCCTGTCGGTGCTGCCGATCGGCGCGCCGCTGGTCTGGATCCCCGGCGCGCTTTGGCTCATGGGCACCGGCCATCTCGGCTGGGGCATCTTCCTGGCGGTCTATGGCGTGGTCGCGGTCTCCGGTGCCGATTCCGTGATCCGGCCCTGGTTCATCGCCCGCGGCGCGCAGCTTCCCTTCCTGCTGACGGTACTCGGCGTGCTGGGCGGCGCACTTGCCTTCGGCCTGCTGGGAATTTTCCTCGGGCCGGTCCTTTTGGGGATTGGCTATACGCTGCTAAACGAGTGGGCGGATGCCGAGGCTGAGGAATCCCTGAGGGTGGACCACTGAGCGTACGGCAAGCAGGTCGGACACAAAGTTTCACTGAGTGCACACAGAGTTCCACCAAGTAGGATCGTTCGGGCGCTTCGCGCAACGAGCCGCGGGCTGGCCTCCGCGTTATCCCCATCGTCACTCTCGCGCAGGCGAGGATCCACGCCCGCAGCAACGCGCCTGGCACGCCTGGATTCCCGCCGGCGCGCGCACGATGGTGGCGATCGCCGGACGCTTGTCCGGTTCCCGGCCCGAAGTGCCTGCAAGAATCTGCTCCGTGAAACCTAGTGTGCACTTTGCCAAGCTTTGTGTCCGACTTGCCTGCTTTCCGGCGAGCCGCACCGCCTGATGTTCGCCTTCATCATCTCGCGCATCCTGCAGGCGATCCCGGTGATGCTGGTGGTCGGCTTCCTGGCCTACGCACTGTTCACCTTCGTCGGCGATCCGGTGTCCATCATGCTCGGCCAGGACCACACCGAAGCGCAGCGCCAGGCGCTGATCCACCAACTCGGGCTCGATGAACCTTTCTTCATCCAGTACGCCAGGTTCATGTGGCAGGCGCTGCACGGCAATTTCGGCATCAGCTTCCGCCTCGCCCAACCGGTCGCCAGCCTGATCGCCGAGCGCCTGCCGGCGACGCTGGAGCTCGCCTTCACCGCCTCGGTGCTGGCCGTGCTGATGGGCGTGCCACTGGGCGTCTACACCGGCATCTACCGCAATTCGCTGCTGTCGCGGCTGTTCATGGTGGTGAGCCTCGTCGGCGTATCGCTGCCGGTGTTCCTGCTCGGCATCCTGCTGATCCTGATCTTCGCCGTCGCCCTCGGCTGGCTGCCGAGCTTCGGCCGCGGGCCGGTGACGCATATCGGGACATGGTGGACCACCGGATTCACGTCCTGGGCCGGCATCAAGGCGCTGATCCTGCCGGCGATCACCCTCGGCCTGTTCCAGATGACGCTGATCATGCGCCTGGTCCGCGCCGAGATGCTCGAGGTGCTGCGCACCGACTACATCAAGTTCGCCCGCGCCCGCGGCCTGTCCAATCGGGCGATCAATTTCGGCCACGCGCTGAAGAACACGCTAGTGCCGGTGATCACCATCATTGGCCTGCAACTCGGCGGCATCATCGCTTTCGCACTGGTCACCGAGACCGTGTTCCAGTGGCCCGGCATGGGCCTGCTGCTGGTGCAGTCCGTCGCGGTGGCGGATATCCCGGTGATGGGCGCCTACCTGATGCTGATCGCGCTGATCTTCGTGGTGATCAACCTCGTCGTCGACCTGCTGTACTACGCGGTCGATCCGCGGCTTCGCATCGATCGCCGCACCGCGGCGGCGGCACGATGAGCGGGCAGGCGATCCGCACGCCACGGCGTGATGGCCGTCTGGCCCGCTTCCTCGACAGCGACATGCTGTACAGCTTTCGCCGGTCGCCGGTCGCCGTGGCCTCGGCATTGATCGCCGTCGTGCTGATTGTCGGCGCGGTCGGCGCACCGTGGCTGGCACCGCACGATCCGATGGACCTGGCCAGCCTGAGCCTGCTCGACAGCTTCAAGCCGCCGGTGCCGTTGCCCGATGCCGACTGGTCGAATGTACTCGGCACCGACAACCAGGGGCGCGATGTGCTGTCGGCGATCATGTACGGCGCGCGCATCAGCCTGCTGGTCGGCTTCCTGGCAGTGGGACTCGCAGTGGTTGTCGGCATCGCCGTCGGGCTGGTCGCGGGCTACGTCGGCGGCGCAGTCGATTCGCTGCTGATGCGCATTGCCGACGTGCAACTGACCTTCCCCGCCATCCTCACCGCACTGCTGGTGGACGGCGTGATCGGCGCTGCACTGCCGAAGGACCTGCACACCGAGCTGCAGCTCTACGTGATGATCTTCGCCATCGGCATCAGCGTGTGGCCGGGATTTGCCCGCACCATTCGCGGCTCCACGCTGGTGGAGCGCAACAAGGACTACGTGATGGCGGCGCGTGTGATCGGCCTGTCCTCGACGCGGGTGATGCTGACCCACGTGCTGCCGAACGTGATCGGCCCGGTGCTGGTGATCGGCACGCTGGCGCTGGGCAATGCGATCCTTACCGAGGCGACGCTGTCCTTCCTGGGCGTCGGCCTGCCGCCGACCGAGCCGTCACTCGGCACGCTGATCAGGATCGGCAACGACTTCCTGTTCTCCGGCGAATGGTGGGTGACGATTTATCCCGGCATCGCCCTGGTGCTGATGGTGCTGTCGATCAACCTGCTGGGCGACTGGCTGCGCGACGCGCTGAACCCGAGGCTGCGATGAGTTGGCGTTGCGGCACTCGCTCCCTCCCGCAAGGGGAGCGGGAGAATTCTCCCGCTGCGTGCCGTTGATGCCGCTGCTCTCCGTTCGCGACCTGACCGTAGAATTCCCCACACGACGCGGCCTGCTGCGTGCGCTCGATCGCGTGTCGTTCGACATCGACGCAGGCGAGGTACTCGGCGTGGTCGGCGAAAGCGGCGCCGGAAAATCCCTGACCGGTGCGGCGATCATCGGCCTGCTGGAACCGCCCGGCCGCATCGCCGGCGGCGAGATCGTGCTGGGCGGCCAGCGCATCGACAACCTGCACTACGAGGCCATGCGCCACATTCGTGGCAAGCAGATCGGCACCATCTTCCAGGACCCCCTGACCACGCTCAACCCGCTGTATTCGATCGGCCGCCAGCTCGTCGAAACCATGCAGACGCACCTGACGCTCAGCGACGCCGAAGCCCGCAGGCGCGCGATCGGCTGGCTCGAGGAAGTCGGCATCCCCGCCGCGGCGCAACGCATCGACGCCTATCCGCATGAATTCTCCGGCGGCATGCGCCAGCGCGTGGTGGTGGCGCTCGCGCTGTGCGCCGAACCGCGACTGGTGATCGCCGATGAACCGACCACCGCGCTCGATGTGTCGATCCAGGCGCAGATCATCACGCTGCTCAAGCGGCTGACGCGCGATCACGGCACGGCGGTGATGCTGGTGACGCACGACATGGGCGTGATCGCCGAGACCGCCGACCGCGTCGCGGTGATGTACGCCGGCCGCGTGGTGGAGATCGGACCGGTCGTCGAGGTGATCAAGCATCCGGCGCATCCGTACACCGAAGGCCTGATGGGCAGCATCCCGTCGCTCGAGCATCGCGTCGAACGGTTGCGCCAGATCGACGGCTCGATGCCGCGGCTGAACGCCATTCCGCCGGGCTGCGCCTTCAACCCGCGTTGCCCGAAGGTGTTCGACCGCTGCCATGGCGAACGGCCGGAACTGCTGGATGCCGGCGTGACCCGCGCGGCCTGCTGGCTGCACGCCGATCGCGCCGCTACGCCTGCGGAGCGCGCCGCACATGCCTGAAGCGCCGCTCGCCGTGCAGGATGCCGCCAATGCGCCGATGCTGCAGGCATCCGGCGTCACGCACCTCTTCGATGTGTCGAAGCCATGGCTCCAGCGGGTCATCGCACGCGAACATCGACAAACCTTGCGCGCGGTGGACGACGTGTCGTTTGCCATTCCGCGCGGCACGACCTTGTCGCTGGTCGGCGAGTCCGGCTGCGGCAAGTCCACCGTCGCGCGCCTCGCCGTCGGCCTCTATGCACCAAGCGCCGGGGAGATCCGCTTCGAGGGCCAGCCGCTGTCGTCTGCCCGCGCACAGCCCGAATTGCGCCGGCGGATGAACATGATCTTCCAGGACCCCTATGCCTCGCTCAATCCGCGCTGGCGGGTGCGCGACATCGTTGCCGAACCAATCCGGGCGTTCGGCCTGGTCCGTGCCCAGCGTGACATCGCCGACAGCGTGGCACGGCTGTTGACCCAGGTCGGACTGGCCGCATCGGACGGCGAGAAATACCCGCACGAATTCTCCGGCGGCCAGCGCCAGCGTATCTCGATTGCCCGCGCGCTGTCGTCGGAGCCCGAGTTCCTGGTGTGCGACGAACCGACCAGCGCACTCGATGTGTCGGTGCAGGCGCAGATCCTCAACCTGATGCGCGACCTGCAACTCCGGCTTGGACTGACCTACCTGTTCATCAGCCACAACCTCGCCGTCGTCCGCCACATGTCGGACCGGCTCGGCGTGATGTATCTCGGCCGCATCGTCGAGATGGGATCGGCGGAAACCATCTTCCGCGCGCCACGGCATCCCTACACGAGGCTGCTGCTCGATGCGATTCCGGACCTCGAGCTGATCGGCCGCAGCCGCACGCCGGTCGGCGGCGAGGTGCCGAGCCCGATCGCGCCGCCACCGGGCTGCCCGTTCCATCCGCGCTGCCCGCTGGCCAATGCACGCTGCCGCAGCGAGAAGCCGCGCCACACCCGCGATGGCGATGTCCTGGTTGCATGCCACGCGGTGGAAGAAGGCAGGAACGCCACCTGATGTCGGACGAAGATCCCGGACCCAGCCCGCACCGCGCACTGATCGGTCTGATCGCCATGGTCCTGCTTATCGTCGCCGTGCTGTTCATCATGCACCGGCTCAACCAGGCGGCGCAGATCCAGGACTGCGTATCCTCGGGCCGCACCAATTGCGCACCGATCGGATCACCGGCGCGGTGACTTGAAACCTAATCGTCGGTATCGATCGCCCGGATACTGAGATACGCCAGCCGCTTGATCTCCTTTCGGCCGCGCGCAACCGAATCCAGCACCAGGCCGCACACGAACGACAGGAATGACATCAGGATGAACCCGGTCGCCAGCACCGCCGTCGGCAGGCGGGGAACCAGGCCGGTGCGCATGAATTCGATGATGACCGGAACGCCGAGGCCGAAGCCGATCAGCAGCAGCACCAATCCGGCCAGGGCGAAGAACTGCAACGGCCGCTCTTCCTTCACCAGCACGACGATGGTTCGCAGGATCCGCCAGCCATCGACATAGGTCCGCAGCTTGGAGGCCGAGCCGGTCGGCCGCACACGGTACTGTGTTTCCAGCTCACCGATCGGCATGCGGAGTTCCAGCGCATGCACCGAGAACTCGGTCTCCGTCTCGAAGCCGGCGGCCAAGGCCGGGAACGATTTCACGAAGCGCCGGCTGAACGCACGATAGCCCGACAGCAGATCGCTGATGCGGTTGCCGAAGATCGAGCGAACGATCCCCGTGAGCACCGCGTTGCCGAGACGATGGCCGCGACGATACGCATCGTCCTCGTCGCTGGCGCGCGCCGCGCTCACCATGTCGAGATGCTTCTCGATCATCAGGTTCACCATGTCCGGCGCGGCCCGCGCATCGTAGGTGTCGTCGCCGTCCACCAGCACGTAGATATCGGCCTCGATGTCGGCGAACATGCGGCGCACCACATGCCCCTTGCCCTGCAAGGCCTCCGAACGCACCACCGCACCCGCGGCGCGCGCCGCGGCGACCGTGCCGTCCGAACTGTTGTTGTCATAAACGTAGATGCGGGCGGTGGGCAGGCTGGCGCGAAAATCGGCGACCACCTTGCCGATCGCGACCTCTTCGTTGTAGCAGGGAATCAGCACCGCGAGCTGCAGGTTGCTCACGGAACCGCCCGGCGCCGTGGCATCGACCGAACTGGCATCGACCGAACTGGCATCGACCGAAGATGGTGCAGTCAAAATCTGGTCTTTCAGCATGGCGGGCGCTCTTGTCACACAATCCCTGGTGCGTCCAGTTCAGCCGATATCCTCCAGGCTGAACTGCTCCGCCTCCTCGTCGTAACTGAACAACTCGGCATAACGCCCCCAGGCGATCACAGTGCGCAACGTGTCCTCCGCGTAATCGGGCGACATATGGTCTTCCAGCTCGTCGCGAAACCGCACGGCCGACGCACGATGGTTCCAACGCTCGTCCAGCACCTGGCGGATCATGCGCGCCAACGGGACATATGCTATCAGCGCGGCGGCAAACAACCGCTTGCGCTCCTCGGTCTCGGCCGCGACGAACCGGCGGCCATCCTCGGTCAGGTTGATGTCGCCCTCCTCGAGGACCGCGAAGTGCAGCAACTGCAACGTCTCGCCGAGCGGCAGCAACTCGTCGGCCTCGTATTGCAGTGCCTCGGCCAATGCTGGGAGGTCGGCGCGCCCGTAATAGGGCGGCCCGGCGAGTGCCTCCATCAGGCCGGCCATCTGGTTGGTCCCGACACGAAGCAGCGGAGCCACGATACTCACGGTCGACGTCGCGGCCACCGCGCGCGGCACCGGACGCCGCGTCATCAGCCCGTAGATGTCGTCCACCAACTGGCGAAACGCCGGATCGAGGCGGTTGCGCGGGTGCGGAAACGGCACGCGAAGCTCGCTCGCCACGCGCCCGGGATTGGAGGAGAACACCAGGATGCGGTCGCACATCAGCACCGCCTCCTCGATGTTGTGCGTCACCATCAGCACCGCACTGACCGGCAGCTTGCCTTCCGACCACAGGTCGATCAGGTCGGTGCGCAACGTCTCCGCGGTCAGCACGTCGAGCGCGCTGAACGGTTCGTCCATCAGCAGCAGGTCGGGATGCACCACCAGCGCGCGGGCGAGGCCAACACGCTGGCGCATGCCGCCGGACAGTTCCTTCGGATAGGCACTCTCGAAGCCGCCCAGGCCGATCAGGTCGATCGCGTCTTCCGCGCGCCTGGCACGTTCGGCCCGCGGGACGCCGCGCGCCTCCAGTCCCAGCTCGACGTTTTCCTGCACCGTCAGCCAGGGGAACAACGCGAAGCTCTGGAACACCATCGCGACGCCTTCGGCGGGCCCCTCCACCGGCTGGTCGCGCCACAGCACCTGGCCGGCGGTCGGCGTCAGCAGTCCGGCGACGATGCGCAGCAAGGTGGACTTGCCGGAACCGGAACGGCCCAGCAGCGCCACCATCTCGCCCTCGCGGAGCGTGAGGTTGACGTCCTCCAGCACCACGAGGTCGGCGCTGGCGTCCTTGTGATAGGCCTGCTTGCAGCCGCGTACTTCGAGCAGGGACTGCTGGCCGACGTTGGTGTCCATGCGAGCCTCTTTTCAGCCGAGCTTCAGATGGCGCTCGGAATAGGCATAGAGTGGCCGCCACAGCAGACGGTTGAACAGCAGGACGAAGGCCGACATCACCACCACGCCCAGGACAACGCGTGGCATGTCGCCGCGTTCGGTGGCCTCGGCAATATAGGCGCCCAACCCGTGCGCCGTGAGCTTGGTATCGCCCCAGGACGCCACCTCGGCCACGATCGCGGCATTCCACGACCCGCCGGACGCGGTGATCGCACCGGTGACGTAGTACGGGAAGATCCCCGGGATCATCACCTTGCGCCACCACAGCCAGCCGCCGACGCGGAAATTGCTCGCCGCCTCGCGCAGGTCGCCGGGAAACGCCGCCGCGCCGGCGACGACGTTGAACAGGATGTACCACTGCGTGCCCAGCACCATCAGCGGGGTCAGCCAGATATCGGCGTTCAGGCTGAAATACACGATGAACAGCACCACCGGCGGGAACAGCAGGTTGGCCGGGAACGCGGCAAGGAACTGCGCCAGCGGCTGTGCCCGGCGCGCCCAGACCGGCCGCAGACCGAGCCAGACGCCGATCGGCACCCAGAGCAGGCTGGCCAGCGCCATCAGGACGACCACCCGCACCAGCGTGAACAGCCCCAGCACGAGGGCCTCACGCACATCGCCCCAATGCAGGTCGCCCGCCACGAAGCCGACGATCCTGTCCAGCGCCCACACCAGGACGGCGCCGAGTACCACCAGCCAGATCGCATCGACCAGGCGCGACGGAGGGGCGGCCGCACTGCGCCGCGGCCCGATCGCCAGCCGCAGACCGCCAAGCCAGACCGCAGCGTCGCCGACGGCATCGCCCAGTCGATTCAACAGGCGCGTGCGGCGCATCAGCCGCAGCAGCCAGGGATCGGCGGCGGTCGCGCCCGATGTCGTTTCGAAGCGGAATTTCGCCGACCACGCCACCAACGGACGGAACAGCAACTGGTCGTATGCCAGGATCACCAGCAGCATCGTCACGATGGCGTACACCACCGCGCGGATATCCCGCTGCTCCAGCGCGACCGCGACATATGAGCCGATGCCTGGCAGCTTCCAGGAATTGTCGCCGACCGATACCGCCTCCGACGCGACGACGAAGAACCAACCGCCGGACATCGACATCATGGTGTTCCACACCAGGCCCGGCGTCGCGAACGGTACTTCCAGGCGCCAGAAGCGTTGCCACGCCGTCAGGTGGAAACTATCGGCTGCCTCTCTCAGGTCGGCCGGCACCGTCTTCAGCGACTGGTACAGGCTGAACGCCATGTTCCATGCCTGGCTGGTGAAGATCGCGAAGATCGCCGCCAGTTCCAGCCCCAGCACGCGTCCCGGGAACAGGTGCATGAAGAACACCACGGTGAAGGTCAGGAACCCGAGGATCGGCACCGATTGCAGGATGTCGAGAATGGGGATCAGGATCAGCGCGGCGCGCCGGCTTTTCGCCGCGGCCGTGGCGTAGGTGAAGGTGAACAGCAGCGACGCAACCAGGGCGGCAAACATCCGCAGCGTGGTGCGCACGGCGTATTCCGGCAGATGCGCCGGATCCAGGCTGACCGCCAGCGCCTCCGGCGCGTCGATCCGTTCGAAGGTGCCGCGCGCCACATGCGCCACGCCGATCAGCGCCGCGAACACGCACACGATGGCGGCCGCGTCCCATGCGTTGGGCAGGCGCCTTCCCGTGGTGAGGGCGGGGTGGATGGTGGCTGACATCGAACTCGGCTGGGGTTGCGGCGCGCCCTGTTACCGCGGCGCGGTGCGCCAAGTCACCCCCCGTGGACGTGGCAATCGCGTGACAGGGGATGGTGGCCCGGATCAGTGCCCGGTGCTGCCGAAGCCACCTTCGTTGCGGGTGGTGGCGTCGAGGCTGTCCACCTCATGCCAGCGCGCGCGGACCACCGGCGCCAAAACTGCCTGGGCGATGCGCGCGCCGCGTTCGACAGTGAATGGCGCGTCGCCGGCGTTCAGCACGATCACCTGGATTTCGCCGCGATAGTCTTCGTCGATCGTGCCGGGCGCGTTGGGGAGCACGATGCCGTGGCGCAGGGCAAGGCCGGAACGGGGGCGGATCTGCAGCTCGTAGCCGGGTGGGAGCGCAATGGCGAGGCCGGTGGGGATCAGCGTGCGCCCACCCGGTTCGATGGTGACCGGCGCCGCGACGGCAGCCAGCAGGTCCATCCCGGCGGCGCCCGCGGTGGCATAGGCCGGTAGCGGCAGGTCCGAGTTGTGTGCCAGGCGGCGAACGGTGATCTGGATGGTCATGGGCGGATCATGCGATGAGACGAGCGGCCGGGCAATCGCCGGGGCGATGATCCTCGGCTTGGCAACTCATCACGCCTCAATCGTCATGGCCGGGCTTGTCCCGGCCATGACGGTGACGTGGTACGTCGGTCATAACCAACGAGACATGGTGTTGTGGGCCCTTCGCGCCAAAGACTGCCGCTGCTGACGATGTGGGTTGCGCGAAGCGCCAGAATCTTTCTCTGCGAAACTCTGTGACCGCTTGACTGCCTGCTGCACTCCCCACCGCAAGGCAATTCCGGTAGTCTCGCGTTGAACGAGGAACCACCACCATGAGCGAGACCGCTGCCGCCGTGGACATACGCCCGATCCAGGGCAGCTTCGGCGCCGAAATCATCGGCCTCGATCTGTCGCAGGAATTGCCGGATGCGGAGTTCCATCGCATCGAGCAGGCCTGGTTCGACGCCAGCCTGCTGGTGTTCCGCGACCTGGAGATGACGCCGCAGCAGCATATCGCCCTCACCCGCCGCTTCGGTCCGCTGCACATCATGACGCCACTGCACTACAACCATCCGGATCATCCTGAAGTGATGGTGCTGACCAACCTGGAAGCGGGCGGCAAGCCGCTGGGGATTCGCCGGGCCGGCATGGGCTGGCACAGCGACGGCGAGGACAAGCGACTGCCGAACGCCGGTTCATTCCTCTACGCGCACATCATCCCGCCCGAAGGCGGCGACACCCTGTTCGCCGACATGTATGCCGCGTACGACGCACTGCCGGAAGCGACGAAGCGGCGCATCGCCGGACGACGCGCGCGGTTCTCCCGCGCCGATATGCACCACGTGCACTATCCGCATGAGCCGGCGCTGACCGAACAGCAGAAGCGCGACCGGCCGGATGTGTTCCATCCGCTGGTGCGCACGCATCCGCGCAGCGGCCGTAAGGCGTTGTATATCGGCCGCTGGGCACGCGACATCGAAGGCATGGATCCGGACGAAGGCCGCGCCTTGATCGAACAGTTGTTCGAGTACGCCGCAAGTCCGCGCTTCGTCTACCGCCACCAGTGGCGCGTGCATGATGCGGTGCTGTGGGACAACCGCTGCATACTGCATTGCGCCACCGGGTTCGACGAGGAACGCTACACCAGGTTGATGCATCGCACGACGCTGGAAGGCGACGTTCCTCGTTAAACGTCATGCAAGGAGCGGCAGCGACGAAGCAATCTCGGTCACGCCTTGTGCGCACAGCCCTGACCGGAATTGCCGCGTCGCTACGCTGCTCGCAATGACCAGGTGCTATCGCACTTCGAATCCTGCCTCCGTCGCCATCGCCGTCAAATTACGATGCCCCAGCCGGGCATAGGTCAGCGGATGCGCCTTGCGCGGATCCTGCTCTGCCTCCACCACGAGCCACCCCTGATACTCCGCCTCGCGCAAACGGCGCAGCAGCGGCGTGAACGCGATGCAGCCGTCGCCGGGGACGGTGAACACGCCCTCCAGCACCGCGCCCATGAATGTCATGTCCTCCGCCCGTGCCCGCTCGAGCACCGCGGGGCGGACGTCCTTGCAATGAACGTGCACCACGCGCGCGACGTGGCGTTGCAGCAGTGCGGCGGGATCGCCGCCGGCGAACAGGCAATGGCCGGTGTCGAACAGCAGGCCGGCCGCCTCGCCGGTGCATGCCATCAACCGATCGATATCGTCATCGGACTCGACGATGGTGCCCATGTGGTGATGGAACGCCATGCGCACGCCGAACGCTGCCATGCGTTCCGCGAGTTCGGTTACCTTGCGGCCATAGGCCGGCCAGTCGCCATCCGCCAACCGGGGCCGCTGCGAGATCGGCGGAAAACCATGCCTGCCCGAGGTGTCGGCATACACCACGACCTTGCATCCCAGATCGCGCAACAGCGTCAGATGCGGCTCGATCGCGGCAAATTCCGCAGCCACGTCGCGCTCGAGGATGCGCCCGTCGAACCAGCCGGACACCAGCTTCAAATGATGCCGCGCGAGGATCGGGCTCAATTCACCCGACGCGCGCGGGAACTTGCCGCCCAGTTCGGTGCCGGCGTAGCCCGCCTCGCGGGTTTCCGCCAGGCAGGTCTCCAGCGGAATGTCGCCGCCGAGTTCCGGCATGTCGTCGTTCGACCAGGTGATCGGATTGATGCCGAGTTCCACCGCCATGTCAGTCTCCCACCACCATGCTGCGTTGCGCCGCCGCCAGCGCCGCCACCGCATCGTCCGCGCTCGCGCCTTGCGCCGGGCCGCCGCGCACCCACGCGGCAAATCCCTCCGCCTGGCCTCGCAACGCCTGCAGGAACACCTGCTCGCCGTCCGGCGGCCACAGGAACCGGCAGTCCTCGGCGTCGCGCGTGCCGAACGCTTCCACGCGGCAGACATCGCCCAGCGGGAAGCGCCTGCCAAGCGACACCAATGCGGTGCTGCCGCCTGACAGGGTGCACAGCACCTGCGCGCTGTCCTCTTCCCCGGCAGCCTGGACCGACGCAATGGCGGAACTCATGCGAACAAACTCCTGGCCGCTCAGCCAGCGGATCTGGTCGAACTCGTGCACGCCCATGTCAACGAAGATGCCACCGCTGCCGGCGAGGAATTCGCGCGGCGGCGGTTCACCGTCCCATTGGTAGCAGGCCAGGAAATACAGCGCGCCGAGTTCGCCGCCGGCGATACGCTGCTTCAGTTGCTGCAGCGTCGGCACGAAGCGGCGCCAATAGGCGACCTGCAACTTCACCTGGCGATGCGCGGTGATGGCCGCGGCCAGGCGGGCCTGGTCCGCGGTGACGCCGCACGGCTTCTCGCACAGGATCGGCAGACCCGACCCGGCAAGCTGTGTCACCAGGGCAAGGTGCATGGTACTCGGTGCGGCGACCAGCGCGCCATCCAGTCCGCCGGCATGCAACATCGCCGTTGCGTCGGCGTGGACGGCAACACCGGCATCATGCAGCGATGCACGCACGGCCGCCGACGGTTCAGCGACCGCCACGACGCGAACCTGGTCGCTGGCGGCCAGCGCGCGCATGTGCACGCGTCCCATGCGTCCGGCGCCGACCAGGCCGAGGCGGAATTGCGCCATGGTCAGAGCGCCGTCGGGATGTCGATCGGCATGCGGCTGCGATGCGCGGCAACCACGGCCTGGCACAACGCGATGTCGCGCAACGCATCGGCGCCCGAGGTCAGCGGCGCGCGCCCGGCGGTGACGCAATCATGGAAATGCAGCAGTTCCTGCCTGAAGCTTTCCGCGTAGGACGTGACCTGCTCAGTACGCGTCGCACACGGTCCATCGGCTTCCCCGGCCTCGGTGGTCAGCAAAGTCGGCATGCTCCGCAGGAACGGCGACGGAAACGACAAGGTCAGCCGGCGATCGAGGGCATAGAAAGCGAACTCCATCCGGTAGCGCGCCATGCCCGGCAGATCGACCCAGGCGACGATGCACTGGGTCTCGCCGAAACGCAGGATCGCGGTCAGGCCGTGTTCGCGGATGTCGGCGAATTCGAGCCGATCCGGCTCGCCCAGCATGCCGCGGACCGCATTGAACTCATGCACCATGGAATCGAGCAGGACGAGGCGATAGGCGCGGCGCGACAGCGGATCGGCGTCGCCGATGGCCGCGGTGACACGAGCGGCATTGTCCGCCTCGAAGCGTGCCGCGAGTGTCGCGGACGGCGCCGCCGCCCGGTGCAACCGGTAATGCGCAACATAGGGCTGGAACGGCGATTCCAACGTGGTGACGCGCGCAAGACGCAGGTCGCGCAAGGTCCGCGCGTCGGCCTGCATCCGGCGATACGCCGGGTCGTAGCGCTTGTTGTACGCCACCATCAGCACAACCCCCGCGCGTTCCGCGGCGCCGATCATCGCCTGGCCCTCGGCCACCGAGAAGCACATCGGCTTCTCGACCAGCACATGTCTTCCCGCATCGGCCGCGGCGATGGCGATCGGTGCGTGGCTGCCCGGCGTGAGCACCAGCACTGCGTCGAGGTCCAGCGCAATCAGCTCGCGCCAGTCGGCGCAGGTGGAGCGCACGCCGTAATCGCGCGCGCACGCCGAGCGGACATCGTCGGAGATATCGCACAGCGCGGCGATCTCGTAGTGTTCAGCGAGTTCGCGCAGATAGTGCAGATGCATCACCTGCGCGATCAGCCCGCACCCGACCACCCCGACCCTGAGCCGCTTCACGCCCTGGGAATCTGCCATGTGTCCTCCGGGCGGACCCAGGCGACCGCGCTGTCGCCGGCGGACCATCCTGCGCCGCCGTCATTGACCGCGTCCGCCAGCAGTTGCGTGCCATCGGCGCGGCGCAATCGCAATTCGAGACGTGGGCCGAGATATACCACACGTTCCACCTGGACCGGCCAAGATCTGGCCCCGGAGGGCTGCTGCCCCGGCGCACTCAGTTTCAGTCGTTCCGGGCGAATCACCGCGACCCCTTCCCGCTCATCGATCACATTGGCAGCGCCGATGAAGCCGGCGACAAAACGCGTGGCGGGACGTTCGTAGATATCGCCGGGCGTGCCGATCTGCTCGATGTGCCCCTGGCGCATCACCGCAACGCGGTCCGACATGGTGAGCGCCTCGCCCTGGTCGTGGGTGACGAACACCGTCGCGATGCCCAGCCGCCGCTGCAAAGCCGAGATTTCCACGCGCATTTCCTCGCGCAGCTTCAGGTCCAGATTGGACAGCGGCTCATCCAGCAGGAGCATGGCGGGCCGGATCACCAGGGCGCGTGCCAGCGCCACGCGTTGCCGCTGTCCGCCGGACAGCTGCAACGGCCGCCGCTCGCCCAGGCCGCTCAACTGCACAAGCTCCAGCGCCTCGGCGACCCGCTGCGTCATTTCGCCACGCGGCACCCGACGCATGCGCAGTCCGAAGCCGACATTCTCGGCAACCGTCATGTGCGGGAACAGCGCATAGTCCTGGAACACCAAACCGAGATCGCGACGGAACGGCGGCAATGCCTCCACTGCCCTGCCCTGCAGCCTGATGCCGCCGGCGTCCGGTGCGATGAAGCCGGCGATCATGTTCAGCGTCGTCGTCTTGCCGCAGCCGCTGGGGCCGAGCAGCGTGACGAATTCGCCCGGCGCGACCGACAGATCGATCGCATCGACCGCGGTCATGGCACCGAACCGCTTGGTCAGCGCACAGAGTTGCAGGGCGGCCTCAGCCATTGCCGGTTTCCTGGTACAGGAAGTCGCCGATGCCGACGAAGCGGCCGAACAGCGCGACCAGCGCCAGGGGAATCAGCATCGAGACGATGGAAACCGCCGCCAGCGTCGGCGCGAAACCAAAATCGAGGAACGCCAGGATCGTCACGGTCAGCGGCCGTTCGCCGGGTCGCGCGATGAACAGCGACAGGTTCACATCGTCGAAGCTGTGGATGAATGCGAAGATCATGCCGGCAAACATGCCCGGCGCAGCCAGCGGCAGCGTGACATGCCGCAGCACGGCGTATGGCGTCGCGCCGAGGCTGGCGGCGGCCGGTTCGAGATTGCCCGGCATCGCCGCGAGGCTGATCGCAACGGTGCGCACCGAAAACGGCAGGCAGATCACCACGTGGCCGATCAGCAGTGCCCAGAATCCCATCCAGCGGCCAAGGCCGATCAACGACAGGAACTGCAACAGCGCGATGCCCGTCACCAGGCTGGGCAAAATCAGCGGACCCAGCGTGATGGCGCGCATCAGTGCCTTGCCGGGGAACTCGTAGCGCTGGAAGGCGAATGCCAGCGGCATGCCGGCGGCGGCCGAGATCAGTGCGGCGAGACCGGCGAGTTCCAGGCTGAACGCCAGCGGCTGCAGCCATTGCGGACCGAATGCCGCGCCCCACCACTGCAAGGAGAAGCCGCGTGGCGGAAAGTACGAGCGGTTGTCCTGATTGAACGCGACGGCCGCTGTGATCAGGATCGGACCCAGCATGAACAGGTAGACGCAGGCGACCGCGAACCGGAGCACTCCCCAAGGCAGTCGGCCGGACAGCATCACGGCGCGCGCTGCCTTGCGCCGAGTGTACTGGTGAGCAACAGCAGGACCATCGCGCTGGCCAGCAGGATCGCGCCCATCGCCGACCCGAGCGACCAGTCCAGCAGTTCGAGCATGAAGCGGCGGATCATCGTGGCCATCACCTCGGTGGTCGGACCGCCGAGGATCGCGGGCGTGGCGTAGGCGCTCATGGCGATGGCGAAGGTCAGCAGGAAGCCGCCGGCGATGCCCGGCGCGGTCAGCGGCAACGTGACGGACAGGAAGGTGCGCGTGCGTCCGGCGCCGAGGCTCATCGCGGCGCGTTCCAGGCTGGGATTGAGCCCGTTCAGCGAGGCCATGATGGTGAGCACGCCATAGGGCAGCAATGCGTGCGCCAGGCCTATGATGATGGCCACGGTGGACGGCAGCATGATCAGCGGCTGGTCGATCACGCCAAGCGAACGGAGCGCGACGTTCAACGCGCCCTCGCGGTTCAGCACCACCCACCAGCCATAGGTGCGCACGATCACGCTGGCCAGCAGCGGCGCCAGCGACAGCGCGATGAGCAGGTTCTTCCATCGGCTGGTGGTGCGCACGAGGAAATACGCCAGCGGATAGGCCAGCAGCACCACGATGACACCCGAGGCGATGCCGACGACGAAGCTGCGCAGGATCGCGCTGAGGTAAAGCCGGCCGGACAGCAGCGTCGCGTAGTTGTCGAGCGTGAGGTTGCCGGTGGGGATGGTGTCCTCGGATTGCACCACGCTCATCGACAGCAACACGACGGAGGGAACCACGAAGAACACCAGCAGGAACGCGGCCGGCACGGCGATCAGCAGGTAGGGGGTCAGGCGGTGACGGCCTGACATTGTTATCCGTCACGGCCGGGCTTGTCCCGGCCATCGGTGGCGACACGGTGATGCACAGATGGCCCGGACAAGCCCAGCCATGACGGATTGGACGTCACTCGCCGGTCAACATCAGCTCATGATCTCCTGCCACTTGCGGGTCCATTCGCCGCGCTTGCTGCCGATCACCGCACTGTCGGGGAAGTCCACGCTGGCCATCTTCTGCTCGGTGACGATTTGCGTCGCGGCATAATCCGCGGGCCAGTCGGTGATGTCGGGCCGGCCGGGGCTGGAGCGGTACGCCAGGTTGAACGCATGCTGCACCTCGGGGTCGAGGCGGAAGTTGATGAACTCGAACGCGAGCTTCTTGTTGGCCGCGCCGACCGGCACCGCGGCGCAGTTTGCCAGTCCGATCGTGCCCTCCTGCGGGATGGTGAAGTCCACCGGATAGTTGTGTGCCACGTAGTAGCCGGACCGGGCGCTCCAGAAAGGTGCAAGCCACACCTGGTCATTCTCGAAATACGGCGCCGCCGCATCGGACGCCATGACGCTGACGCCGATCCAGGGTTTCTGCGCCTGCAGCAGATCCCATGCCGGCTGCATGTTCTCCACGCCGCCGCCTTTCAGCTTCGCCGCCATGATCAGCGCGTACACCGACAGCAGGTTGGCCGGCTCGAACGCAATCAGGTGGCCTTTGACCTTGTCGCCGTACGCGGGCGCCGGGTTCCAGTAATTCGCCCACGACGCCGGCTTCTCCAGATGCGTCTTGTTCCACAGCAGGGCGAGATACTGGTAGCTGTGCACGACGCCGGTCGGCGCGGCGATGCTGCGGCTCTTCTGCCAGACGTATTTCAGGTTCGGCACCTCGGACTCGGTGACGGTCTCCAGCAGTTTCTCGCGCTGGCCGAGGATGAGTTCGGGCGGGGTCAGTTCGCCGGCGACATCGAAGCCCGGCGCGCCACGGGAGGCACGGATCTTCGCGTAGTTCTGCGCCGCGGAGCCGGTGTTGTCGTAGGTGACCTGGACGCCGAACTTCTTCTGGAACGGCTCGATGGTGGTGCGCGTGATGATGTCCTGGAATTCGGCGCCGTAGCCATTGACCACCAGGGTGTCGGCCGCCAGCGCCGGTATCACGAACGGGCATGCGAGCGCTCCCGCCGAAGCCTGCAACACCCTGCGCCGAGACAGTACCGATCCGTTTTGCGCCATTGTCCACCTGCCCCAGCGATTGGCCGGAGTATGGCGGCGCGGACTCGTTAGTCAAACCGTTGGATGCGGATCCTCGGTGCCGCCGACCGGCCGCCAGGCGCGACCTTCCTTCTGCAACAGCTGGTCCGCGGCGCGCGGGCCATCGCTGCCCGCGGCGTAATTCGGGAAATGGCGCGGCGGCGCTGCCGCCCAGGCATCCAGCACCGGCTGCACGACGCGCCAGGTCTCCTCCACCATGTCGGCGCGCTGGAACAGTGTCTGGTCGCCGATCATGCAGTCATAGATCAGCGTCTCGTAGCCGACATTCGGCTCGCGCGGAAACCAGTCGCGATATTTGAATTCCATGCGCACCGCGGCGAGGTCCACCACCGGCCCCGGCCGCTTCACCTCGAACTGCAGTGAAATCGCTTCATCCGGCTGGATCTGCAGGACCAGCCAGTTGGGCGGCAGCTTATCGACATGGGTATCCTCGAACGGCGCATACGGCGCATGCTTGAAGCGGATGGCGATCTCGGTATAGCGGCGCGACATCCGCTTGCCGGTGCGCAGGTAGAACGGCACGCCGGCCCAGCGCCAGTTGTCGATCGCCAGGCGCATGGCAGCGAACGTCTCGGTATTGGAATCGGCGGCCACATCGGGTTCGGCGCGGTACTCCACCACGTCCTGACCCAGCACGGTTCCTGGGCCGTACTGGCCGCGTACCGCATCGTCCTCGTCCAGGGTACGCAACGCGGCAAACACATCGGCCTTGCGGTTGCGCACCGATTCCGCATCGAACCCCGCCGGCGGCTCCATCGCCACCATCGCCAACAACTGGAACACATGGTTCGGCACCATGTCACGCAGCGCGCCGGTCACCTCGTAGAATTTGCCGCGGTGCTCGACGCCGACGGTTTCCGCCACGGTGATCTGCACGTGGTCGATCCGGTCACGGTTCCAGATCGGCTCGAACAGGCCGTTGGCGAAGCGGAAGGCCATGATGTTCTGGACCGTCTCCTTCCCGAGGAAATGGTCAATCCGATAGATCTGATTCTCGCGCAGTTCACGGCGGATGCGCGTGTTGAGGTCGCGTGCCGATGGCAGGCTGTGGCCGAACGGCTTCTCGATGACCACGCGGCGCCAGCGCTGCGGCTTGTCATCCTGCAGCTCTTCGTCGAGCAGTCCGGCATGGCCGAGTTGTTCCACCACGGGACCGAAGAAGCGGTCGGCCACCGCCAGGTAGAACAGGCAGTTGCCGCCGGTCTGCTGGTCGCGCGCAACGTCCCGCAGATGCAATTGCAGCGTCTCGTACAGGCCGCGGTCGCTCATGTCGCCCTGCACATAGGACATGCGGCCGGCCAGGCGCTGCCATGACGCTTCGTCGAGCGCCGGAATGCGGCTCTCGCTGCTGGGGTTGCCGACGAAGCTCTGCAGCATGTCGTGCAGGCTGTTCCGCCAGTCGTCGAGGCTGCGATCCGCGAGATCCACGCCGATGATAGCGAAATGCTCGGGGAGCAATCCGGTATTCGCAAGATTGTACAGCGCGGGGATCAGCAGCCGCCGGGTCAGGTCGCCGCCGGCGCCGAAGATCACCATCGCGCACGGCCCCGGCGGCTGAGCCTGCCGCCGAGGGGGTGCATTCAGGACCTGCGCGGTCCGTGTCGGAGAATTTGCCATATCGTGCCATCCACGAGATTGGGCGGCGACTCTAGCCTATCGAGCGTCAGCACGACATGTTGAGGCAGGCACGGGATCCGGCGCGCGGTTTCAGTGGCCCGCGCTCTGCCCGCCGTCGACATGCAGGATCTCGCCGGTCACGAACCCGGCCGACTCCAGGTACAGGATGGCGTCCACGACATCGGAGATCTCACCCATATGGCCGACCGGGTGCAGGCGGTCGAGTTCAGGATGCGCCTCGACCGGATGCATCGGCGACTTGATGACCCCAAGCGCGACCGCATTCACCCGGATTCCGCGCCCGGCATACTCGATCGCCAGCGATCTGGTTGCAGCGTTCAGG
Source organism: Acetobacteraceae bacterium (assembly GCA_036265005.1). Taxonomy (GTDB): domain Bacteria; phylum Pseudomonadota; class Alphaproteobacteria; order Acetobacterales; family Acetobacteraceae; genus JAMXLO01. Next base: position 65,460 of record DATAPW010000284.1, on the reverse strand, counting down.
CCGCCCTTGGTCAACGATGCGAGCACCGACGGCACGGCAGTGCTCGCGTGGTCCACCAGGCTGGTGGAGACCTGCACCACATGGCCACTGCCCTGCTGCTCCATCGCCGCGATGGCGAGTTGCGTGGCGTGGAAGAAGCCGGCGAGGTTGACGCCGAGGATCGCCGCATAGTCGGCCTCGGTGTACTGGGTGAACGGCTTGGCGATGAAGATGCCGGCATTGTTCACGAGGGTATCGATGCGGCCGAACCGGGCCATGCCTTCGGAGATGGCACGCTCGGCCGTCCTGCGATCGGCAATGTCGCCGGGCACCGCAAGGATGTCGTCATCGGGCGAGGCCCCGATGGAACGCGCGGTTGCGACCACCCGGTAGTTGCGGTCGCGGTACGCCTTGACCAGAGCCGCGCCGATACCCTGCGAGGCGCCGGTGATGACAGCCACTTTCTGCGCGTCGGCCATGGCAAAATCCCCCTGTGTCTGGCGGCAAGCAACCGACAACCGGCACGCGTCGCGGCGATGATCATCAGCGTCTCCGAATCTCGTTCGCCCGCCATCGCGCCACTGCTCTGACGCATCTACGCGTGCTTGCTCCGCGGATCGTCGTGCGCATCCTCGTATTCCAGGCCGAGCGGCCCGATCGCCGTCACCTGCGTGACGTACTCGCCGGATTTCGCCCAATGGAAGTGGTAGATATCGCCGGGCAGGACGATGACGCTGCCGGCCGGAAATGCCTGCACCTTCTCACCGTCGAACTGCTCACCCAGGCCAATGTAGAAAATCCCGGACATGACGGTATAGACGCGATCTTCCGGGTGCTTGTGGGGCATCAGCATCACGCCGTGCGGTACCTTGACCCTGATCACATACAGGCCGGGCTGCGATGGCTTGCCGACGATGACCGCGAGGCGGACCGACGGCGGAAACGCCGCAAACGGCTTCCAGTCGATGTCTTCCGGCAGCACGGAGCGGAAATTGGCCTGGCCTGGCTGATGTGTGCGAGCCATTGCGATCTCCTTGTCGCGCGTGCCGGTGCCATATCGATGACGATTGCCGACATCGGTCGATATGCCAATACTGGCAGCAATTTTCTATTCAGTATCCACGACAATTTTCTTCCATACGATTGAAATGGCGGGGCGGAAATTTTGCCGCAGGATTGTACCAAAATCGCGCAATCGGGCAGGCGCGATTGCTGCCGAAGGTTCAATCATACCGACTCCCAGTGACCGCGACCCAATACCGTCATGGCGGGGCTGACCATGACGGAATGGCTTGGTATCAGGTGTGCATCTCAGACCGAGGGACGATATCGCATGTCATCGCATCCAACCGAGATCACCGGTGCTGAAGCACCAGCCGGCGATGGCAATCCCCTCGACGCGGTGATCGGTTTCTACCGGGCGTTCAACGCCAGGGATCTCGATGCACTGGCCGCCAACTGGGCTGACGGCGATGTACCGAGCATGGACAATCCCATCGGCGGCATACGGCGCGGGTGGCCGGCAATCCGCGACGGATATGCCAGGCTGTTCAACGGATCGGCGACCGTGCGGGTCGCATTCCACGACTTCACCAGCCAGGGCGGCAGCGATTGGCATCTCTAGTCGTCGGGCGCGAGAAGGGTTCCTGCAAGACACCCACCGTGCGGCTCGATCTTCGCTTCCGCTCGACGCGCTGGTTCATCAGGACGAATGGCGTCTGGCGGCAGCTGCACCACCATGGATCCATCGAGGAGCCGGTACTGCTGGCCGCCTACCAGCGTGCGATCTTCGGCGCGCCGCTGGACAAACCGGCATAGGCGCCACCCGGAACGACGGCGGCTCAGTACACCCGCTCCTTCGGCGGGATCGAGGCCACCTCATTCGACAGCGGCTGCAAATGCACCGGCCGGTAATCCAGGCGAACGCGGCCCTCGTCATCGCACCAGGCGAGCGTGTGCTTCAGCCAGTTCTCGTCGTCCCGCTTCGGATAGTCGTCGCGCGCATGTGCGCCGCGGCTTTCGGTCCGCCCGATGGCGGAGTGAATGCTGACGCTCGCCTGGGCCAGCATGTTGTCGAGCTCCAGCGTTTCGACCAGGTCGGTATTGAAGATCATCGAATGGTCGGCAACGCCAAGATCGTCGCGCATCATCGCCAGGGCGCGATCGAGCGTGCTCACGCCCTTGTCCAGCAGCGGGCCATCGCGGAACACCGCACAGTGGCGCTGCATGGTCCGTTGCATCGCCTGGCGGATCGTGCCGGCGCCCGCTGAGCCGCGCGACCACCTGATGCGGTCCAGCCGGTCGATCGCGCGATCGGTCACCATGCCGGGCAGCGCGGAGTGGCCCTCGCCTGGCCGCAGCGTCTCGATGGCGCGGAATGCGGCTGCCCGTCCGAACACCACGATGTCGAGCAGCGAGTTGGAACCTAGCCGGTTGGCGCCATGCACCGAGACGCACGCCGCCTCGCCGATGGCCATCAGGCCTGCGACGACTGCTTCCGGGTCGCCGTCGCGCAAGGTGGTGACCTCGCCATGCAGGTTGGTCGGCACGCCGCCCATGTTGTAGTGCACGGTCGGCAACACCGGGATCGGTTCGCGCGTCACGTCGACGCCTGCGAAGATCCTGGCAGTTTCGCTGATCCCGGGCAGCCGCAGATGCAGCAACTCGGCGCCCAGGTGTTCCAGGTGCAGCAGGATGTAGTCGTTGTGCGGCCCGCAGCCGCGGCCCTCGTTGATCTCGATGGTCATCGCGCGACAGACGACATCGCGCCCCGCCAGGTCCTTGGCGCTCGGTGCGTAGCGCTCCATGAAGCGCTCACCGTCCGAGTTGGTGAGATAGCCGCCCTCGCCGCGCGCACCTTCGGTTATCAGGCAGCCGGAACCGTAGATCCCGGTGGGATGGAACTGGGTGAATTCCATATCCTCGAGCGGCAATCCGGCGCGCAGCACCATGGCGTTGCCATCACCGGTGCAAGTGTGGGCGGCGGTCGTGGAGAAATACACCCGGCCGTAGCCGCCGGTCGCCAACACCGTGCGATGCGCACGGAAGCGGTGCAGCGACCCGTCCTCCATGTTCCACGCCAGCATGCCGCGGCATACCCCGCCCTCGTCCATCAGCAGGTCGAGTGCGATGTATTCGATGAAGAACTCGGTGTTGTGCTTCAGGCACTGTTGGTACAGCGTGTGCAGGATGGCGTGGCCCGTCCGGTCGGCCGCGGCACAGGTGCGCTGCGCCATCTTCTTCCCGTATTCGATGGTCTGGCCACCGAACGGACGCTGATAGATCCGGCCTGCCTCGGTGCGCGAGAATGGCACGCCGTAGTGCTCAAGTTCCAGCACTGCCGGCACCGCCTCGCGGCACATGTATTCGATGGCGTCCTGGTCGCCGAGCCAGTCGGAACCCTTCACCGTGTCGTACATGTGATAACGCCAGTTGTCGCCGTCGCCCATGTTGCCGAGCGCAGCTGCCATGCCGCCCTGTGCGGCCACGGTATGGCTGCGGGTCGGGAACACTTTGGTGACGCAGGCCGTCTTCAAACCCGAGGACGCCATTCCCAGGGCGGCGCGCATCCCGGCGCCGCCGGCACCGACAATCACCACGTCATAGTGGTGCTCGATGATGTCGTAAGCCTGCGTCATTGCCCTGCCTCCGAGCCACTTGGCGGTTCTGGCGAAGCATAGCGCCCGCGTCGATTGGAATTAGGTATCAACCCGCCGGCCGCAAAGGTGCGCAGCCGGTGTGCCCGTCAGTGCGCGGCCACGGGGCTGAGAACGGGGCTGGCGACGGGATAAGCCGAGACAGGGCGCCCCCGCTGGCTCAGCAGTCGGTGCGCATCGTCCGGGCGAGCCGCGCCGAGATAGGCCTTCAGCAGCGTGAACCGCACCAGGTCGAGCTGCGCATGGCTGCCGCCGATGCGTTCGAGTTCGTCGGCAACCGGTTCCAGCGCATCGATCGCGGCGGCGTAATCCCCGCGTTCGAACGCGGCGAAGCCACGCGACACCGCCGGCACGCAGGCACCGGACGGATAACGTTGCGCTCGTGCGAGTTCGCCGACCTGATCCGCGCGCACTGCGAGCGCCGCGTCATCGCCCGCGACGGCCAGCGCGAGCGCGATGTGCATGTCGGAGAACGCTGTGCCGGCGCGCGGGAATGCGCGGTTGGCGAAATCGTGCATGGTGCGCCAGGATGCCGCATCACGCGGATGGCCGGCGAGTTCCCAGCGCCACAGGAACGACACCGCATCATTGAGCTTGCCGCGCGGCGGTCCGCTGTGCACCTCGGGCGCGAAGGCGTCGCGGAACAGCCGGGACGCCGTCGCTGCATCACCGGCCTCGAGGTGGCCGAGTGCGAGATGCCAGCTCAGATGGCTGTAGAGCGCGCCGTCGCGCGGGTACCCGGTCAGCCACGACGCCAGGAAAGCACAGGCCGCGGACGGATCGCCCGTTTCGTAGGCGAGATGCGCTGTGGCGTGCGCCGCCCACGGGTTGGCCGGATTCTGCGCCCGGGATTTCTCGATCAACGGCCGGGCGGCGTCGTGCTGGCCGTTCTCCGACAGCGCCATGCCGTGATGCGCGGTGAACCACCAGTCGTCCTCGCCGTAGTGCGGTGCGAGTTTGTCCAGCAGGGCAAGCAGCGTTCGCTTCTGGCCGGCGCGGCCCGAGCCGCCGATCAGGCCGTTGGTGAACGCGGTGGTGCCGAGTACCAGAACATCGCGCGGCCAGGCATCCAGGTGCGCGGGCAACGCGGCGAGTGCGGCCTCGGCGTCACCCGCCACGAGGTGGCCGAAATACGCGATGTGGCTCGCTTCGCGCGCGGTCAGGCCGGCGGCGCGTGCATTGGCCGCTGCCATCGCCTCCCGCGCCGCCGCGGCGTCGCCGCGCTCCAGCAACGCGTGGGCCCGAGCGGCATGCGGCACGGCAAATGCGGGATCGGCTTCGATGGCGCGATCGAACGCCTCGATCGCGCCGGGATACATGGTGAGTTTGCTATTGGCGCCCTGGACGTAGGCGTCCCGCGCTGCAGGGGAGGTGGTGGAGAGGGGGAGTTCGTAACGGTCCGTCAGCATCCTGCGGCCTCGGAGCGATCGTGCGGCTGGATCATTCTGCCACAATGGCGATCAAGGCAAACCCCCTCCTTCCGCGCCGCCTCGGCAACGCGCTCGTCCAGCGTCACCACCTGAAGGGATGCGGGACGGCCGTCCGCGGCAACCAACGCCGCGGCGAGCCGCAACCCATCGGCCGCCGCAGCTTGTGCACGCGCAGGAACCGGACCGGATCGATCTGACAACGAAGGTGCCGGCTTGAGGGGCGTTCCGAGACCGGGTTCACGACCGGACAGCGGTGTTCCCTGCGCTGTCGATCAGCAGCGGTCCGCTCTCACCGTACCACGCCGCGCTCGCGCAACGCAGCGATCTGCGCAGCCGAGTACCCGTACCCCGCCAGCACCTCCCCGCTGTGCTGGCCGAAGGTCGGTGACGCAGTCGGCGCCGGCCCAGGCGTGTCGGAGAACTGCACCGGCTTCGTCATCGTCCGATAACGGCCCACTTCCGGATGGTCGAGTGTCGTCACCAGCCCTTCCGCAACCACCTGCGGATGGTCGAACATGTCCTCGATCGGCCGCACTGCCGCACACGGCACCTGTTCGCCGAACATCTCCACCCATTCCAGCGCGGTACGCCCGGCGAGCGCCGCACGCACTTCCGGCAGCAACCCGGCGGCATGCTCGGCGCGGCTGCGCATCGTCGCGCAACGCGGATCGTTCGCCAGCTCCGGCCGCCCGATCAGTTGGCAGAATGCCGCGAAGAAATGGTTCGAATGCAGCGACACATACAGCATGCCGCTCTTGGTCGGATGGATGCCGGTCAGCCCGCCGGTGCCGGACTCGCGCGCGACATCGCGGCCTTCGGTCTCGGCCCACACAAACCGGCCGGCCTGTATCGTCAGCGCGCTGCGCAACAGCGACAGGCTGAGATACTGTCCGCGCCCGCTGCGCTCGCGCTGGAACAGTGCCGCAGCAACGCCATAGGCGAGCAGCGCCGAGGTGAAGTAGTCCAGCACCGAGCCCAGCACCAGTTGAGGCTTGTCGGCGCCCCCGCCCTGGAATGCGGCCATGCCGCTCAGGCATTGCAGCACCTGGTCGAAGCCGCCCTTCTCGCTGAGCGGTCCCGCGTCGCCGTAGCCGGTCAGCCCGGCGTAGATCAGCCGCGGATTGATCGCGCGCAACCGCGGATATTCGATGCCGAGACGCGCCGGCACCGAGGGACGGAAATTCTCCACCAGCACATCGGCACTCGCCACCATGCGGTGCAGGACAGCCAGCCCTTCCGGCTGTTTCAAATCGAGCGCCAGCGCGCGCTTGCCGCGGTTGGTGCCGAGAAAGAACCGGCTCTCGCCCGCCAGGCTCGACGGAAACTGTCGCAGCATGTCGCCTTGCGGTGATTCGATCTTGACCACATCGGCGCCAAAGTCAGCCAGCAGCGTGCAGCCATACGGCCCGGCGAGATAGCTGCACAGGTCGAGCACTTTGATCCCGTCGAGCGGTCCGGCGGTTCTGTCCGTCATCGGCGTGCCTCCCGTGCGCGGATCGCGGCGGCCTTCTGCAACACGCGTTGCGCGCGATAGACGATGGGATAGTCGATGAACTTGCCGTCGAGCTGGATGGCCGCGCTGCCCTCGGCTTCGGCCTTGGCAAATGCGGCGGCGACCCGGTCGGCGAACGCGATCTCGGCGTCGGTTGGCGTGAACACGCGGTTCACCACGGCGATCTGGTCGGGATGGATGCACATCTTGCCCTGGAAGCCGCAGGCCAATGCCGTGCGCGCGGACGCCTCCAGGCCGTCCGGATCGGTCAGGTCCACCCACACCGTGTCGAGCGGCGCGTCGATGCCGGCGGCGCGCGATGCGGTGACGATGACCGACCGGGCGTGGGCAAGTTCCGTTTCGCTGCGGCTCCACGTCATGGCGACGTCGAGCGTGAAGTCGCCGGCGCCGAAGGCAACGCGGCGGACGCGCGTGCCCGCGGCGAGGATCGCGTCAATGTGCTGCACGCCGCGCGCGGTCTCGGTGATCGGGACCAGGTCGATGGCGCCGTGCGGCAGTCCGCGGTCGCGTTCCAACTGCGCCATCAGCCAGTCGATGGTGGCGAGGCCGGCGGCGCTTTCCACCTTCGGCAGGATGATGCCGTCCAGGCCGGGCTGCACGACCGTTGTCAGGTCGCCGTAGCAGAACCCGGTGTCGACGGCGTTGACCCGGACGTAGAGCAGCGCGCTGCGGGGCCGTTCGAGGGCTGCCGCGACGAACGTGCGGGCGGCGGGTTTCTCGGCGATCGCGACGGCATCCTCGAGGTCGAGGATCACTGCATCGGCGTCGAGCGACAGCGCCTTTTCGACGCGGCGCGCATGATTGCCCGGCGCAAACAGGAAGCTGCGCAGCGGGCGATGTGATGTGTCCATGTCGCTTGGTCCCGGGTATCTCTGGTTGGACCGCACGATAGGCGGATCGGCAGGTGGGAGGGAATGCCGGGGGATCAGGGAGGCAGCCGGCGCCCGTCAATGCCGGCACCGTCTTCGTTACGTCCCGCTGGCACTTGCGTTCGCCGCAAAGCCTTCGCGGACACGCAGCAGCAGCGCCATCAAGGTCGACAGCTCGGTCGGCGAAAAGGATGCAGACGCCGCGCGCAATCGAGAGGTATTCGCCGCGACGGCCTTGCCGATGACCGCCTCGCCCTTGGAGGTCAAGGTTGCCAGGAGCTGTCGGCGATCGTCGCGGTCCACCGAGGATTTCACGAAGCCTTCGCGTTCGAGAGCCGCCATCAATCCGGAAACGGTCGCGCGGGTCACGCCCAGCGCCGCACCGATTTCCTTATGCGAGACGCCGCTCCCCCTCGCCGCCGATAGCAGCATGAGGATCAGGTAGCGCGCCGGCGATCCCGCCGTACCGGCAAGCCATTCGGTGATGACGTTGTCCACTTGTTGCGCGGTGGCGCGCAACGCGAACACGGTTTCCACCGCCAACATCTCCCGCCGTGGGAGGCGCCTGCGGAGCTCCTCCATGATCGCCGGCGGCGGGGCCGGAGGGAGTCGGGGCCGCGTTTTGGCTGTCATCGGCCGTTTCCAATGGATCTGCGAGGCGCCTGGCAAAATCAGTATGGTGGCTAACCGTTTGATTGTCAACGCTTTCACTCCTGCCAGCATCCAGCCGTCACGTCGCCGCGATCAAGGTTGATCCGTAAGGCTCCTAACTTATTTTGTACGGCACCTAACCGATACCAAGGGTCGTACGTCATGACACTAGAAGACAGCGAGCAGGCTGTCGGGCTTCACGAGTTCCGAGAAGTGTCGGAGCCGCGCACCGATCCGGTTCTCCCCGGGCATGCGAGGTCGGCGAAAGCCGCCGCGCCGCAGCTCTTGCTGCCGGATGGAAGCGAGATCCCTGCCTCGTTCCGGCGCGACGCAACGGGGAACCCACAGCCCAAGGCAGACCAACGCCGCGGCCTTCTGCGGCGGCATCCGTTCGCGGTGCCTTTCGCCGGAATCGTTCTCGCGCTGCTTGCGGCCGGTGGCTATCTATACTGGGACGACGCCCGGCATTACGTGACGACCGACGACGCCTTCATCGCCGCGCGCCAATATGCCATCGCCCCCAAGGTGTCCGGCTACGTCGTCGCCGTACCGGTCACCGACAATCAGCACGTGTCCGCCGGCGATGTGATCGCTCGCATCGACGATCGCGATTATCGGGCAGCGCTCGCCCAGACCCAGGCGCAAGTGTCCGCCGCGCAGGCCAGCATCGAGAACATCGACGCCCAAACCGCCGTGCAGCAGGCACAGGTGGGGGAAAACGAGGCGCAGGTGGAGCAGGCGCAGGCCAGCCTGACATTTGCGCAACAGCAGGCGTCCCGCTACGGGACCTTGGCCCACGACGGCTGGGGCTCCGTGCAGGATGCCCAGCAGTACGGGTCGCAGCTTCAGCAGCAGAAGGCGGCGCTGAAGACTGCGCAGGCAACGCTCGTTGCCACAACGCGTCAGCTCGCCGCGCTCAAGGCGCAGCACAGCAGCGCGGAGGCAAATCTCGCGCAGGCGGCTGCCCAGCGCGACCAGGCCGAGCTCAACCTGTCCTACACGACCGTCATCGCCGCCCAGCCCGGACGCGTCGTGAACCTCTCGGCTGCAGTCGGGCAATACGCGCAGCCCGGCACCAACCTCACCATGTTCGTGCCGGACGAGATCTGGGTCGCCGCGAACTTCAAGGAAACCCAGCTCGACGCCATGCGGCCCGGGCAGCCGGTCATCCTGCACATCGACGCCTATCCGGAACGCGCGGTCCACGGACACGTCGACAGCGTCCAGCCCGGATCGGGCACGGCGTTCTCGCTGCTGCCAGCGGAGAATGCCACCGGCAACTACGTCAAGATCGTCCAGCGCGTGCCGGTGAAGATCGTCATCGACAATCCCCCGGCCGATGTTGCCCTCGGCCCTGGCATGTCGGTGGAGCCGACCGTGCGAACCGATCCGACCCCGTCGCTCTACGAGCGGCTGCTACGGTGGCTGTGAGCGCTGCCGTGACCAGGACGGGCGCTTCCCCTGCCGCAAACGGCGCAAGCACCAACCCGTGGCTGATTGCCGTGCTGGTGGCGCTGGCTTCCTTCATGGAGGTTCTCGACACCACCATTGCAAACGTCGCGCTGCCGTATATCGCCGGCGGCATGGGAGTGAGCGAGGATGAAGCGTCCTGGGTGGTGACGACCTACCTGGTCGCCAACGCCATCATCCTCACGGCCAGCAGCTTTCTCGCCAGGTTGCTCGGCCGCAAAACATTTTTCCTGCTCTGCCTGGCACTGTTCAGCGTGAGCTCCGTGCTCTGCGCAATGGCATGGAGCCTGGACTCGCTGCTGCTGTTCCGCGTCCTGCAGGGCTTCGCCGGCGGCGGCATGGTGCCGGTCGCGCAGTCGATCCTGGCGGATGCCTTCCCGCCGCAGAAGCGCGGACAGGGCTTCGCGCTGTTCGGTGTCGCGGTGGTTGTGGCCCCGGTGGTCGGGCCGACGCTGGGCGGCTGGTTGTCCGACAATCTTTCCTGGCACTGGTGCTTCCTGATCAACGCCCCGGTTGGCCTTTTCACCATCGCCGTGATCGGGCTGGTCCTGCGGGAGTCCGACGCCGCAGTCGCCGAGCGCCGGCGCGCGCGGCAGCAAGGTGGCGGGTTCGATCTCATCGGCTTCGCGCTGGTCGCCACTTTCCTGGGCACGCTCGAAGTCGCGCTCGACCGAGGGCTCGAAGACGACTGGTTCGCCTCATCATTCATCGTCACGGTCACTGCGGTCTGCGCGCTGGCCTTCGTGCTGATGATTCCGTGGGAGATCAGCCGCCGCGACCCGATGATCGACCTGCGGATGGTGGCAACCCGGCAGTTCGGCGCCTGCTTCCTGGTGATGTTGGCAACCGGAGCCATCCTGTTGGGCACCACGCAGTCGCTGCCCCAACTGGTGCAGGCGAATTTCGGCTATACGGCGACCTGGGCCGGCCTCGTGCTCTCGCCGGGCGGCCTCGTCACCATGGCGATGATGTTCGTCGTCGGCCGCATCGCGACCAAGGTCCAGCCAAAATACCTCATCGTCGCCGGCGGGGTGATCATCGCGCTCTCCATGTACGACCTGACCACCGTGTATGCCGATCTCGACTTTTGGTTCTTCGCGCGGTCGCGGATGCTGCTCGGCGTGGGACTGCCGCTGATCTTCCTGCCGATCATCGCCGCATCCTACGACGGCCTTCCGTCCAACAAGACCGACCAGGCCTCGGCGCTGCTCAACGTGGCGCGCAACACCGGAGGGTCGATCGGCATCTCGGTCTTTGCCAACGTGCTGGCGCATCGCGAGCAGTTCCATCAGAGCCGGCTCATCGAGCACGCGATCCCGTCGAGCGTGCAGTATCAAGAGACGCTGCAGCGGGTGACGCACTATTTTGCCGAACAAGGCAGCTCACTGATCCAGGCGCACCAGCAGGCCATCGCCTGGATTGGACAGCAGGTGCAGACGCAGGCGTCCTTCCTGGCCTACATGGATGCTTTCTGGGTCCTGATGCTGATCTCGCTTGCGGCGGTGCCGCTCGCGCTCGCCCTGCGGAAGGTCAAGCTGGGAGGCGCGGTGCCGGCGGGCCATTGACCCTTGCCGCATGGCGAGGAGCGACCCCGTCATGGCGGGACTTGCCCCCCATCCACGTCTTTCGTTGCAGCGGGCCGGAAAGACGTGGATGACCGGCCATGACGGAATCACTCGCACCTGCCGTCTGGTGAACTCGCGCGGCGCTGCTCCGCCCGACGCTCATCGGCGGAGCGAGGCTGGCTACTTGCCCATCGCGCGTTCTGCGATCGCCTTGTCGATCGCCGCCTTGACGGCGGACATGTTGAAGCTGGCGGCTGCCTGCATCGGCGGGAACTCGATCAGGCTCTGGGCCGCCTTCCCCACTTCCTGCTGGACGAACACGAAACGCCAGAACTCGTAGGCGAACCAGTTGTAATAGGCGATCGAGCCGTTGTCCTTGCCGTTGAACATGCCGGTGCGCTCGTACGGATCGAGGCGCAGATTGACCAGGATCGGCCAGTCGACCTTCTCGGTGGCGCCGAGCCAGCCGCCCGGCTGGTCGGTGAACCGGTACTTGAAGTCGTCGATCCGCACCGCGGCCAACGTCGTTTCCGTGAGGTAGAAGATCTCGTGGCGTGCCGAGGGCGCCTTGCCGGTGATCATGTCGAGCTGATTGTAGCCGTCGAGATGCACCTTGAAGGTCGTGTCACCGATCGTCTTACCGGCCAGCAACTCGCTCACCACGTTCGGATCGCCGGCCGCGGCCACCAGGGTCGGAAACCAATCAAGCCCCGATACGATGCCGTTCTCCACCTTGCCGGGCGGCACCTTGCCGGGCCAGCGCACCATCGCCGGTACCCGGAAGCCGCCTTCGAGGCCGGTGCCTTTGCCGCCGGCGAACGGCGTCTGCCCGCCGTCCGGCCAGGTGAAGTTCTCGGCGCCGTTGTCGGTGGTGAACACGACGATCGTGTTGTCGTCGAGCCCGTTGGTCTTGAGATACGCCATCACCGAGCCGACGATATCATCGAGCTGCGCCATGCCGGCTTCCTGCACGCTCCAGCCATTCTCCGAGTTGCGCATCGACTCGTACTTCTCGGACAGATGCGTCACGACATGCATGCGCGTCGGGTTGAGCCAGACGAAGAACGGCTTCTTGTCGCCGCGCGCCTTGTCGATGAACTTCAGCGTGGTGTCGAGGATCTCGTCATCGACCGTCTCCATCCGCTTGGGATAGAGCGTGCCGGCGTCCTCGATCCGCTGCCTGCCGATCTTGCCCCAGCGCGGCTGCTCGGTGGGATCGTCGCGATCCGTGGCCCATGAATGGACCATGTTGCGCGGACCGACCACGTCCTTCAGCGCCTGCGGGTAGTTGCGATGCGACGGATCCTCCATCGCGTCGAGGTGGTAGAGGTAGCCGAAGAACTCGTCGAACCCGTGCACCGTCGGCAGGAATCTGTTGAGGTCGCCGAGATGGTTCTTGCCGAACTGGCCGGTCGCGTAGCCCATCGATTTGAGGACCTGGGCAATCGTCACCGCCTGGTCCGGAATGCCCAACGGCGATCCCGCCTGCCCGACCGTCGTCAGGCCGGTTCGGATCGGCAGTTCACCGGTGATGAAGTTTGCCCGCCCCGCCGTGCAGCTTGCCTCGGCATAATAGTCGGTGAAGCGCATGCCCTCGTTGGCCAGTCGGTCGAGATTGGGCGTTCGGCCGGACATCACGCCTTGATTGTAGACACCGATATTCGCCCAGCCGATGTCATCGCCCATGATCACGATGATGTTCGGTGCTGGCGCCTGGGCATGAAGCCCGGCACCCGTCGCCAGCACGGCAAGCGTCGCGCCGAACATTGCTCCAAGCAGTTTCATTGGATTGCCCCTGTCTGTACGCGGGAGGTCAGCGATGACCCTCGAGAGTGAGGGGCACCCTAACCCTTCCGTTGTTCCCTGCCAACAACGGATCAACCGCGTCGCCACCGTTGCCACGAGTTGGAAGAAACATGCGAAATGCCGGGAACCAATGGACCACCATGCTCACCGAAACACCCGTCCTCGAGAATTCTCTCGCTGCTTTCGATTGCGAGGTCACTGAAATTCTGCCGCGCGACGATCATGCTATCGTCGTTGGTCGGGTTTGCGCGCGCACGTCGCCGGGGTGTTTCCCACCGGTCTGTTGGCAGAGCGGCTAACACCCGTTCGCGAGGACGGTCGGACGCAGATGAGCGCAACAGCACCATCTGCCGGTGACCGCCGGCGCATATCTCTCGGGCCTGCGCGATGGAGTGCGGTGACCACGCACAGGCTGCAACCCGATCGCCTGAGTGCTCTCTCTGGACGGTTCCGGAATGAGATGCATCGTGACGAAAGCTTGGGGTGGGAAGCCGACGGTCTGCTCCGGACGGCGAGACCAAAACCGGACATTCGACTGGCGGCTCGATCTGGCCGGAACCCGGAATGGTGGATCGGTAGCTCGCATGCCAGAGCGGACATTCACGCCGGCAGCCTGACCTGCGAGCATTCGCGGATCGGCTCCGTGATGTTAAAAAAAATTTCCCGAGACGCCAAAGATCGTATCCCTCTTCTGGCACTTTAAGGGGGAAAGGAGCGGCGATGGATCATCTCGAAAATATCGTCCGCCGTGCGGCTCAAGGCGACCTTGCCGGCTTTGTCGAGTTGACGAAGCGCTTCCAGCACTTTGCCTTTGGCTCGGCGCTGGCGGTGGTCGGCGATTTCCACCAGGCCGAAGACGTGGTGCAGGAAGCCTTCCTCGCCGCCTGGACCGGCTTGCCCACTCTCGCCGAGCCGACTGCATTCCCGGGCTGGCTGCGCGGGATCGTCCGACATCACGCCTTGCGCGCGGTGAGGCGGAAGCACTTGCAGGCCCTCCCCCTGGAGGCGGCGGAGGCAGTGGCGAGCGAGCAATCCGCCGCGGATGAGCACCTGGAACATCGCCACCATGTAGTGGCGGCGCTGGCGGCGATCGCCGAATTGCCAGCTGCTCTGCGCGAACCGGCGACGCTGTTCTACCTGCACGAGTGCTCGCACCAGGACATTGCACTCTTTCTCGGCCTATCGCCGACGACGGTGAATAACCGCCTGCACATGGCTCGATCCAGACTTAAGAAAAGGATGCTGACGATGGTAAGCGAGACTCTGCGAACGCATGGCCTGCCCGACGATTTTGCCAACCGGATCGGACGCCTTATCGAGGCCCGCGGCAACGTGGTCGAAGCCCTGTTCAATCCGGAATCGCCTCCTGATCTGCTCGCCGAGCTGGCGCTCAGCGACGAAGCCAACCGGCGCGTCGTTCCGATCCAGGTGATCCAGCGCCCCGGGGGCGGTCTCGTTCGCGGCGTAACGGTCTCGCCGACCGATGCTGTGCCGCGTGGCGCCACCCTTCTTGATTGCCTGCACCATAGCGAAACAGCGATCACTCCCGAGGCGTTTGCTAGGGCGGTCAACCTGCTTGCCGGACCGCGCGTCGGCGGCCGGCCGATTGAGACAGGCATCAAAGTCATCGACGTGATGTGTCCACTCGTCAGCGGCGGCACGGTGGCGATCGCTGGCGAACTCGGTGCCGGGGCATTCGTGGTCATGGAGGAGCTGGTGCGACGGCTCAGCGACGGCAACAAACCGGTATCGCTATTCACTCTGGTTCCGCAGGCGGAGGCCGAGCGAGCTCCCGGGTTCTCACATGCGGAGGCGCTGAAGAAGGAGGGTTTTAGCGAGGGTACCGTCGGTGCAGTCCAAACCTTTTTTTTCCGCTCCGAAGACGGGCCGTGGACGGCGGAACGTCTGGCCGGCCTCGCGCCGGTCGATGTCGTTATCCACCTTTCGCACGAACTGGCGACGCGAAAGATCTATCCTTGCGTCGATGTACGCGGTTCGCGCTCGCGTCTCATCGAGACCGGGGCGATCGGCAAGCGGCACACGGCGATCGCGGCGCGATCGCGAGAGGCGCTCTCGTTGCTGTGGGGCGCGCGGCCCGCTGATCCGCGCATCCTCGAACGCGCTCGCAAGCTGGCCAATTACTTCGCGCAACCGTTCATCTGTGCTGAACCGTGGACCAAGCGCCCCGGTGCGCGGGTCAATCTTGTGGAAGCGCTGCGCACCTGTGGCGAAATTCTCGACGGGCAGCACGACGACCTGCCGGTCGCATCGTTCTATTTTGCCGGCGGCATCGCCGAGATCAGATCGAGATCGACCGGCCAAAAGCCGTAAGACCAAACGTACCCGTTAGTCGGAATTGGCGCTGATGCGTTGACCGCTTTATGCATCGAACGGCCGGCGTCCCACCCGCAGCAGACATCTGAGTAGCTATCGCCGCCCTCCGCCGAACGTCTGCATTCGGGTGACGGCGAGGTGTGGGCTAGAGCGACCGTCATGGGCGCAGACCGGCCGTACGGTCAGCCATAAGAGCGCGAAACCGACGGCGCTCCAATGAACCCCGGTCCAGACCTTCTCCGGCTTGCGCGACCTCAGACTGCGGCGCAGGCTGCTATCGTCAGAGTGTGGGACGCACCGATGTGCCGATCGTGTGACATAAGCCGTCGCAGGGTTCTATCGTTTGTCGCAATGGGCGCTGTCGCGGCCGGTTTGCTGGGTACGGGCGCGCCGCTCAGCCTCGCCGCCGACGCCACGACGATGACGGCCGATGAAGCGCTCGCGAAACTGAAGGCCGGCAATCAGAAATTTCTGACCGCGCCGGAGTTGTGTGCCGTGGATATGGCGAAGCAACGCGCCGATGTGGCAAATGGTCAGTCTCCCTGGGCAACGATCCTCACCTGCTCGGATAGCAGGGTTTCACCTGAGCTGATCTTCGGCGGCGTCGGGTTGGGCGAGCTGTTCGTCGTGCGAAATGCTGGCAATGTGGCCGACACGGCGGCTATGGGCACGATCGAATACGGTGCCGAGCACCTGGGATCGCCGCTGGTCGTCGTTCTCGGGCACCAGCGTTGCGGTGCGGTTGAGGCGGCCTGCGAGGTTGTCGCGAAGCGTACGAAACTGTCAGGCTTCATCGCGCCGATGGTCGACGCGATCGTGCCCGCGGCCAAGGCGGTCTACGGCAAGCCGGGCGATTTCGTTGACAACGCAGTGCGCGAAAATGCCAGGCTAGGCGCGCGGAAGATTTCGACGCGCAGCAAGATCGTCGAGCACCTTGAACATGAAGGCAAGGTGAAGGTCGTGTACGCGCGCTATGACCTTGATCAGGGTGTCGTCGCTTTTCTCTAGGGCGGCCTGGCGTGCAGTCCAATCGTCGCGACTCTGGCCTACAGCCTGCCACAATCGCCTCGTACGGCCACGGTCGGTGACGATTGCGGACGACTGGCGGATCGGCGTGGCCAGCTACGGCCTTGGGCAACTCGTCGGCACGCGGGTGGATGGTCAGGCCGTTCCGAAGTCACGCCAGCAGGTCATCGGCGTTGGTCCCTCTGCTGTGGTCTGATGGGCACGCACAGTCATCGCGAATGTCTATGAAGTTATCGAGGCGCCTAACCGGCCGCCGGGCACCAGCGCCGTGCTATGGTCACTCTATCCGCTTTGAACCTGGTGACTTTAAATCTGGTTGACGCGGCGTATGGTTTGCAGGCCCTATGCAGCCTCGCCTGCTCCGGCTGCCTGCCTTCGCCAGCACCTTCATCTAATCGGCTGATTCCATCTGATCGGCGAATGCTCCAAGCTTTGCGTGCAACGAAGATCGGCATCGTGTTCGCCGCGTCCGACACCATGCGGATATCGGCGTAGCCGGCCTCCCTGAGCTGCGCAGTCATTTCCGCCCGGCGCTCCTCTCGATTCGGTTGGGCAGGCGCCGTTGCGGAGCGGCAGGGCACGGCGCGATGGGGTGAAGCACACTAACCCTAACACCGACCCCAATCGAGCCATGCCTCTATCACAGTCTCACGCGGCCGCTTTGCCAGCCGCGAGCGCCTTCACGTCGGCCGTGGTCAGCGGCTGGCCGCCGATCCCCCACTCGCCGCTGCGCACCTCCTGGATGGTTACCCAGGTGACGCCGCGCATCGCCTCGCCTTCGACCTCGACCATCGCGTCTGTGAGCTTCTTGATGATCTGACGCTTTTGCTCGGGGGTGAAGACCTCCTCAATCAGGTTCACTTGGATCAGCGGCATAATTCCCTCCTCTCTGGTTTGGACCGTGATCGTTGGATAGCGGCTGCACGTGGAGGTGAGCGTGGTAGAGATCGTGGAAGTGCGCGTGGAATTCGCCCGGAGGGAATATCCAACCAACGCCGTTCGTAGCGGCTATGAACCTGTCGACGGCTTCACCTGGAAGCGGGGTCAGCGCTATCGCACGCTCGTCCGTGATTTCCAGCGACGCCGAATTATCGATCTGCATGCGGACCGCCAAGCCGATGATGTGGCCGATGGCGGCTCGTGTCCGCTGGCATTGACCACCTTCGGGGACCAGCTTCGGGCGCGGCAGTCGGGAGCAGCCCAACGCACGGCTCTGGAAAATATTCCTTGACACCGCCAAGGCTCTGTGTTCTTGTTTCGTTCGTGACCGCCCTGCCCGCCACCACCGTCCCACCCAACCATCCCGGGCGCCTCCTCGGCCTCGTGCGCACACTCATCGATTACGGCAGGCAACTGGCCAGCACGCTGCAACAGCGCACCGCCGCCACCAACCTCACCGAATTCACCCGCAACTTCGGCACCATCGACATCGCGCAGATCCTGGCGTGCATCACCCGCGGCCTGCATCGCGCCGCCGCGCTCGAGGCCAGGCTGGTCGGCCGCCTCGCGCGCGTACCGGCCGCGCCGGTTGCCATACGCGCGCCATCCCTTCGCCAGCCGCGCGCTGCCCGGCCGACGGGGCGCAGCGCCGGCACGTCCGACCCGCGCATCGCCCGGCTGCCCACGCCCAGCGAGATCGCCGCCCAGGTTCGCCGCCGTCCGGTCGGCGCCGTTATCGCCGATATCTGTCGCGACCTCGGGATCGTGCCGGCTCATCCGCTGTGGCATGAGATCTCCATCGCCATCATCGCCAACAACGGCAGCCTTGCCGCACTGTTCGTGGACGCATGCAGGCGCATCGTGGCGGTGCCCGCCATCGTGCCTCCTCTGGCGTCGACACCATATCCGCCATCCGTGGCAGCGCGCGGCACCGGCCCACCCTGAACCGATGGTCCCGACCGGGTCATGCACGGGGCCGTCCCATGGCTGCCCCGCCGTCCCGATTCCGGCCGCCGTCGCGGCGGCACGACCCGCCCGCCCTTCCGCCAGCGTTACCTCGACGGGGAGAGAACCGGAGCCTCCCTTATGACGCGCGCCCGGACTAACCGGCCCGAGACCCCATGACCCGGGACGCGTTCCTGGCCTGGGTGGATCAGCGGCCTTCCGCGCGGTTTGAGCGGATCGATGGCAGGTGGTTGCGAATGCGCCCGCACGGGCCTCACACAACCGGTGCAAGCGCTCGGCGCACGATACCTTGCAGCGCACCCGGCAAAGCGGGTGCTGGTCGAGGTGCTGTCCCCGGCCAGCGGCACGCGGGATCGTGCCGCGAGGCTACGCGCCCCTTTCAGGCTGCCGTCGGTGCAGCATTAGCTGATTGTCCGGCCCGGCGAGCAGCGCATCGTTCGCCACGCGCCGTGCCGGACGAGATTGCCACACAGGTTTTCCCGTCCGGCAAAATCCGGCTCGATCCTCCCGGGATCAGGATGACCGTCGAGGAGTTCTACCTCGACCGAACAGCCTTGGCCGGCGCCACTCTCTCAGTCAGCGGCCATGGCCCGTTCCGCGCTGCCCGAGACCCGCGCCAGCATCGCCGCCGCATTGCGGTGCAGGATCTGCTCCCGCTCCGCCTCGCCGATCGCCGCATCCGCCAGCGCCTTCCGCGTCCAGTCCACGCCGAATGCACTGCCGTCGGTGCCGCACACGATCCGCTCAGCCCCGTACAAACTCACCGCCGCCTCGATCGCACGCGGGCCGAACGAGTTGCAGTCCACGTACACCTTCGCCTTGCGGAAGCGCGACGAGGGCAGTTCCTCGTCCGGCGTGTCGAGCAGGCTGCGGTGGTCCATGCGCTCGACCTCGTAGGGAATGTTGCCGCCCAGGTTGTGCACGACCAGCGTCACGTCCGGATACGGCGCCAGGAACTCGGTGAGGCACAGCGTCACCATCACCGACGACAGGCTCGCCTGCATATCCAGCGTGCCGTTGCGGCGGCGCGCGTTGTCGGTGTCGCCGCCGACCTTGGGGAACGCGTCGCCCGGCCGCGGGCCGTGGTGGATCAGCAGCGTCGCGCGGTGCCGGTTGGCGACCTCGAGCAGCGGACGCACCGCTTCGGCGTCGGTGCGCGTCAGGAAGTAGTTGCCCGGCAGCTGCGCGCCGATCACGCCCGGCAGCGCCATCGCCCGATCGAGTTCTGCGGCGGCGGCCGCCATGTCGCTCAGCGGCAGCGCGGCAAACGCGGCGAAGCGGCCGGGATGCTCCTGGCAGATCGCCGAGAACCCGTCATTGACCCGCTGGCACAGCGGCAAGGACACATCCACCGGCTGGGATTCGATCCAGCAGAACGAACCGAGCAGCGACAGCACACTCGTCGCGACTCCCTGGCGGTCCATGCGGCCGAGATGGAAATCGACATCGTCGAATGCGCTGGCGACCGGCTCCTCGCCCATCCGCGATTTCAGCACCTCGGCGCCGTCGCCATTGCGCAGGATGCGCGGCTCCTTGCTGCGCGCACGCAGGGCGTCGGCGACTACGGCGGGCCTCCAATGGGCATGCATGTCGATCATGGCTGCGTCCTCCATTCGTTGGCCGGCAGCTTAACCCCATGGCGGCCGACCGCAACTGCGACCACCAGCGCGACGCACACGCCGACCCCGGTGGGACGGATGCCGGAGGTCAGCCGGCTCCCGGCTCGATCCGCCGGCCGACGATCACCACGGCTCCCGCATGTCCTCGGCATCAGTCGCCGGCAAGCGCCTCCAGGCTGCGCCCGCCGCTGTCGAGGAACGCCAACCGGCTGACGAGCAATGCCAACGCGAACAGCGGCACTGACAGGACGATGATCGAGGCGGTGAACCCGATCGCCGCCACGCCGACCGGGATGAGGAAGATGTTGATCGCGATCGCCAGCCGGCAGGCGGCGTTGCAAAAACCTTGCGATCGGCCGCGCAGCCGCGTGGGGAACAGCTCGCTCGACCACACCCAGGTGAGCACCGCCGGACCGAGCCAGCTGAAGAAGCTGAACGCGAAGAAGCCCAGGACCAGCAGCGGCGGGTGGTTCGGACCTGCGATCGCCATGAACAATGCTGCGCAGCCTTCAGGTATCGCGGCGACGTAAAGCAGACGCCTCCGGCCAATGCGGTCGATGAGCAGGAGCCCGACCAGCACGCCGATCAGGCTGGTGCACCAGACCAGAGAGCTGAACAGCAGTGTCGTCTCGTTGGACAGCGCCCCGACGGTGCGCAGGACAAACGGCGCGGCGATCGTCGAGAGCGGCCCGGAGATGCAGTTCAGGAAGAACACCAGCGCGACCAGCAGCACGCGCGCCCGGAAGGGAGGTCGGAACAATTCGCCATAGGAGCCGACACGCGTGCCAAGGCGGGACAGCGTCGTCGCATCCGCCTCGATGCCGAAACTGTGCAGCGCCTGACGAGCCGCCTCGGTGCGACCGTGCGACAGCAGCCACCGCGGCGATTCCGGCAGCGCCTGGCGTCCCAGCAAAACCAGGGCCGCCGGCACTGCCGCCAGACCGAACATCCAGCGCCATGCATCGGTACCGGCCCACGCCATGAGCGGCAACGCGATCAGGTTCGAGGTCATCGCGCCGAATATCCACATGATGTTCAGCAAGGAGCCGGCGATGATGCCACGCCGACGACGCGGTGCGATCTCGGCCAAATAGGCGGCGCTGGTCGGGATATCCATGCCCACGCCGACGCCGACGAGGAAGCGGACGACGAACAGCTGCGGCACCGAATTGACGAACGCGGACAGGATCGAGAAGACGACGAAGAACAGCAGGTTGGCGACAAAGATGGCACGCCTGCCCCAGCGATCCGTCATGTCGCCGAACACCAGCAGCCCCACCATGGCGCCAAGGAAGGTCGAAGCGCCGAGGGCGCCGGTTTCGGCAGGCGACAGATTGAACTGCGGCCGCAGCAGGATCAGCGCAGCGCCCATGACGATCAGGTCGTAGCCGTCGATGAACTCGCCGAACGCCACCAGCACGGCGGCATAACGTTGGCGCTTCGACAGTGGGCGTTCGTCGAGGTCCGCCAGCGAGGCTGGCGTCGTGTCGGCCGTGTCCACAGCTGCGTTTCCCCCATGCCATCCCGACTGGCTGCGAGTTTATGCCGCGTAGCGGGACGCCGTCACGACAGGGCCTGATAACGCATCGCGTGCCGTTCATCGGTCTGACGGAGCCGCTCCGCCGATTGGCACGAGCCGATGGTCAACGTGTTTGTGGGGCCCGCTTCTTCAGCTGGTCGACGCGCGAAAGGAACAGTCCGAGAATGGGCGAGGTGTTGGTCTTGCTGTAGCCGATGACGAGATCGATCGTCGGTGCCTCACCCTCGAGCGGACGACTGGTCACAGACCGCGGCAGGAAGTTCTTCGCATAAATGGGCAGGAGCGCCACGCCTCTGGTCGATGCGATCAGCGACACCGCCATCGCCAGATTATCGACCCGGTGCGCTGGCCGGAGATCCATCCCGGATCGCTTGAGGTAATCATCTATGACCACCTGAAGCGTGGGGGCGGTGTGCGACATGCCGATGAATATTTCGTCCGCGATGTCTTGCAGCGCGACGGCGTTCTTCGACACCAGCCGATGATCGCCTGGCATGACGACGACGAGCGCCTCCCTGGCGATGACGGAATAATCCAGATCCGACATTCCCGCTTCGGGACGCATGAAGGCCAGGTCCAGCTTCCCCCTCAGCAAAGCCTGCGCGAGATCGGGAGAATACTGGCTGGAGATCGAGACCTCGATATTCGGCAGCTCGTCTCGAAGGATGCGCATGACCTCCGGCAGCCAATCCATTTCCTGTCCGGTCAGGAAGCCGAGGGCAAAGGACGGCTTGGCGGGGTGAGCGACCCGCCGCGCCGCCTCGATCGCTGCCTCGACCTGCACCAGCGCCAATCGCGCATGATCGAGGAATGCCCGGCCGGAGTCAGTCAACTCGACGCCGCGCGCGCTGCGGACAAGCAGTGGCACGCCGACCTCGTATTCGAGATCGCGGATCTGGCGGCTCAATGAGGGCTGGGCCGTGTGCAACCGCTGCTCCGCCGCCACCGTGAGGCTGCCTTCCTCGGCGACTGCGACGAAATAGCGGAGATGGCGCAGCTCCACGCCCTGCCCCATGCCTGTGAAGTATGACGCCAAGCCTACAAAGTCTTTTTCCGCGGCACAACGAGCGACCACATCGGCGATGACGAGAGTGATGCGAAGCCTGCCAGGTGAGCCGGCGACATGCCGCCGGACGCAGGCTTCTGCAACGCCAAACGCCGATTGATCGAGGAGTCCGTCATGAGTACGCCTGTCGTATTGATCACCGGAGGCCTGACCGGCATCGGGCGCGCCGCCGCCGTCGCCTTCGCCAAAAAGGGCGCGGCGGTCGTTGTCGCCGGCCGGCGTGACGAGGCCGGCAAGACGCTCGCCAAGGAACTGCGGTCGTTCGGTTCCGAAGCCGAGTTCATCAACGCTGACGTCCGCAACGAAGATGACGTCCTGGCCCTGGTCGACCGAACCGTCGCACGGTTCGGCCGTCTCGATGTCGCGGTGAACAACGCCGGCACGGAAGGCCAGGTTGGCCCGATCACGGACCAGACCGCGGAAACCTATGCCGCCACGTTCGACACCAACGTCCTCGGTGTGATCCTGAGCATGAAGCACGAAGTGCGCGTTATGCAACGACAGGGCAGCGGCAGCATCATCAACATCTCCTCGACCTACGGGCACGAGGGTGCGGCGGGCGCCTCTGTCTATGTCGGCAGCAAACACGCCGTCGAAGGCATCACCAAGTCGGTGGCGCTCGAGGTCGCCAAATCGGGAATCCGTGTGAACGCGGTGGCCCCCGGTCCCACGGACACTGGCATGTTGGACCGCTTTACCGGCACGTCGGAGATCAAGTCGGCCCTGGTGGCAGGTGTTCCGATGGGTCGCCTCGGTCTCACCGAGGAGCTTGCCAATGCGATCGTCTTTGTCGCTTCGGACGAAGCTTCTTTCATCACCGGCCATATCCTCAACGTCGACGGCGGCCACACCGCCAACTGATCCTTTCGGCACAACTGGATCAGTCCGTGAAAGGACAACGACCATGGAGACTCCTGTCGTCCTCATCACCGGCGCGCTGACCGGCATCGGTCGCGCGACGGCGCTTGCCTTTGCCAGGGAAGGCGCAACGGTCGTTGTCTCCGGCCGCCGCGAGGCCGAAGGCAAGGCACTCGAAAGCGAGCTTCACAGCCTCGGCGCTGAAGCCGCTTTCGTTCTGGCAGACGTGCGTCACGAAGACGACGTGCGCAGCCTGGTCGAACAGACTGCCGAGCGCTTCGGCCGACTGGATGTCGCGGTCAACAATGCCGGCACCGAAGGACAATCCGGCCCGCTGACCGAGCAGACGTCCGACAGCTATGCAGCGATGTTCGACACCAATGTGCTCGGCACATTTCTGAGCCTGAAGCACGAACTGCGCACCATGCAGCCTCAGGGCTCGGGCAGCATCATCAATGTTTCTTCGACCATGGGCGAGCGCGGTGCCGCGAATCTCGCGCTCTACGCCGCGAGCAAGCACGCGGTGGAAGGTCTGACGAAATCCGCCGCACTCGAAGCCGCCGCCTTCGGCGTCCGCGTCAACGCAGTCGCGCCTGGCCCGACCGAGACCGCCATGCTCGATCGCCTGACCGGGACGCCGGAGAGGAAAGCAGCTTTCTATGCCGCCGTACCGCTCAGGCGCGGTGCAAAGCCGGAAGAGATCGCCGACGCCATCGTGTTCCTTGCGTCAGGCAAGGCGTCCTTCATGACCGGCCAGATCGTCAGGATCAACGGCGGCAAGACCGCCACGTAAGATATCCGGAGGTCGATCATGGCCGCAGATACCCACCAAACTGCGCCCACCCACTATGTCCAAGCCAACGGCGCTCGCTTCGCCTATCGCCGCTTCGGCAAACAAGGCGATGTGTCACTCGTCTTCAACATGCATTTCATGGGCACGATGGACCATTGGGATCCGGCAGTGACCGATGGCCTCGCCAAGGAGCGCGACGTCATTCTGTTCGACAACGCCGGCATATCGGGCAGCTCAGGCAATGTTCCTGATTCTGTCGCGGAGATGGGGGCCAACGCGATCGCCTTCATCAATGCGCTCGGGCTCAGTCGGGTTGACCTGTTGGGCTTCTCGATCGGCGGCCTTGTCGCGCAGGAGATCACGCTGCAGGCGCCCGAACTCGTTCGCCGCCTGGTGCTCGTCGGCACCGGACCGCGAAGCGGCGAGAGCATGGATACCGGCACGCCGGAAGGCAGACGGATCTTCGGGGCAAAGCATGAGCATCCGGATGACCTATGGCTTTTGTCCACTTCACACCGTCCGAAGCGAGCCAGGCGGCGGGACGCAGATTCCTCAAGCGCATTCGTCTGCGCACCAAGGATCGCGACCCCGAAGTGACCGAGAAGGCAGCGCTGGCGCAGCGCACGGCAATTGCCAGATGGGGCGCCAAACGCGAACGCGCCTGGGACTATCTGCAAGCGATCAAGCAGCCGACGCTGGTTGTCAACGGCAGCAACGACGTCATTATCTACACGATCAACTCTTACATCCTGCAGCAAAATCTGCCGAATGCCCAACTGATCATATACCCCGATTCCGCGCACGGCTCGCTGTATCAACATCCCGAATTGTTCGTCCGTCACGTCGCGATGTTCCTCTCGGCCGCCGATCCTTGGGCTCCGTGAGCGTCCAGCCCAACCGCATGGCCCGGCTGCGCCTGTTCCAACCCGTGAAATCAATCATGCCTGAGCAACTCAAACTGTACCACGCGCCGGCATCGCCGAATTCGCGACGCGTGCGCATGTTCCTCGCCGAGAAAGGCATCTCTCTGCCACTGGTCTCCATCGACCTCGGGATAGGAGAGCAACACGGCGACGCCTATCGCGCCATCAATCCGCGCCGCGTCGTTCCGACCCTTGTGCTCGAAGACGGCACGGCCATCGGCGAGGTCCTGGCCATCTGGCGCTATCTGGAGGAGGCCTACCCCGCGACGCCGCTGCTCGGCACGACTCCGAAAGGCAAAGCGCTGGTGACGATGTGGGAGCGCCGTGCCGAGCTGGAAGGCTTCGCCGCGGTGATGGAGGGCGTACGCAACGCCGCACCGAAACTGGCGGCCCGCGCGATCGCGGGGCCGCACGATTACGCGCAGATCCCGGAGGTGGTCGAGCGCAGCAAGCGCCGGGTCGCAAACTTCTACACCGATATGGATGTGCGGCTGGCTGAAGTCCCCTTCATCGCGGGCGAAAACTTTTCTGCAGCCGACATCACCACCTTGGTGACGGTCGATTTCGCAACGCGCGCACTCAACATGCCTGTTCCTGCCGAGAGCGGCGCGCTCAGGTCCTGGTACGACACCATCGCGGCAAGGCCGGGCGCAACCGCGTAGAAGGCTTCCCCGGCGTCCGCTTTTCCACTTGATCCGTGTCGCGGACGCACGAGTTGAGTGATGGATGCCAACGCTGGTTGAGAGCGACTCAACGTTCCCATCGCATGGCCGGGCTCCACTGTCATGGCCGGGCGTGTCCCGGCCATCCGCGTCTTCCTGCTATGGCGTCGGCCAAAGACGGGGATGGCCAGGCCAAGCCCGCCCATCACAGTCGGCGCGAACCCGGCGAAGCCTCACTCAATATTCCCTGACTCAATATTGATCGTGCAGCCGCACCCAGCTCATGGTGCCGTCGCTCTCGTTGCGGCCTTTGGGAGCGAGGTCGAGCCAGTTGAAGGCCCCCATCAGCAGTTCAGTCCCACGGTGATGGGTCGAATAGCTGTGGAAGATGGCGCCACTGTCATCCTTCACGAACACGCTCACGCCGAACATGTCCGGGCTGTCCTGGATCACCGTGCCGTAATTGTAGATCGCACGGCCGGCAGCGAGGTCCTCGGGTGTGAACGACACGCCGAAATCGAAGTTGAAATCGCTTCCGTGGGAGGAGACCCAAGGAAAGCTCCAGCCCATCCGCTTCCTGACCTCTTCGATCCGCCCGATCGACGCGCGGGAGACCGCGGCGAATGCCAGGTCCGCCTGCTCGAAATGCTGCCTCGCCGCGTCGATATGGTCAGCGGTGAATGAGCAGCCCGAGCAAATATGATCCGAGCCCGGCGTCAGCATGAAATGGTAGATGGCGAGCTGGCTGCGGCCGCGGAACAGGTCGCCAAGCGTGCATTCGCCATCGGGGCCCTCGAAGACATAGGGCTTGTCGATCCTGACCCAGGGGAGTTGCCGACGTTCGGCGCGCAAGGCATCGAGTTCGTGGGTGATTGCGCGCTCTTTGGCGAGAAGACGCGCGACGAGCCATTCTTCGCGCGAGACGGTCGGATGTTGCATGATCAGTCTCCTGCGGTTGGGATTGTGGGGCCGGCGCGCTGTCCGGGCTACCGGAACGCGCGCTTCAGTCGAGGCGTTCCATCTCGCCGCTATGGGCGTCGCCATGTCCGGTTTCCCATCGCTTTTCGGCGCCTCCGGCCCTGGCAGAACCGAGGCAGAAGGTAATGCGCCAGTGAGCGCAGATGAGAGTGACAAGTGTGACGTGATTTCGACTGACTTGCTGATCACAACCACGGCGCGGGCGTGGAGTGCCTTGCGTTGCCCGGTTCAATGCGAGAGTGGGCGCTCCTGGCCTTCAGCGATGATCAGGGGCGCTAGGATCCGGGCCGCCTCGGGCTGAGGACGCAGCAGCAAATAGAATGCAACGACGTGTGTGATCATCAGCAGAGGCACGTAGATGATCGGGATCGCATATGTGGCGCCCAACTCCCCCGCCAGCGCGGGAAGGCCAACCTGGTTGCCGTGGTAATAATCGATGATGATGTCGGCCGCCCCCATGAGATTGAAGCCAACGACGAACAGCCAAAAGAGCGGGCGAATCCCGACGGTGAGAAGCGCCAGGATGGCCAGCACCCCGGTTGCGAAGTCACCGTAAGCCGCGAAGACGGCGAAGCCAGACGGCAGATTGGCACCGACGACGCCAGGGATGATGAAGACGAGTCCGAAGAAGCGGAAGCTGTGCAGCGTAGCAATGGCGCGATGCGCTGCGACCCGCTCCGTCGCCTTGAGCCTGGGCCAGACGTACGCGCCGAAGCAAATCAACCACGGGACGTAGCCCAGGACGAGCTGTATCTGGAAGATGGTTGCCGCCGACATCTGGCCCTCGTCAGGTGTTGATTGGCGCCGCCTCGAGCACCGCGGTCAGGACGCCGAGCCGGCCTTCCATGAGATTGCGTCCCAGGTTGGCGGAAAGCTGTGCGAAGTCCGGCCCCATCACCACGCCGAGATTGGGCGAGGGCGGCGGTACCGACGCGCGCAGTTGCGCCATCCAGGCCTTGGCGGCCTCGGTGTCGTCCTTCCAGGCCAGCGTGCGGAAACCCGCCGGCTCGATCGCCTCGCGCGTCTCGGCGGCTGTCAGGAGAAAGCTCGTTGCCGGCGTTCGTGCCCAGGGGAGCGGATAGTGCGGCTCGCCGCTGCTCAGCACGACGTCGAAGGTCGCAAACCTGCCGCGTGGCTTCAGCACGCGCCGGATCTCGCGATAGAGCCGCGCCCGGTCTGAAATGTTCATCGCCACGTGCTGCAGCAACACAACGCTGAAACTGCCGTCGTCAAACGGAAGCTCCAGCGCACTGGCGACCTGGAACGACACCTGCCCGCTCTGGCCGGTGCGCTCGGTCAGATAGCGCGCTGCATCCACGAATGGCTCGCTCAGGTCGACGCCGGCAACGTGGCAGCCGTAGGTCGCCGCCAGAAAGCGTGCCGGGCCGCCGACGCCCGACCCGATATCCAGAACCGACATGTCGGCGGTGATCCCAGCCAGCTCGGCCAGCTCGGCGGTCGCAGCCAGTCCGCGGGTGTGAAACTGGTCGAGCGCCCCGAGTTGCTGCGGGGTGAGCCGTTGATCCTGCGGCCCGAGGGCACTGAGCGCCGTCTTCAGCCGTTCGGTCAGGCCGGTCGCGCGATAGTGCTCGCGCACCCCGTCGAGGACTTCGGTCATTGCAGGCTCCTCCAAGGCTTCAAGATGTTGTCGCGGATCTTGCGGCGCGACATCGGCGACGCTCGATTTGCAAACCAGATCTACGACCGCTTCGCGCGAGCGCCTATTGGCGATAATGTCGACAGGGTATGAAGCAGAACTTCACAGTCAGGCAGGGCGCGCTCGACGGTGTCGAGACCTTCCTGAGCGTTGCCCGGCACCGCAGTTTTCGCCGTGCGGCGGCGGCGCTTGGCGTCACGCCGTCGGCCATCAGCCAGGCCGTGCGGACGCTCGAAGCGCGGGTCGGCGCGGCGCTTCTCGCTCGCACCACGCGCAGCGTCGGCCTGACCGAGGCCGGCCAGCGATTCCTCGAACGCGCCGCGCCGGCCTTTGACGAATTGGTCGCCGCCGGCGAGGCCGCGCGTGAGCTAGGGCAACGTCCCACCGGGCTTTTGCGCCTCTCGGTTCCCCGAGCGGTCGTACCGTTGATCCTGGAGCCGGTCATCGGGTCGTTCTGCCGGGCCTATCCCGAGATCGAATTGGAGATCGCCGCGAGCGACGAGATGGTGGATCTCGCGACCGGAGGGTTCGATGCCGGCATTCGCCTCGGCCAGTTCATCGCGCCCGACATGGTCGCAGTGCGGCTGACGCCGCCGTTCGCGTTCGTGGTCGTCGGCAGCCCCGACTATCTGGCGCGCGACGGCCGTCCCGAGCGCGTGGACGAACTGCACGACCACGCCTGCTTGCGCTTGCGCCGGTCGAATGGCGCGATCGCGCCCTGGCGCTTTGTCGATGGCAGCAAAACGATCGAGGCAATCGTCTCCGGGCCGCTCATCGCGCACGACTACCCCACGCTCCTTGGAGCGGCGATTCAAGGACTGGGGCTGGCGCAAGTGCCCGGCCCGCTCGCAGAAGCGCCGATTGCTGACGGTCGATTGCAGGCTTTACTGACGCCCTTTGCCGCCACAACGCCAGGGGTCTTTCTGTACCACCCGGGCAGACACCAGGTCTTGCCCAAGCTGCGGGCGTTCATCGAGCACGTCAAATACCAAAGCTGAGCCTCCGCTCGACGGAACGGTCGTGCGGAGGTCGCGGGCGCTCGATGGTGCAAACAGAAAATGACGTGCCGGGAGCGGCGCGCCGAATAGCGATCATCCCAGGCGACTGATGGCTATCGAATGCATGCGCTTCCGAAGCATCCGCTCGTGATGCATTGCGCCATTATACGTGCAGCGCGACCCAGCCTGGATCGTGCGCACCACCGAACCGGGTCAACTCCAGTCTCGAGCCACGGATGGCCACAAGCCAATGGGCAGGTGGCCGACCCTTGAGGCTCGAAAAGGAGCCGGCCACGCAACCTGAGGAACATCACCGGGAGTCTGGGCCAGCCCGCCTGAACCACTGAACGTGCACCTCCTGATGTGGGCACCCCGCTCCAGTGACGCTGGCGGTCAGCCAGCCATTGTAATCTGGAAGTTGCCCCTCCACACTGCCTTCGCTGCTCACGCCGTGTAGCGGTTGCAATGCAAGATGGAATTTTCCATCTTTGTTGGCTGACCCGGATACCCGAGCTACATTCTTCATATCGTCCCAGGCAATCAAGCCTGTCAGGCGGTTGTTGGTACCGGCCACGAGGTGCCAATCCAGGCCAGGACAACCGCCCGAAGGTTGGGAATGGAAACTCAAGACCCGGTCGTCCGTAAGCTCCAGCGCGACTGCATTCCCGGCGATGCCTATCAAGACGCCAGCCGCTACACCAATACTCCGCCGTGCTGACATTTGGCGATACTCCCCTGGCTGACATGCCGCTCCGCAGTGCGCGTAGTTTTGGACTGCAAGGCAGACCGAATCGGCGAGAACATCCTCAGCGCGCGGGTCGCCCGATACTGCGACCGCACCTGGAAATTTCGGGTCTCCCTGAGTAAACCCCAAGTCAAAAACGGTTAAGCGTTCCCCACCGGTTGCATGGACGCTGAGGGTCAGGACCCATAAATCTCTTGAGGCGACGCGGCGCGGTGTGATTCACGTTTCCCCAACTTGGGGAGCGGCGCGATGCACGATGTTTTCTGGATTGCAATCGCTTCGTGCGGTGGGCTGCCGAATGCCTGCCAGCCGACTGGCATCGGGAGGAGGTCTCGGCGGATGTTCCGCCGACGCCATTGCTTCCGCATTCACATCGGCGACAGGATGGTTGCCGTCCAGGCGGTAGCCCCAAGCGGTCGATAGCATCTCGGGTTGTCGTAGGTGAATGTCCTGACCTGCCAATCCCAATCATCATCCGACTCGGGACTGCATGGTGATGCCATCTGGAATGACTTTGCCTTCATACAGTCCGGGATCAGTTCGTCCTGGGCCGCAGGGCTTTCAAGAAAGTACTTCAGGCGGCACTCATTGAGCGCGGCCCCCTCGGACTGGTCGGCGCAACCGGCGAGCAGGAGCAGCGAAACGATGACTGAGAATCGGAGCATGTCGCCCCCTTCCGATACAGATATTGGCCCTCACCCCTCGAAAGGGGCAATGTCAATAAGGTCACGCGGCGTTCACGGCGACCAAATTCGAGACATGACATTACATATTGGATGCACACTTGTCACAGTTGACAGAACCAATGGCATATGAAGTGTGACAGGAAGCAGCGTAGCGAATCCATGACCCGTGCATTGATCTTGTTCGCCGCCTTGGTCTTCTTGTCCGCCGCACGTGCGGCGGACCTCGACGGCGTATGGATGCCCGAGGTGCAATCTGTGGATGGGAAACAGATGCGGCTGAATGGAATCGGCCTACGCACCTACTCAATCTTTAACATCCATATTTACGTGGCGGGACTGTATCTGGAACACCCAAGCGACAATCCCGACACGATCCTTCATTCACCAGAGAGCAAGCTGCTCGACCTTCAGTTCGTACACGATGTGAGTGCAGAGGAAGCCCGCAACGCATGGCGAGAAGGTTTTGAAAATAATTGCAGACCACCCTGCCACCTTGATCCTGACGAAGTACGGCAATTCCTTGGGCAGGTTCCACCCATGCATAAGGGTGATCGAACCACATTGCTGTTTACCTCGTCAGGCGTCGAAGTGACCAATAATGGTCGGCACTTCGGCCACGTTCCCGATCCGCACTTCGCCAATGTAATCCTTTCCACTTTCATCGGCCCGGTGCCGCCCACGCCCCGCCTGAAACGCGAGCTGCTCGGTAGTCGGGATTGACGAACCCCCTATGGCATCACCCTAATGTGCTTCATTGCCGGACTCGACGGTGACCGTCGCCGTTCGGCCAACCACCAGCTCTACACCGGGTGGCACCACGTCCGGCTTCACCCGCACCGGCACGCGCTGCGCCAGACGCACCCAGTTGAAGGTCGGGTTGATGTTGGCCAGCAGATCCGGGCTATCGGTCCGCTCGCGATCGGCGATGCCGGTAGCAATGCTCTCGACGTGCCCGGTCAGGGGCCGCGACTCTCCCATCAACCGAACCTGCACCGGGTCGCCCTTGTGAATCTTCGGCAGCTTGGTTTCTTCGAAATATCCTTCGATTCGCAGGGTCGCACTAGCCACCAATGCCATGACAGCCTTCCCGGTCGATACATAGTCACCCGGCTCCAGTTGAACATTGGTGACTGTCCCATCAACCGGGCTTGTGACCACCGCGCGCCTCAGGTTGAGCTCCGCAACTGCCCGGTCGGCGACGGCCTGCCGATAGGCAGCCGCCGTCGCGTCGGCATTCGTCTGTCTCTGTTCCTGGACTTCCTTGGATACAGCAATCTCATTCAAGCGCTCATACCGGTTAGCCTCGCGTGCCGCCTCGTCCATCTGCGCCTTTCGGCTCGCCATCGCCGCGTCGGTCTGCGCCAACGCGAGTTCGAAGCGGTCGGGATCAATGCGGAACAGCACATCGCCGCGCTTCACCGTTTGGTTGTCCCGCACTGCCACCTCGGTGACAAGCCCGGAGACGTCCGGAGCGATCGTCACCACGTCCGCTCTGACACGTCCGTCGCGAGTCCAAGGCGCCTCCTCGTAGTAGGCCCACAGCCAACGCCCCGCGATGAGCGCCACGGCCACGATCACCAGCGTCAACGCAGGACGGCCGGCGTTGAGGACAAGCCGTCGGAGGAACTGTTTCATGGCGCAATCCACTGGGGCGGGATGGCGGCGACCGCCGCAATGACGATGATGAGCAGCGACAGATCCACCAGCGGCCGGTGCCAGACCAGCCGATAGAAGCCAATACGAGCGAGCACGCGGCGTAGCACCGCTGTCAGCATCAGTCCGGTCAAGCCCCACACCAGCAAGATGGGGACAAACACGCCATAGACATCGATCTCGCCGATCATGCCGCTGCCCTGCTCGGCGGTTCGGCTGCGGCGCTCATGTCGTCTGGTGGTGGCGTGGGCTGGAAGGGCGTGGCATCGGCGAACAGGCCGCGCCGGATGCCGACCAGTTGCAGCAACAGATCGCGGGAGCGTTCGCCCGGCGTCGCAATGACTTCATCCAGCGCTCGGTCGATATCACGCAACAGTGCACGCGAGGGCGGCCGCGCCCGACCCGCCGCAGCCTGTGCCGCGAAATGAGCGGAGGTGCCGGCCAGGACGTCGTCCATCGCGGCACGCACCGGCTGCGGCATGGCGTCGCGATCGCGCTGCATATCGACCATGTTGATACCGATGCGCAGGTCCTTGAGTGTGTCCGCTGCTGCCAGATCGTTGCCGGCGCCGACCGCTGCCAGCCGCGGCACCAGCAGCCCGAGCCTGTCCAGGAACAACCCCGACAGCACGACGCGCTCCTTCGGCGTGTGATGGCTCGGGATCGCCGCCAAATCCCGCCAAATGGCACGCAGCAACCGGCGCGCGCTCCATTCCGTACCGACCGAGCGGATCAGCGCGGTGATAACGGCGGCGCCCGCCACACCCAGCAATGCGGCAAGGCTGCCATCCGCGTAGCTCACAAAATCGGCTGCATAAGCGCTTTGCAGGCTGAGAAAGGTCGCTGTCAGGAATCCAAGGCCCGCGCCAAGCGGCTGGGTGGCCGGCATGGCGATCAAGAGGCCCACAGGCACGAAAAACGCACCGAGGACCAGGGTTAGTATCTCAAAGTCATTCGCGAAAGGCAGGATGCCGAACAGACCTATGCCGACCGCCCCCACGCTCAACACGGTGGTGACCACCATTTTTTTCAGCGCAGGGGTTGGGTCGTCGAACGCGGCGAAGAGACAGCAGGCCACTCCCGACAGCGATGCCGCACCGCCACCGGCGTTCCAACCCGTGGCGATCCAGAACGCGCAGAAGACGAGAATCGTCAGCGCGGCCGAAAAGCCGGACAGCAGAGGAAGGGCATGATCCCGATGCAGTCGCTCCGGCCCCCCGGTTTGCACGGCAAGCGGCGGGGCAAGCACGCCACCGCCGGTTTGGATGTGCCGCCGCAAATCCCGCATGTCCTGCCGCAGGTCGACCAGATCACGCAGTCGCAGTAGCAGGCTGCTGCGCATAACTTCGTTCCAGCCGGCGCGTGGATCGGTCTCGACCTGTAGCCGCGCGATGCGCGCTCTCATCCGGTCGGCCTCGCTGCGCGGTGGCGGCGCCCCGGCGCGCACCCACACGCACAAATCCGCCAACAGACGTTCCAGGCTCGGGGTGGTCCCGCCCGCGGCCCGTAGTGCGGTCAGACGGTCGTCGATCGAGGAGAGCTGCGGCAGCAGCAGCACCATCCGCCGTTGCAGTTCGCCTACCCAACGTGTTGCTGTCTGCAAGATCGATGTGTCGTAACTGAGTTGGGAGGCAAGCATCCGGAGTTCGACCGCATCCGCCGCGAGCCGGATGTGCCCATCTGCGCCAGCCCTGCTGTCGGCGCCGCTGAGTATCTCCTCGGTCCAGGTGCTTGCGTTGCCGACCCAGGAAAGTATACGCGCGCTCAACATCGGTCCCAGTGCGCGCGGGAACACCACTGTGCTGATGACGGTTGTACAGATGATTCCGAGTCCGATCTCCTCGACGCGCGCCAGCGCGATGTCCCACATCGAGTCCGGCGTGGCGACCGCTGGGAAGCCGATCAACACGGTGGTGTAGCCCGCCAGCATGAACAGATAGCTGCGCGGCGTGCGGTCAAGCAGCGCGAAGTACAGGCATAGACCGACCCACAGAGCCAGCGCGGCACTCAGCAATTCGGGGGCATTGGCCAGGTTCGGCACCAGCACGACCGTCATGGTGGCACCGATTATGGTGCCGATCAGACGGAAAATCGCTTTGGAACGCAGCGCGCCGGTCAGCGGTTGGGCAATGACATAGACTGTCGTCAATGCCCAATACGGTTTGTCCAGCCCAATCGACATCGCGATGTAGAGCGCGAGCATCCCGGCAGCAAAAGTCTTCATCGAAAACAGCCATTCATCAACGCCTGGCCACCGGCTCATGGTTCGACCTTCCGCACGCCGACGCTCGGTTTGATGTATCTCGAGTCCACGCTTCCCGCGCATGTTCGGCAGTTACTTCAACGGAATGCTGAGCGATCCGTCAATTCGGTGGCTGCCACTTCCCTGCCGCTTATCGTTTGCAGATCATTGCGCACCGCGGTGTTCCTATCACGCCGGTTGCTTCAATACGCTGGTATCGATCGGCAGCTTTCGCAAGCGCTTGCCGGTCGCCGCGAAGATCGCATTGGTCACCGCGGGAACGATGGCCGAAGTCCCGGCCTCACCCATTCCGCCAGGCGGTTCGAAATTTCTGACGATGTGCACCTCGATGGTGGGCGCCTCATTCATGCGCAGGACCTGGTAGGTATCGAAGTTGGTTTGCTCGACACGGCCGTCCTTGAGCGTGATCTCGCCATACAACGCCGCCGTGATGCCGAACATGATTGCGCTCTGGATCTGCGCCTGGACGGTGTCGGGATTGACGACAGTGCCGCAATCGACCACGCAGACGACGCGCCGGACACGAACCGATCCGCCCTGCGATACTTCGACTTCGGCGACCTGCGCCATGTAGGTCGCGAAGGCGAACTGGACCGACACTCCACGTCCGACCCGTTCAGGCAGCGGTTGTCCCCAGCCGGACTTCTCCGCGGCAAGCCTGAGAACAGCTTTGGCGCGGGGCGATTTGTCGAGGAGAGACAACCGATAGGCGACTGCATCCTGCTTCGCTGCCGCCGCCAGTTCGTCCAGGAAGCTTTCGGTCACGAAGACGTTGTGCGACGGCCCGACGCTGCGCCAGAAAGCAGTCGGAATGCCCGGAGGTTCCACCCGCAAGTACTCGACGTGCATGTTCGGGAGGTCATAGACGAGATCGATCGCGCCCTCGGTGGTGTCGGGATCGAGACCATTGTTGAAGCCCGGAGGAAGCCATCGTGCGATGACCGAAGAGCCTGCGAATCGGTGATTCCAGGCGACCGGCATGCCTTTCTCATCAAGACCGGCAGACAACCGGTCGAAGAAGTAGGGTCGATACATGTCGTGCTGGATATCTTCCTCGCGCGTCCACACGACCTTGACCGGACCGTCGACGTGTTTGGCGATTTCGACCGCGCGAATGACACCATCGATCTCCAGCCGCCGGCCAAAGCCACCGCCGATCAAATGATTGTGGACCAGCACCTTGTCCAACGGCATGCCGGCGGTCTTCGCCGCCGCTGCCTGGGCTCGCGCGATAGCCTGGTTGCCGACCCAGACCTCGCATCCGTCCTTGCGGACATGAACTGTGCAGTTCATTGGTTCCATTGCGGCGTGCGCCAGGAACGGGACCTCGTAGGTGGCCTCGACCTTGGTGACGCTGCGCGCCATGGCCGCATCGACATTGCCGATGTTCTGCGCCACTGGCCCCGGCTTGAGCGTGGCCTTTGCGAGTTCGTCCGCGATCTCCTGCGTGTTGAGCCTGCCATGCGGGCCGTCGTCCCATTCGATCGCCAGCGCCGCCAGTCCTTTCTTCGCAGCGCCCATATGGTCGGCCACGACGGCGACGGCATCGTCGAGCCGAACGACCTGGCGCACGCCGTTGACGGCCTTGGCCGCCGCATCATCAACATTCTTCACACGACCGCCGAACACCGGCGATTGCGCAAGCGTCGCGATCTTCACGCCCGGCGGCCGAGCGTCGATGCCATAGATGGCCGATCCGTTGACCTTTGCCGGCGTGTCGAGACGCCTGACTGGGGTGCCGATGAGCTTGTAATCCGCCGGTTGCTTGAGCCCCACGCTATCGGGGACAGGCATGCGGGCGGCGTCAGCGGCGAGTTCGCCGTATCTGGCACTGCTTTTCGTCGGCGCGTGATGCACTTCGCCGCTTTGCGCCGCGCAGGATGCGGGATCGACGTTCCAGCGCCTTGCCGCCGCCGAAACGAGCATGGTTCGCGCGATCGCACCGGCCTGGCGCAGGGGCCGCCAGGCTCCGCGTATCGCGTTCGAGTTGCCGGTCGCCTGCACCCCGGCGATCAAGGGGTTGCCGTAAAGCTTCTCGTTGGGCGGAGCATGTTCCAGCCGTACCTGTTTCAGGTCGACCTCCAGCTCCTCGGCGATCAGCATCGGGATGGAGGTGTAGGTACCCTGCCCCATCTCGACGTAGGGCATGGTCAGGACGATCTGCCCATCGCTTTCGATGCGGATGAAGGCGTTGGGCGCAAAACCATCGGCGTCGGCGGCTTCCGCATCGCTGTTCACGAACGGCAGGCTCAGGCTCAGCAATAGTCCTCCGCCGGCGGCCGCTCCGGCCCTCAGCAGTCTGCGCCGCGAAAGGTCGTCGACGATCATTGTCAGCCTCTCTGTCCGCTCGATTGCGCGGCGTGCTTGATCGCTTCACGAATGCGGACATAAGTGCCACAGCGGCAGATGTTACCGGACATCGCGTCGTCGATATCGGCATCCGTCGGATGTGGGTTGCTCGCGAGCAGCGCCGCAGCGGACATGATCTGACCAGACTGGCAGTAGCCGCATTGCACAACCTCGCGGTCAAGCCACGCCTTCTGGATCCTGGCACCCGCCGCGGTTGCGCCGATGGCCTCGATGGTGGTGATGGCGGAGGTGCCGATGCTGTCGATCGGAGTGATGCACGAACGCGTGGCGACACCGTCGACATGCACCGTGCAGGCGCCGCAAAGCGCCATGCCGCAACCGAACTTTGTGCCGGTCATGCCGAGAACGTCGCGCAACACCCACAAGAGAGGCGTGTCGCCGTCAACATCGATCGTCCGACCGACGCCGTTGATCTTGATCGTGGTGGTCATCGCTATCTCCAGGTGGTGCCGCGTGGACCGGGCAGGAGGACTGGCTGCCTCCAAATGCTTGTCATGCCCGGGCAATTGCCGACGCCCGATGTTGTATCGGGGAACCAGGACAGCACTCGAGAACCTGGCGGACATCGCGCGGCGTGCTGCCGGAGCCGTAGACCCCGTTGAGCCTTTCGGGCGCGATCGCCACGATCGATGCGATGTTGATGACGGTGCCGCCGCCCCGCGCAACGAAGCCGGGCCACCGCCGCGTAGGTCAACCGGGTGAGCGCGCCGACGTTGAGGTGGATCATCTCGTCCATATTCTCGACGTCCTATGGGAAAAGAGGTGCGTTTGCGCCGACGCCGGCATTGTTCGCCAGCAGGGTTGCCACGCAACGTCGCCTCGATCCGGGCCAGATCCGTCTCTTCAGAGACTGGGACAGGGCTGCGAGCCCGCTCCGGTTGCGGGCGACCAGGATCAGGTTGTAGCCACGCCTGGCCAGGCGATCTGCGTAAATCGCGCCGATGCCGGAGGAGACGCCGGCAATCAGTGCCGCCCCCTTCGTCGCAAATGCGCTCATTAATCCTCCTACACTGCCCGCCATCGGGCCTCCGGCAAAGTGATGTGGGCTTGCGCGGCTTTGTCCTGAATGTCAGAAATGCGGCGTTTCAGGACATCTTGTGGAGGTGCCGCGTGCAGCGCATTGGTTTCGTCGTCTCCCCCGGCTTTCGGGTGATGACCTTCGCGATAGCCTCGGTATTCGAATTCGCGAACACCACGGGGGATAATCCGGTTTATGACGTGCGCCTGCTGTCCGAGACCGGCGGGTCGATCCGCACCTCGATCGGAGTAAGCGTCGCGACGGAGCGGCTCGACGGCACGAATTTCGACACATTGATTTTCGGCCGTGGCACCGAGCCGCCGACGCCAGGCCTGATCGAATTTGTGCGGCAGGCTCCGGCGCATTGCCGGCGCGTTGCCTCGACCTGCCTCGGCGCGTTCCTCCTCGCCGAGGCAGGCCTGCTCGATGGCCGTCGCGCGACCACGCACTGGAACGGCGCGCGCGACCTGCAGTCGAGGTTCCCAAATGTGAAGGTCGACGCAGACCGTATCTTTATCATCGACGGTCCGATATGGACTTCGGCAGGTATGACCGCCGGGATCGACCTCGCGCTGGCCATGGTCGAGCAGGATCTGGGCGCGGACGTTGCGCGGGCCGTCGCCAGGCACCTTGTGGTGTATCACCGGCGCGCCGGCGGGCAGTCGCAGTTTTCGGCGCTGTTGGAACTTGAGCCCAAATCTGACCGTATCCAGAGCGCGCTGGCTTATGCAAAGCGCAATCTCGATAGTGCGCTGACGGTTGAACAACTCGCCGAAGCGGCCCATCTAAGTCCGCGCCAGTTCAGTCGTGTATTCCGCGCCGAGACCGGGCAATCACCGGCCAAGGCGGTCGAAACCCTGCGCGTCGAGGCCGCCCGTCTGTTGATGGAGCAGAGTGGCCATCCGATCGAAGTCATCGCTCGGCAAACCGGGTTCGCCGATCGCGACCGCATGCGCCGGGCTTTTGTGCGGGCCTTGGGACAGCCGCCGCAGGTGATTCGGCGGAGCGCGCGCGTCGAGGCAATGGCCTGACTGCGGTCTGAACTGCGGACGGCCGCATTTGGCGCCGAGCACGCACGCAAGCCGCTCGGGTCCAGGGCCACTCTAGGCTATTGATGACCGCGGCCGACATCCTCAACGACCGAGCGATCCCGTTCTTCGACGAACACGGGATCCGCGTCGACACGGTCCTCCCCGACCGCGGCACCGAGTATTGTGGCGCGCACGAGATACCGTCGATTGGAGTGGCTTCTTGCGGAATGCAACCCGGTAGAATCCATCCGTGCGACGTCCTAGGAAACCGCGCGAACGCCAAGCGGGCCGTGGGTTTTCCGTATTATAATGAGCGGCTATCCCGAAAACGCTCAGTTGCAGTCCTCAACGCTCTGATTTATAAGGACACCAAAAGCTAGAGACTTGGATTCAAATCCACGGGACCGACGAGCGCCTCCGAATAAAGCGACTGCGGATGAACCAGCCGCGGCTACAGAACCGAGTTGTTGTGGTTACCCCCACACTGCGCGAGGCGTCGCACATCGCCCAGACCCATTGCAACCTGCCTGACTCGCGGATCGACTGGCAACCCGGCTGCGGCATCGCGACCGGCGACGCAATGGCTGCCCTCGCAGCCATTAGCCCATGACGACAGTGCTGCAGACAGCTCAAACATCGATAGAGGAGGAACCAATGCGAACCATACTTGCGGCTTGCCTTCTGGCGGCCACATGCGCTGTCCCTGTGTTGGCCGACAACCCACCAAGAAAGGGGAGTGATGCCGACGAGGCGTTCATGACAGGTATCCGCAAGCTTGGTGTGATGTCTGGCGAGGCTTACGCCTGTTCCAGCGAAGCGGATCAACCGCAAGTCGGCCAGGGCGCCATCGACCTTGCGACTCAAGTGAGCCTGCATTTCGGACTGCAGGCTGCGTTCGTTTACAGCGGCTCGTTCGGCTACGGGACGGCGCATGATTTCGATCATAAGGACTGCTCGCAGGCGATCGCGGACTTCAAGGCGCTTCAAGCCAAGTATCTGGGGCGGTGAAATGCACAAGAGAGCCACATTGTTGTTCGCGACCGCCATGGCGTTCGCGGGTAGCGCCACGGCGGCAGGAGTAGCACCATTCGCGCCGGACAGCGTTTCGCGATGGATCGACACGGTTGTTCAACCCGATGACAACGGACTGATCCTGGTGCAGAATCGTGGACGTGGCGGCGGCGCTCAACGGCCTGCGGGCGGTGGTGGGCAGCGCGCCGCCGGCGGCGGCAACCGCGGCGGTAATTTCAATAGCAACGACTTCCATCGGGACGCGGCTAACACTGGCAACAGGAACGTCAATACGAACCGGACCGCAAACGTCAACACCAACCGGACTGCGAATGTCAACACGAACCGGAATGTGAACGTCAACACCGGAGGGGGCTGCTGCTACGGCAACTACAACAGCGGACCGAACTGGGGTGGCGTCGCGGCGGGCGTCGCGGTTGGCGCTGTTGTCGGTGCGGCCGCGAATTCCGCGGCCCAGTCGAGCACCTATGCAGCTCCTCCGCCGACCTATCCGCCTGGCTACGTCGAGCCGCCGCCAGAGTAGCGCCAACAGAGGGAGAATATGTCAGGCTACAAGTGGGGCGAGCCTCAATGGTCGGAGCAAATGATAGGGCTGCAATAGGGCGATGGGGCGATCACCGCGCGATGGAGAGCTGGTCGCCATTCTGGCACTCTCCGACCTCGTGCGTGCGCGTGCCCGGAAGCATGGTGAACTGCCACCAGTCTCCGCGGTCTCGGCAGCTACGCTGGATCGTCCGGCGTGAAGAAGTGCGGAGGAAGCGCAATATGATCTCGCCTCATGGCCTCGGAGTCGGTGCCGTAATCGGTGGATTTGCGTTGGCGGGATGCGTCACGGAGCCAAAGTCCTGACTAAGCAGCGCAATTGCGCCAGCACTCACGGTGCCATGGGACGGCACCTATCGAGGCAACATGCAGGTTTCCGGGACTGGCTCCGGCGTACATGGACGCTGGTGCGAGACAGTTCCCGGAATGGTGGTCTAGGTGACGTGACCGGCAAGTCGTGCAGCTAAGCGTTGCCCCATTCGAGTGCCCCGGATAATCCGATCCCCATTTTACTCGACCACCCTCGTCCCCGATGGCATCTTCCGATCGCAAATCCAAAGTGGGGGTGATACAAGGCCAGGTGATGGGTAACGACATGTCCGGAACTGTCGATGGTTCGGTGTGCGCATACGCGTTCTCGGCCGATTGATCGTGAGCCAGGGCGTCCCAGGCGCGATTCTACCCGACACCCCAACATCCCTGGTGCGCGACGCGCTCAAGACGCCCCGCGCCGCCGCCATAGCCGGCATCATCTTCTCAATCCTGCTGATCACCAGCCTCTGGCTGCTCCACCTCTCGGTTCCATCCGACCCGATGGAAGTCGGTGAATGGCTGAAACATAGCTCCGCAAAGGTATCTCTGGCGCTGAATTTGGTGCCGATAGCCGGCGTCGCCTTCATGTGGTTCCTCGGTGTTCTACGTGATCGCCTCGGGGCGATGGAGGACAAATTCTTTGCAACCGTCTTTCTCGGCAGCGGCCTCATGTTCCTCGGCATGATGTTTGTCGCAGCCGCGTCTGCTGGGGGGCTTGTCAGAGCCTATTCCGTCTCGCCGGATGCATTGTCCAATCTGTCCTCCTTCGCTTTTGCACGCGCATTTACCTACGACATCATGCACATCTATGCCTTCAAGATGGCAGCCGTGTTCATGATCACGACTTCCACCTTGGCGATCCGCACCCGTGTTACTGCCCGATGGATTGCCTTGCTGGGCTACGCCGCCGCAGCGTTTTTGCTTATCGGCAGCAACTATCTCGACTGGGTCTTGTTTGTGTTTCCGTGCTGGGTGCTGCTGATCAGCATCTATATATTGGCAGACAGACTCAGAAGGCCGCCAGGCCCGGCGACTACTACCAAAACCAGACAGATTGACTAGCTGGCGACACTTCACGCACCATTGCTACGCAATGGCCGGATGTTAGTGCAGGGAATGCCTTTGATATCCGGCGCTATAGACCCGACGCGCACGGCCATGCCTTCCCACGCTTCGGCATCCAGCTCATCCGCGACACGTGGGCAGCCGGGCTGGGCGCGCAATATACTGGGCATCGGAGGAAACCATGGTCCGGCCGGTCGAACTAAGGCGACGCTTTCTCTTGGCACTTTGGATGGAACTGCGCGTGATTTGGCCAATATTATCCGGACTCATCGTCGTTCAATTGGCACTTGGCATATTCGTCGGCTATCTCGAGGGATGGTCCGCGAGCGACGCTACGTATTTCACCTTCGTCACAGGGCTTACGATCGGGTACGGAGACTTGGTCCCGGTGCGCTTGGGCGCGCGCCTGATTGCCGTGGCGATCGGCTTCAGCGGCATCCTTCTGACCGGCCTGGTCGCGGCAGTCGGTGTCCGCGCCCTCCAGCTAGCGACTGGAGACCAGGCGAGGTGACGGTTGCCGGTCGCACCGCATGACGCTGGCCCTGTCCGGCACAGGCGGCAACATGCAGAACCAGCACCCGGCACACAGATTCGCAAGCCTGCGCAGCTCGTCAGACCCCACCCCCCTGGGCCAAATTGAACGCAGCCAATTCATGTTCCAGCAGCGTGCCGCGAGCGATACCTTGAATTCTGCCATCGAGCCCCTCGGCGCGCAGAAGGTCACGCACGCGCCCATGCACATTGGTGACGGTCAGTCCAATGCTGCGATCGCTCAGGTTTCTGTACAGCTCGGCAAGCATTCGTGCCCCGGCCAGATCCATCGTCGGAGACGCGGAAAGATCGCAGACCACGTTCCGGATGCCTTGCATATTCACCATATCAACTTGCGCAAGAATCCGCTCCATTACGTAATCGGCATTCAGATACAGCAGCGAAGCCTCAGGTCTACAGGCGAGCACGCCGGCCGGCTGCTCATTGTCCGGATGGCGCTGCATGTCCGAATACCGCATTGTACCAGGAATTCGTCCCAGGAATGCCACGTGAGGTCTCGATGACAGCGCAAGCAGCAGCAGAACTGAGATCAGGGCTGCAAGCAGGATCCCCTGCAAGATGCCGAGTAGCAGCACCCCGATCAGAGCGGCCAACGCGTTGAAAAAATCGATGCGGCTCGCGCGCCACATGCGTACATGAGCCCGGACATCGATGAGCCCAGCTACGGCCATCAACACGACCGCCGCCAGCACCGCCTTCGGCAGGTCCGCGAGTAATGTGGTGAAGAACATCAGACACAGCGCAAGCGTTAGTGAAGCAAACACCAGAGATATGCGGGAGCGCGCACCTGCTCCTTCATTCACCGCAGTCTGCGAGAGACCGCCTGCTACCGGATAACCGCCGACGGCCGCCGTCGCGAGGTTTGCCGCGGCGAGACCTAGCAGCTCCCGCCGCGGGTCAATCGTCTCATGATGCTTCGTCGCGAACGCACGGGCCGCCGCGACGCCTTCAATGTAGGCAAGCAGCATGCATCCCGCTGCCAGCGCGACGATACCGTCCTGATCGCGCAACCTCACCGTCGGCAAGGATGGTAATGGCAGCCCCGGTGGAATAGCACCAGTGACCATTACCTTGAACCGTGTCAGCTCGAACAGTGATACTATGACGATCGACAGCGCGACCACCGCGAGTGCGACAGGGCGACCGGGAAGCCATTGCTCACCGCACCACAACAGCGCCAGTGCCGCGACACCGACCGCGAGCGTCGGCAGGTTCGTCCCGCCAAGCTGTCCGGCCAGAGCGAAAAGCCGATCTGGGACGTTGTGGCCGCCGCCAGCGACACCGAGCAGTGCCGGCAACTGCGTGATCGTGATGGTCAAACCGGCACCGGCCTTGAACCCGGTGAGAACGCTATCACTGATCAGTTTGACCAACACGCTGAGCCTGAACAGCCATGCGATCAGGCAAAACACGCCGACCCCGACCGCCGCGGCGGTGGCGATACCCGTGTAGCGCGCGACACTGTCGCCTGCCATGTCGCCAACGATGCCCGCAATCATCAGCGAGATCGCCGAGGTCGGGCCGATAGCGAGATAGCGGGACGAGCCGGCCAACGCATAGCCAAGGCCACCCATCAGG
Organism: Acetobacteraceae bacterium; assembly: GCA_036265005.1. Classification (GTDB taxonomy): domain Bacteria; phylum Pseudomonadota; class Alphaproteobacteria; order Acetobacterales; family Acetobacteraceae; genus JAMXLO01. The sequence goes on along the minus strand of DATAPW010000284.1, from coordinate 21,314 downwards.
TAGCCATAGACCCCGACCTGCGGCGGCAGCCCGGCCAAGGTTGCATAGGCCAGCGATACAGGGATGCCGTAGGCCGCCAGCGTGATGCCGGCCACGGCATCGGATGTCAGCCAGCGAACCGGATACCCCAAAACACAGGCTCCATCGGACACTCTGTTCTCCTTCAGTCGGAGGTTCTCGCCTATCGGCCTCCAACGCAGCTGGTTGTTCGAGCGGAGAGCTGCGAAGGTCCCGCGCAGTCAAGTCGGCCGTATGACGAGCGGCCGCCCTCACCGCTTCATCTGGTGACGTTCAGCGACTCTGCCGGTGGTCGGGTACTCATACGGTATGGCGCGCATCCCTCAAGCCAGGCAATGATGATGAGGGCTACTGTCAAATCGTGTGGCCATTGATACCAGTTCACCGGAACCGCGACCATGCCGTGCTGAAGGCCGCGGTGCGCAAGGGGGGGAGGTCGCCACCTGTCAGAATGCTTGACCTTGCTCAGCCAATCGGGTCACGCTGATGTCGGTCGGAGCAGGATACCGTTGGTCGAGCCAATTCGCGCCAGAGTTCCCGCTTGATCACACCGCACAGAACTGAGGAAGGAGGCTGTCATGCCGAATGAATCGGGCCAGACCCTTTCGGTAACCGCGCTGTTTGCGGAGCGTGATGCACAGCGGCGTCGTGACAACGAAGCTTTAGAACAACTTCAGCGGCGCAAGGAGGAGGAACTCGTTGAGTTCAAAAAGCGCCTCGACAATTTCCGCCTGACGGATGAAATCATTAAATCCGGCCTCGACCGAATCAAGCGCGCCTTCGAGCGTGGCGAGACCGAGTTGATGTTCTCATCCTTCCCGAGCACGTTCTGCACCGACGACGGGCGGGCAATCATCAACGCCGGCGCGCCGCCGATCAACAAGCCCAGCAAGGCAGAGGCAGCCAAACAGGAAGCGGAGCCTGACTGGCTGAGGACACTGCCCGCGGGAGTTCATCTGGTCTATGATTACCGGAAGGAAAACCTGAAACCCGGCGGATTCGGCTTCGCGGCGAGGATCATCAATTACCCTGATGGCAAGCCAGGTGATGTCGGCCTGTTCTTCTCCTGGCCGAAGAGCTCAACGGAGGCCTGAACTTGAAGGGTAGCTTGCCTTTGGTAGTAACGCGGCCTTGGGAGATGATGATGAGTGCAACGAAGAAGGCCAAGCGGGCCGAGACAGGCGAGATCCCTGGAGCGCCCAATGGTGACCTGAGGGAGAAGGACTACCTGAACGAACTGGCCAAGCTGCACGTCGAGTTGGTCAAGCTCCAGCAATGGGTGACGCATAAAGGCCTGAAGGTCTGCGTGCTGTTCGAAGGACGAGACGGCGCCGGCAAGGGCGGCGTGATCAAGGCGATCACCGAACGTGTCAGTCCCCGGGTGTTTCGTGTCGTCGCGCTCCCGGCGCCGACCGAGCGCGAGAAGTCGCAACTCTACGTCCAGCGATACATTCAGCATCTGCCGGCCGCCGGAGAAATTGTGATATTCGACCGCAGCTATTACAATCGTGCTGGCGTCGAGCGAGTCATGGGTTTCTGCTCCGAGGAGCAGGCGAAGCGATTTCTTCTACTGACCCCGCCCGTGGAGAAAGCCTTCATCGACTCCGGCATCATCCTGCTGAAATACTGGCTGGAGGTCAGTGAGGAAGAGCAAACTCGTCGGTTGAAATCCCGTATCGACGACGGGCGGAAGATCTGGAAGCTGTCGCCGATGGATCTGAAATCCTATAATCGCTGGTACGACTACTCCCGGGCGCGCGACGAGATGTTCAAGGCAACGGATACACCATGGGCACCCTGGTATGTCGTCAATTCGAACGACAAGAAGCGGGCGCGCCTGAACACGATCACCCACTTGCTCGCTCATATTCCTTATGAGGAAGTCCCGCGGGAGAAGATCAAGCTTCCGGAACGTCAGAAGGCGCACGGCTACAAGGAGCCAGACTACCCCTACAAGTTTGTGCCGGAACTTACCTGGCCGCCGCCTTGAGCACGCTGGGTCAGCTCAACGTGGCCAGCAACGGAAACCAGACATGATCGGAACAAGACGATCCATGCCCGCTGCCCTGACGCTCCTGGCGGGCAGGATTGCCGATACCCAAGCCGCTTCCGCCTCAGCACGCCAGATCAATCACGATGCGGACCGGGCCCTCGGAGTGCTATACGCGGCGCAACCCAAGGCTCGCGATCTCGGCAAGCGCGCCAAGGCAATCCTGGTGTTCCCCGAGACCAGCAAGACAGGCCTGTTGATCGGTGGCCAGAGTGGCGATGGCGCACTCGGGGCGGACGGCAAGCCGGTCCGCCATTACAACATCTCGGCGACATCCTTCGGCCTGCATGCGGGGCGTAGACCTTCGGCTACGCTCCGACGTCCCGCGTGAGCGTCGTGCTGGTCAGTCTCAAAGATCACACGTATCCAGCTGGGACCGTGACCGGCTGAAAGCAAACAATCAATGAAGCCCGTCGGCAACAGGCGATAGCAGACCAATGCCATTGTGGCTGATACCCATGGTATATACTGTCGCGAGCGTGCTCGCGGGCCTGATCCTGCCGCGGCTCGAACACGAGTACTTCCCCGGCTACAGCCACGGCATGTCCGAAGCGGCCGCGATAGCATTGTTCTCAGCAATCAGCTCCGGGATGATGGCACTCACCGGGATTGTGTTCGCCATCGCCTTCGTCATGGTGCAATTCAGTGCGCTTGCGTATTCGCCCCGCTTGGTTATCCTGTTCATTAGCAGCCCTACCTTATATCATGGCCTCGGTGTCTTTTTTGCAACATTCATCTACGCACTTGTCGCGCTGATGTGGACGGGGCGCGGTGGCTCCGGGACGGTGCCACTATTCTCCACCTTATTGGTTCTAAGCTTGCTCATTGCCAGCATGCTGGCGTTTGTAAGGCTGATCCGCAGCGTTAATGACCTGCAGATTCACAATGTGCTGCAGACCATAGGATCGCGTGGCCGGACGGTCATTCGCGCGATGTTCGTCCGCATCGCGGGCAATGCCGATGCCAACGGATTGAGTGACGCCGAAGGGCCCGGCAATCTGGGACCGGTCACGCAAACACTTACCTACTCCGGCGAGCCGCGCGTGATTGCCAGCATCGACATCAACACGTTGGTCCGACTGGCTCAAAGCGCGAGCGCAGTCGTGTCGATCGAGTGCGGCGTTGGGGAGACCCTGGTGGAAGATACTGTACTGGTGAGCGTGCATGGCGCCGCACAGAGTTTGTCGGAACCGACACTGCTGGGCGCCATTCGTCTCGGGACAACGCGTACCTTCGAGCAGGACCCGAAATATGCCATACGTCTGCTGGTCGACATCGCCATTCGGGCGCTGTCCCCCGCCATCAATGATCCGACAACCGCGGTGCAGGCAATCGACCAGATCGACGATTTGTTGCGACGTCTTGGTCACCGGCAATTGGATGCCGGCTACGCCCGAGACTCAACCGGTACGATTCGCGTGACCTTCCCCGTACCGACCTGGGATGATTATCTGGCGCTGTCGTTCGACGAAATACGGCAATTTGGCGCGAGCTCGGTTCAGGTCGTGCGGCGCCTTCGGTCTGCACTGGTTGGCTTGCGCGACACGACTCCATTTGAAGATCGGCGCAAGTCAGTATTGCAGTATTTGGAGCATTTGAACCGTGGCGTCAGCCGCTCGATTTTCGACGATCAGGACCAGGCGGCGGCACTTGTGGAAGACCGGCAGGGACTTGGTCTGTCACGTAAGAGCGATGACCTTAGGCCCCCACCAACCGAGGCATCGATGCGGCAGGCACCGACGCGAACATGAGAAAAGTGGAGATCACTTAACGATGCGGGGCAGGCGCGACTGACCCAGGTCGCACTGGGTTCGCGTGCAATCGGATTCTACCCCAGATCTGCGATGAGTTGCTACCGAGCGACAGCGCGATCAGCAACGTATCGTCTGGGGTCCGGACGAACGCGATCCGGGGAAGACTTTCCCGAATGTTCGAAATGTGCACCCGATCCGGCAGGACCTGACAATCCGCTTCGAGGATCTCCTTGCGAAGCTGCCCGGCGACGACATGCGCGTCGCCGAAGTCAACCCCCCAGCACTCGACGTGTCAGACTGTTTCCTCCGCCGATGCTACGCTGCTCAGCTTGGCGTGAACCCGCTGCATTACCTCAAGATTCGCCGGTTGCAACTGGTACGCTGTGCCCTGCGGCACGCCACCGCCGATAGCCTGATGCCGGAACTCGCGCCACGCACGAGATCCGGCAAGCGCAGCGTGGGCCCCAAGCAATACCTGCTGCTGCGACGCATGACGCTGGCCCATCGCGCGGTGCAAGCAGCGAATCCCGTCGAAACGACAGTAAGCGAGGTCGCTATACGCTTCGGCTTCTGGCCCTCGACAGGCTTGCCGGCGAATACCGGGCACGTTCGGCGAAGCGCCATCGGTCATGCTTGGCGCCGTCAAGCCGCGCAGCAGAACCGACCGAACCCTGTTTCCTCCGGCGAGACCACATGCGCCTGAAGGCCGCGGCGGGCACACATGGCGGGCGGCCAGCTTGTGGTTCCGGCGGCCATCTATGTCATTCGTGATGGTCGTATCGACCCCGAATGAGCGGCCACGGAGCCCCGCACGCTCGGCATCGCAGCAATCTTTTCAATCGTCGCGCGCACCAAAACGTTCTGGCCAATGGCCTGCCCGTGATGATCTGCTAGACTGATCCGACTCAGAATTATCGCCAAGTGATTCGGGAGGATCAGGCAAATGACAATAAGAACAACTGCCGTGGCGATGACCATAGTCGGCTTGTTTGTGTCTTACTCGGCGCGAGCACAGGCTCCCTCGCCTGTGCCGGAGCCGGAAGCCCTACCCACGACGCCCACAGCTCCGACAGGGCCCTTCATCGTCAATGATAATTCTATGTCGTACCACTACGAATTTACCGCGAGCAATCCGGGCTCTGGCGTAACCGGCAAGGACGTCCTGACCTTCAACCATTTCGACGTTTGGGCCTACGGCACCAATCTTCTGAACATCGACTGGCTGCGGGCGACCAACCCAAACACCACGCCTGCAGCTCCCTGCGGGTTCCCCAATGCCAATACCGGTTGCCCGGGCTACACTGAGTGGTATGGCTTCCTGCGAAGCACACTGGGAGCAAATCAGTTGCTCAACACCAAGGCCTTTAGTGCCGGACCGCTCACCAACGTGTCACTACTAGCCGGCATCGACCTGAACACGGACAACACCAACCTTGCTTCACGGAAACGCTCGATCGAAGGTGGTATCCAGTTCAATTTCGCCGCTCCTTACGAGGGCCTCGTAAACGTTGGCGTCGTCGCCTACAAAGAGTGGCAGCACGACGGCATCGCCGCCCAGCTTGGCACCAATCCCGGCGGGAACTTGAACTTCAATCCCACCTGGGGCATCGAAATCGTCTATAACCAACCCCTCGGTTTCCTGCCGTCCCGCATTCCCCTGAGCTACAACGCCCTAGCCACTATTCACGGCCCAAAAGGCAATGGCGAGCCTGGTGCTCCCCCCCGAATTACCGAGTATTACATCCAGCAGGCACTGATCCTCGACTTCGGCCAGATCATCGCCGACAGGCCCAACCTCTTTTCAGTCTGGGCAGCCTATCGTTGGTGGTTCAACAAGTTCGGACTGAACCCGGCGACAACTGGCCTATGTTGCACCACTGAGAGCTCTTGGATGCTCGGGTGGACTGTCAAATTCTGATTGGACGCAAGCTGCAAAAGACGCCCTTAAACGCCTAAGCTCCGGCGCTGCTGTCCTGTTTGTTAAATCGAGGATTGGCCCAGGCGAGCAATAGTACCCCCCAGATCGACAACACGAAACCTGAGGCCAACACTGGAGCTGGGACGCCACGGTAGACGTAGCTCGCCAGCCACGTCGCGGTGATGGCAGCAAGAACAACAAGCCTCAGATCGGCCGCCACGATCACATAGGCAGCCAGCGCCGCGAGCACAGCGTTGAAGCCGACAAAGCCGGAGTTGATTGCTCCGCCATTTGCACCCACATGTTCGGCCAGCGCCACGGCAACGAAGCCGCCGATCAGTGCGATCGCGGCATGACGCCAATTACTGATAGCGACGCCGATCAGGAAGATCGTGCCACTGATCGCATTCGGAGAGAACAGAGCAGAACCAAGGGCGGAGACTGTTGCCATCGCCCACATCACGTCCGCCTTGGGAAACGCGCCGAGATCAATCTTTGTCAGCCCAACAGTCTCGGCAATTGGCCAAAGCAGCCAGAAGGCGACGATGAATGGCGCAGCGAGGAAGGGGAACGAAAGCAACTTCGCCATCGACACCGTCAATACCGCGGTGAGGGCGGCGAATACGCACACCCAGGCCCAAACCAGTATATCCGGCTGAAAGAAGTGGCCAAGCGCCAGCCCCATGAGTGCGGAGTTGAATCCCAACAGCCCCGCATCCAGCAGGTCTTCCGGGCCACGTAGTACACGCGCCGTCAAGGTGCCGATGATGGCCCCGAGCAAAAAGGCAATCGCCATGCGCCAATTAAAGATCGCAACGGCAACAACAAACACTGCGCCAGTGCAAACGTTGGACTGGAAGGCGCACTGCGATAGCCCGTGCAGCACTTGTCGTCCAAAACGGACTGCGCTGCTCCACTCCACGGTCACGCCACCTTCTCGGCGGCAACGTAGGCGCGCCAGCCGCCATACTCTGTAATCTCTCGTTGCCCTTCGACGAGGGCAGGTTCGCCTAGAACGCCAAGTACCGTCGAGCCATCTTCTAATTGGACCTTACCGATAGACAAGCCCGGCGGCTCATTCAGCAAGATGCCTGCCAAACCGGAGCGGGGTACGGACCAGACTTCCAGCGCAACTTTGACGCCTTCGCCGTCTGTCACGCGAACCATGGCGGGATGGTCGTCGTTGATGCTCCATATGCGATAACAGGGCACGGTACGCGCCTCGCAGCAAAACGACGCCTTGGCTGCCATCATGTTTGGGTTCAGCTTCAGCCCGCGCATCAACGTACCGTTGACCGCCAGCAAGACTTCCCCACGATCGGCACCGACGATCCGCGTGCCGGACGCGCCGTCGAGGATGGCGCGGATTTCGTTCGCCGAGCCAATGACACCGACAGCGCCGGGCGCGGTCGCAACAAAATCAGCAACCGCTGCAACTTTCGGCTCCATGCTGCCAGAACCGAACTCGCCTGCGGCGATATAGGCGCGCGCCTCGTCAACCGAAATCGTGTCGAGCCAACGCTGGGCGGGCGTTCCGAATGCGATGGCGACGCGTGGGACTGCGGTAGCGACCAGCAGCATATCCGCGCCGAGCTCGCGCGCGAGCAATGCGGACGCGTAATCCTTATCCACCACGGCTTCGACGCCGATAAGCCGCCCGTCTTGCAAAGCCACCGGAATGCCACCACCGCCCGCTGCAATGACCACTGCACCTGCATCCAGCAGCGCGCGGATTGCGTCAGCCTCGAGAATGCGCTGCGGGCGCGGCGACGGTACCAAACGGCGCCAGCCACGCCCTGCGTCTTCCGCTACTGCCCATCCTTGCGTTTCTGCCATCAGCCGCGCCTTCTCTTTGGTCAGAAACGGCCCAATTGGCTTCGTTGGTTGCGCGAGTGCCGGATCGTCCAGATCGATCAGCGACTGGGTGACGACGGCGATGACCGGCCGGTGCAGACCGCGGCGGTGGAGTTCATTCGTGACCGCCTTGACAAACATAAAGCCGATTGCGCCCTGCGTGTCGGCTACCGCGTAGTCGACAGGGACCGGCGCGACTTCCTCCAGCGCCAATTCCGAGCGCCTCAGGATGAAACCGACCTGCGGTCCGTTCCCGTGCGAGAGAACGACACGCCAACCTCGCTCAATCAAATCGACCACTGATGGAATGGTCGCCACCACAGTGTCGTACTGGTCAGCGATAGACTCACGCCCCGCTTCGGCGACCAACGCATTGCCGCCGAATGCCACAACGGCTGTCTGTATCATCGATGCACCCCATCGAGCGGTCCCCCGATACCCAGCCTGGTGCCGAGGGCAGCAAGTGCTTCGCTAAAGCAAACCATCGGCGCGGTCGTTATGCCCGCGCCGATTTGCCCAACACCTGCTTTTTTATGTGCAATACCGGTGTTGATGATCGGCAGTATGCCTGAATCCACGACGAGCCGTGCGTCTATGCCCGCCGGAGTACCAGTGAAGTTGAGGTTGGGGACCGTGAATGCCGGGTTTGTGCCAAGAGTTATGGATAGCATCCGCCTGCTGTTGGCGACAGCGTCAGCTGGCGTCCCACCAACAAATTGCACGATCGCCGGCGAGGCCGCCATCGCAAAACCGCCGAGACCGTTCGTCTCGGTGATCGCCGAGTCGCCCAGGTCGGCCGCTGCATCCTCGACGCTGTAACCAGGAAAGTAGAGGCCATCGACCGGGTTCGCCGGCGCTTGAAACCACTGGTCACCGGTGCCGCTCAGGCGTATGCCGAAATTGACGCCATTCCGTGCCATCACAGTGACCAAGCAGCTTCCTGGCACGTTATGTGCCGCGTCCGACATCGACTTTGAAGCGGCCATCGAAATATTAAGAAAGAAATGATCGTTACCGGCGACGAATGAGAGTACTCGCTCGACTACCTGACGATCCAGATCGGATCGTATCAGCGCCAAGGCAAGGCGCTTGAACAACAGGCTCGAGGCTGCGGCGTTGCGGTTGTGCAACTCGTCGCCCATGTGGAGGGCCTGCGCCATGAGGGGTTTGAGGTCTGGCTCAGCAAGGCCGCGCACCGCGGTTTGGACCGCGCCAAAGAACTCGCCGCCAAGCCAGCGCAGCCGATCCAGGACCTCGGGCGAGTTCGCGCCAAAGCGCAGCACCTTGCCCAAGCCCTCGTTGAGATTGCAGAAAGCACGGTTTCCAGCGTCGGCGTTCTCGACCACCCAGACCGGCATGGATGGGCTAATGATTCCTGCCATCGGCCCGACCGCCGCATGTGCATGGCATGGTTCCAGCGAGACGCCGCCGTCGCGGGCTAGCCTTTCAGCGCCCTCAAGGCTATCGGACCATCCCTCATAAATGATTGCACCGGCAATCGCCCCCTGCTGTGGCCCGCACATCTCATCCCAGGCGATCGGTGGTCCGGCGTGCAGGATACGCCGCTCTCCCGGACCAAGAGCCGGGATGGCTTCGCGCGCCAGCATCATGTCGATCAGTCGGGGCTGCGCGGCGAGGTAACGTCCATAGGCGATGCGGTTGGCCTCCTCAATACGCGGGTCAGCGATCATTTGAGCCAGTACCCAACCAAGCGACGCATCGGCCCCAGCGGGCGGCGCCCAGTTGAGCTGCGTCACCTGTCCGCCGGATGCGCTGATGTTCGCCGCGAAGCTTTGCAGACCAACATTGACGACCTTGAAATCTTGCTGAAACAGCGCTTTCATGGCCGTGCCCCATTGCGTTCCGCAATGACCGCGGCAGACCACGCCGCCGCCTCCGCGTTGGATGATGCGACAATCACTCCCGCCGACTTCAGCATAGCCACGACGTCGACCCGGTTCTGCGGGTCCAGATCGGTGCCGCAGACATAACCGATGAAGGCCAGATTGCGACCAGATGCCTTCGCTTTCGAACGGGCCGAACCAATGACACCGAGTAGTCCGGCGATTGGGTCAGTCGCCGCGCCATAACCGAGCACTACATCGAATAGTACGACAGCGGTTGTTGGATCGTCGGCTTCCTGACGGATGCGTGCGTCGCGCTGCGACGGATCGATCATCGGGTGAGGACGGCCCTGAGTGAATTCGTCATCACCCATATCGATGATGGTGTTCTTCTCACTCGTCACGCTGCGAACCAGCCGGGCGTTGCCAGCGGTCGGCGTGTTGGAGAATGCTGTGATGCCCGCGGCAGCATGAACGAGTTGCGCCTCAAAACAGAAGGTTCCCCCGGAAAAGATGCCGCGTACATAGCGCTGCGTCGGCGCCATCGCGCGCGCCAAGCCAGTCAGAGTTCGCTGCGTCTGATTGCCAAGCGTGATGCTCTTAACAATGACATCCTGCCCCTTCGTCAAGGCCACCGCGATATCTGCAGCCTGGGCGAGATAGAGAGCGCCATGGACACCATTACTTGTTATCGACGCAGGATCGGCACCAAGGAATATCACCACCACTGGTTTGACACTCGCCTCTGCGGCCGCGAGCACGCGCATTGCGACTTTTTCGGATGGCGGTTTGGAGACCAGCACGATCACTTTGGTCGCGGGATCGGCATCCAGTGCCGCAAGACCGTGCAGCATTGAGATGCCGCCGATGATATCTGACAAATCATGGCCACCGGTGCCCAATGCCTGCGAAATGCCAGAACCAAGCTGATGCACGCGCACAGTCACTTCCTGAGTGCCAGTGCCAGAGGCGCCGACCACGCCGATCGGCCCACGCCGGACGACATTGGCGAAACCGAGCGGCACGCCATTGACGATGGCCGTGCCACAATCCGGCCCCATGACCATTAGGTCATGGTCGCGTGCGTAGGTCTTCAGCGCCAGTTCGCTCTCAGGTGGCACATTGTCGCTGAATAGCATGACATCCATTCCGAGCCGCAGTGCCTTCATCGCCTCCGCCGCTGCATAGTCACCCGGCACTGAAATCAGTGCGAAGTTGGTAGCGGGATCGCGCGCTACCGCGGTCTGGATGTTGGTCAGGGGCGGCTGCGCTGCCGATGCTTCACTGCTATCCGTCGCACTCTTTGCGGAGAGCAACTCATCAGCAATATGTAGCGCTTCGTCGCACGCGACCTCCTGTCCGGCGACCGCAACCACGAGGTCGTTCGGCTTGACCTCAAACTGGCCGAGACCCGCGTGCGCAAGGTTCTCAACGTTGGTGGCGGTTGCCATTACGACCGAAGCGGCTTCGATTCCTGCCAGCGCGGAAATCTTCGCGGAGACGGTCATCAGGCTGACAGAATCCTTGTAGAGGTTCGGATAAGTTCGAAAGCGCGTGCTCATGCCGCCTCCCCGAAGGCCGTTGGCGCTAGAAAGTTGCGGGCCGCCGCAACGATGCCCATGCACGTATCGGCTCCCGATGTCGCACCAATTGTCAGCATGTTGGCGATGGCACGCATCAGCTCGGCGATCGAGGGCGCCGCGACCAGTGTGAACAGAAGCTCATGGACAGCTTTCGAAAACTGACCCGCTGCAGCCTGCTGCAATAGACTACCGGAGAGCGAAGTTGTCATCGGCAGCAGCGTGCGCAGCAAACGCGTCAAAGTGGTGCGAGCGGCATGACCACGATCACCGGTTTGCGGCAAGGCGAGTATCGCGAGGATCCCAGCCAGCACGTCATCGCCCGCCGGTGTAAGCCCTGGACCTCGGCCCACAACGTGCGTCAGCAGATCGGTCGGTACGCCAGCTTTGTTGGCGAGGTACGTCATGACATCGAATGCTATATTGGAAGACTCGCTCCATGCATTGGCCGCAGTTGCGCGTGCAACGATGGCGAGGCGCTCTTCGATCCCCGGCGCGAGCCTCGCGGGCGGCGAAACGCGCCAGTGCGGTGCAGCGCGGAAATCCACCACGACTCCCTGCATACCTACGGCCAGGAATCCGCCACGCACAGACACCCGATCACCAGGGCAGATTGGAAGGCCGGCTAACGTGTCTGCGGCCACCCGGATACCGAATGGTAGGTCGGATTTGCCAAGCGACAACAGTGTCCACAAGTCATCGCCAACAACCATATTCAGCGCATGCGGGAATGAGCTGTGCACCACACCTGTGACCACTGCGTCATGGTTGAGCGTGGGACCGATCGAGACGGCCTGAAGTGGCACCGCCGTGCTCAGGAGATCGCGGCGATAAACTTGTTGGAGTCTGAGACCCACCCGAAAATGCCACCTTGTGCCTTGATCATCTCCAGCCCAACGCGCTGAAATTCCGGGAAATAGGACGCCACACAATCACTGAGGACCGCGCACTCGAAGCCTCTGTCATTAGCCTCTCGCACGGTGGTGTGGACGCAGACCTCAAGCGTCACGCCACACACGATCAGGGTCTTGATCTTTCGATCCAGCAGGATCTGATGCAAATCAGTGGCATGGAACGATCCCTTTCCAGGCTTGTCGATAACCGGCTCGCCCCCAACAGGATAGAGCTGGTGGATGATGTCATGCCCTGGTTCGCCGCGTACCAGGATCCGTCCCATCGGACCCTCGGTGCCGATGAACGTTTTGTCGCCTCGTGTCAGCTTGGCCGGCGGGCAGTCGCTGAGATCCGGCCGATGACCCTCTCGTGTATGGATCACCAGCATCCCCACCCGCCGCGCTCGCTCTAGTACACGCTGTGTTGGCTCAACGGCGGCCAACAATAACGATGTGTCGTTACCCAGCTTCTCACCGAAGCCGCCAGGCAAGACAAAGTCTCGCTGCATGTCGATAATGATCAGCGCCGTGCTCGCTATGTCGACTTCCAGCGGAAACGGCTCTGCCTGAAGTACGGTTGCCATATCTGCCTCCTAGGACGATCTCCCGATTTAGCAACTAGGTGGACTATGCGCGCCTCGGCTCATCGAAATTGCGAGGGCCTGCGGCCGATCGGTGTCGGCCGCAACGTAAGCCGCCTCAAACCGCGCGGGATCTGAGTAGAGGCGCACGGACGCCAATGGCCACAGAACCAGCTCATTTTTTTGATCCGTGCACCTACGTTTGGCAGCATACTGCACCCATCTGTAGCAGGCCAGATATATTTCTGTGTCGTGTTTATCGGTAGCGTGCCTGCCGACTTTGACGGCAGGGCTCGGGAATGAGCACCTGTGGCCAGTAGGCGATAAGTCGAAAACTTCCGCCCGGCCGAATGCGGCCCACATGAACTTCCCATCGCTCAACACCGAAGAACGTCAGCTTACGCGCAATAAGCCGATCTGCCTATCCAGTTCCAGGAACCAACCGCGCAAACACAGTTACCTGACTAAGGCGTGCCCAGTGGAGCGATGTTTTGCGCGGTCATTTTCACATGTGGCGTGCGCAGGCTGGAGCTCTGTCCATCGGTCATCGGCAGCAGCCTGACTGGAAGTGACATCACTGCGCCACGCGGACGGCTTGGATCCGACACATGGCCGCAATCAGGGGGAATGGGCGGCCCTCCCGACTCGGCCTGCCGCCACGACAAGGCGAGATAATTAAATGTCAAGACTTTTATGATGGCCGCGCTCATAGTGGCTTTGGATTTCCCTTGCTGCGGTTGCGCCGCTGCCTGTGACGGACCAAGCTTCAAGCACTAACCAATGGGGGGAGACCATTGAACCGCTGACGCATGGCATTGCCAGCGAGGGCACCGGGTTGGGAGCCACCAAAATGAGGGGAAGCAGTCAGGCGAGAAGACGCGCGCTGACCGTCAATCAGGCGAGGATCGTGCAGACAGATGAAGACGGCGTTGCCACCTTACCAGACCGTGTAACCCTCGATCACGATCTGACAGTTGGCCGCCAGGCGATTCCGGGACAGGTCGTTCTCGATCACCCCAATGTCTCGCGCCGACACGCGGCGTTCGAGGTAGTAGACGGAACCATTGTGCTGCGCGACCTCGGAGGCACCAACGGTACTTATCTCAACGGTGAGCGCCTGCGCGGTACTCGCCCCCTGATCCAAGGTGACCGCATCGATATCGGCCCATTCCAACTCACGTTCGATGGCGCTGCGCTCACCAGGGCGGGACGCGTTGGCAATGTCGAGCTAATGGTCCGTGGCGTCAGCTACGATGTGAGCCGTAGCGGGGTGCCCAGACGTATCCTGCACGGCGCGAATTTGCGCATTCTCCCGTCCGAATTTGTTGCCATCATCGGAGCCAATGGCTCAGGCAAGTCCACGTTGATGAATATCATCGCCGGCCGCGCGCTCCCGAGCGAAGGGATAGTGCAGCTCAACGGTCGTGACCTGCACGCCAATTTCCAGGCCTTGAAGCAGGACATCGCCTACGTGCCGCAACAGGACGTGCTCCACGAGCAGCTTACGCTGCGCCAGGCGCTCGACTACACGGCGCAGCTTCGGCTGCCGCCGGACACCACTGTCGAGCAGCGTCACTTGGCAGTGAATGAAGCTGCGCGCAGCGTCGATCTACTCGATCAGCTCGACCAACGCATTGGCGCGCTCAGTGGCGGGCAAAAGAAGTGCGCCAGCTTGGCCAGCGAGATTCTCAACCGCCCCAGTCTTCTTCTGCTCGACGAGGTAACCAGCGGGCTGGATGAGAGCGCCGATTGGGAGATCATGCGGCTGCTCCGACGCTTGGCCGACGAAGGAGTGACCATCATTGTTGTTACCCACACGTTGGCGAACGTGGCGGAGTTCTGTGACAAAGTCATGTGCATGGGCCGCGGAGGCCAGCCGACCTTCATTGGCGCACCCTCCGAGGTGTTGGAATTCTTCGTGGTTCGCCGTTTAGGCGAAGTGTTTGAGCGCTCAGACGAACTTGGTGCCGAGAGCTGGCGCGCCAGGTTCGAAGCAACAGTGAGCGCCACAATCAATCTGCCACCCACCGTCGAGTCTCGCGACAATACTCGTCGTCCAGCTTTGCAACATCCCCGCGAACCGGTGATCTTAGCACTGCCGCGTGTCACACGCCAAGCGGCCATTCTCCTGCATCGGAATACGACCTTGTTGCTGTCCGATCGTCGCACATTGGCGATGGCAGCGGTTCAGAGCGTTTTCATCGGCGTCCTGATGGGCTATGCGTTCGGTGACTTTGGTACAGGACAGGAGCGGATCAACGCGGAGAACGCGCTTCTGCTGCTGCTTGGCCTGAGCGCGATCTGGCTCGGCTGCAATGCGGCGTCCAAGGATATCGTCGGGGAGCTTGCGATTTACCGGCGTGAAAACGACATCAACCTGTCGACTGCCGCGTTTATCGGTGCAAAATACCTGGTGTCCTGCGCATTCACCGTGTTGCAACTGGCCGTCGTCTATATACTTGTGTCCGCATTTGCCGACGGCATTCCAGGCGATCGGCTGCAGCAGTTCACCTTACTGACGCTTGGTGCGATGGCAGGCACAGCGATGGGCCTTGTAATCTCGGCGTTTGCCAACACGCGAGACCAGGCGACCACGATCGTTCCTCTGGCCTTGGTCCCGCAATTGATCCTGGCCGGAGTGCTGGTGCCAAAGCTGCCCGACCTCGCCAGAGCGGTGGCCAAGATAGCGGTCAGCGGCTACTGGCTGACCGAAGCGATGAAGTCGGTGTTCATCACCGCCGAGGGACCCATCCAAACAATGAACGCACACACCGGCACGTTGATGGACATGACTGCGGTGCCGGCGGCTCTCGGGGCCACAATCGTCGCCGCGCATGCGCTGGCTTTTTTGTTGATCGCGTATCTGGTGACGCTGCTCCGTCATGGAAGGCGCCGTCGTAGTGTATGAACCTGTTCGCTGAGTCGTTTCGTGACCTAAGCCATCCACCCGCCACCACTTGAGGCGGACCGTCTGATGGCCATGGATGCCTATCCCAGAACGATCCGAACTGAGCGCCGACGCCGACGCCACGCCGCGCCTATCGTTTCGATGAACCGCCGAGCCCCTGAAAATCCGCCTTTCTGGCAAGGTCCAGATCCTCGGGAAATTCGTGCAGTTTGGGGAGCGCGCGGTCGAGCAGATCGAGTTCGCGGCGTAAGGCGGGGCGGCGATTTTCCGGCAGGCTCTCGAGCAGGTTTTCTATCATTGCACGTAGCCGCCGCGACACCTGGAAGTTGCCCGCGCCGTAGAGGCGAATCTCGCTGACCGCGAGTTGCACGAAGTCATCCCATCCCGGTGTCTGAAAGATCAAACGCAGCGCACCGTTTGCGTCGAGCAGGGCGTCTTCGTGCAGGTGCCGACGTCCGACGTTGCCGAGCAGTCGATGCAGCTGATCGATCGCCATGACCGCGGTGGAGGGGTCGTTGATAGCCGGCGAAAGCGCCTTGATGCCGATGTCGACGATCACCCGGAATGCAAAGGTCGAGTCCTGCTCTATCGTGCGCTCCGGGCCGAATGCCACTTGCGCGCGGAGCTTACGATCGTCGATCTGCGCGGCGTTGCCGTAAAGGCGGTAGAGCGGCTCGCCGCTAGCCACGAAGTCACCTACGCGCGGGACGAACGCGATGACACCCTCAGCCCGGCGCGCGAGCGCGATGAGCGAGTCAACGTTGACCGCGAGCACGATGGCGGATGTGCCGTCATGTTCGACGACGCGTGTCGCCGCGCCCGGGACAGTAGGTGTCCGCGCAGGCCGGGGCGCCTCGACCAAGTTCGGAAAGACGCTCTCAACGACCTTGATCCCTTGTTCGCCGATCCGCCACAGAATGCTGACGGGCCGCAGCAGCCGCGCTGTGTAGTCGATCAGAAAAAGAAATGCCGCGATTGAGACGACGCCCAACGCCCAGGCGATAGCGACCGCCGGGTGGGTGACCGTGCTATCGAGCCGCACGCCGGTACCTGCGGCGAACAGCATGGTAAAGATGAACAGGCCGACGGTGAAGCGGATGACGTTGTTGCGCAGCAGCGTCGTTGCGATGATCCGCGGCGTGAGCTGTCCGCTCGCGACCTGGATCGCGACCAGAAGCGATCCGAAGGTAAAGACGATGAATGAAATCGTGAGCGTCTCGACGGTGTTCAGGGCTTCCGATGTCCCGCCCGGTGTCGCGCCAAACCAAGGCACCCATCCGAGCCGCTCGTGCAGCCCGAACACGAGGCGGATGGCGATATTCTCAAGCACCAGTGCGAAGAACGGAACGATCCAGAGCGCCGAGCGGAAATAGCTCTTGAGCCGATACCATTGATTCCAGTGCATGAGAGCCTCCGAGGTCGGTCGGCCCGCCGACCCGAGAGGCGTGCTAGCGCCAGTGGATCAGCTTTGTCCACCTGCTAATTTTGGCAGCGGAATGACATACCGATGTTGACAGCGAGATCGACGCTCTTGCGGGGTAGTCGCCGATGGGCACAGCGTCGCGCGTCTGAGAGGCGACCGGTTTGCGACGGCCACGAACCGTGTCAACTCCAATCACCGGGAGGTGCTATTATGCCATCTTGGACGGTAGTTCGAGAGCCAAACGGGGCTCAACCGGCACGGGCTGTGCAGGAGGGCACTTAGACAAGGCAGACTTGGTCGGAGGAAGCCACGCACTGACAGCGGTTATCCGGTCACGAGACGGGCGAGCAAAATGAAGGCCGCCTGATCAGCGGATGACGATTTCAACGCGACGGTTCTGCGGCTCGCGAACCCCTGGGCCAGTCGGCACCAGCAGATGCGTGTCGCCGAAGCCCTGGATGGTGATAGCGTTCTGCGGTACGCCGTCCTTGACCAGTTCGGCCTGCACCGCCTGGGCGCGGCGCACCGACAGGCCCTGGTTGTACTTGGGCGTGCCCGAGGTGTCGGTGTAGCCGTTAACCTCGATCCGCGTGTACTGCACCCTGGTCGAATTGTCGGCGGCCTCGTGGATGATCTGGCGGGCACGATCGGTGAGCGTCGCCTTATCCCAATCGAAGAACACCAGGTAGGAGCGGGCCGGAGCCTGCGCCGGAACCACGGCAGCCGGTGGCGGCGGCGGTGGCGCTACGCCAAAGTTATACCGGATACCAAACAGGAATGTGTTGTTGTAGTCATGACCAAGCTGGAACGTGCCGAACCTGGATGCCGTCCCCGTTGGGGTATTCACAGTCAAACCCGCGTTGTATGTGCGCGTTCCGGTCAATGCCATGAACCGGTATTCCGTCGTGATTGCCAGTCCTGGTAGGGACGAGATCGGAAAAGCCGCGCCGACGATGCCCTGTGCAGCGAACGCAGCACGCGTGTCATTTGAGGTGATTGTTGGGGATAGCGCCGCTGCGGCTGGGGTGATGCCCGATGGCACCGTCGAAAAATTGCTCAAGCGGGCGCGTTGATAGCCAACGCCAATGCCGACATAGGGCACCACCCACGGGGCAAGGCCGACGAAGTCGTAGTCCAGATTGACCATCGGGCCGCCAATCTGCTCGTTCCCGCTGGTCCCAGTGCTCGCACCTAGTCCGTTGCGATTATTGCCGCTGGCCCGCGTGAACGGGTTGCTCGCATAGCGATACTCGATTTCAACACGCAGCCCGTCTCCCAGCCCATAGCCGATTGTGCCGGCAGCCGCCGCACCAATGCCCGTGGATAAATTCAGGTTGGGCGTCGATAAGCCGGTGGAATTGGGGTTCAGATTGCTGCTGAGATTTTTCACAGACGGATTGCTTTTGATATTGAATCCACCCGCTGCCCCGATATAGAGGCCGGACACCGGATATCCCAGCGTCTGCGCTTCCACCGCAACGGGCGCTATCAGGAACGTGGCAGCCAAAAGTCCACTCCGGATGGTCATTATTCCCTCCTGCCTATGCGCCCAGTTGAATCACCACCCCAGACCTCCGAAAACCTGGGTGTTTCGGCCATAGCACTGCCGTTACAGTGAGAACTCTAGCTTACGCATGTCCCGACTTCTGTCGCGATTTCTTCGCCGCGGCCAAGTGCGCTTCACGCCCAGTGCGCCCGATCCAGCGCCCGCCGCCGGCAGGACCTTCGCCCAAGGCCAATCTGGTGCGCGCCAAGCCCATCACCAACATGAGCTTCCGAGCTATCTTCCCCAAGACAAATCGTCACCCTCTGGACAGTATCATGCCGGCGCTGGCGGAGGTGCTATCCAGAATCGGCCAGAGGACGAATTTTGTGGAAGACCAGTTTACAGAGCGCGTGCGTGCCCGCTTTTGTGCTGGGATTTCGCCGCGGGCTCGCAGCGAGGGGCTTGTCACACTGGCGGGCCTCCGTGGCCCAGGAACCTGACAGCTGGTAGCATTTGACGATGGAAGTACCCAGCTACCACGGCAGCGGCTATGGGTTCCCGCCGGAAAGCATCGGCAGGCCTTTGTCTCACGAACGACAAGGACGCGGCCAAATGCCGCTCGACCAAGCTCCGCAAAGTTACGCCCTGGCTGGTCCAAAACGCTTGATGCGCGGCCCGCGTCAAGAGCACCTACCCGCGTGCCCTACATGGTCGCTTCATCGCGGTTGCCTCCGCCGTTCGCATGTTTGGACGGAACCCTGGATACAAGGGCTGGTCGAGCAATGAGGGTTGTGGAAATCACATATCGTTACGGAGTACCGGGTGTTGCCGCACGCCCGCGGCCATTGGATACGGAATCGGCTCTTCTGCGCTTGAGCGAAGGCAACCGTGCGTTTGCCGCCTTACTGGAAGACCTGGGCGAGGATGGTGGCGCTGTTCGCCGTATAGTCGAAATTGATGCACGTGATCTTGGCATCCACCTGAGTGAGGAGGGCACGCCAAGTCAGCATCCATTTGCCGCGGTTCTGGGCTGTTCAGACGCGCGGGTGCCAATCGAGCTGATCTTCAATGAAGGCCCGAATGACCTGTTTGTGGTCCGCGTCGCCGGCAATGGTCTGGGTAGCGACGTGCTTGGCAGTCTGCGGTACGCGATTGAGCATCTCCGCGGAAGCCTGCGACTTGTCGTCGTCCTGGGGCACAGCGGCTGTGGAGCATTGACCACCGCCGTCGATACCTTCCTTGAGCCTGCCGGATACCTGCCCATGGCGACCAACCATGCGCTCCGCAGCATTCTCGATAGGCAACTTATCGTCGTTCAGGCTTCAGCGCGAAAAATTGCGAACACCTTTGGCCACGACGTGGTCGATAACGCACGATACCGCGAAGCCCTGACCGAGACAGCCATTGTTATGAATGCTGCGCTAACAGCGCATACGATTCAACAGGAGTTGCGCGGCTACGATCCGAATGAATTGCGCGCCGTATATGGGATCTATCTGTTGCAGTCTCACACGATATGGACACCAGCTCGGTCCTCGACCAAGGTGACCGGTTTGGCCGCGCCACCGACGGATCTTGCGTCTTTCATAGAACTCAACGAGGACATTGTTAGTTCCGATCGCATCGCGTCCCTTCTGAGGGCATGACCGACCCCTCGTGGGGTTGAACCGAATGCGGCGGCCTACCAGAGCTGCTGGACACCACACTGCACCACCGCTCGACATGCTGGATTGAACGGCGAGCACAGGCCACTGTCGCGCTGCTCCTGGCTCTTGAGCTCGACGAAGCGCATCGTCGGCCGGCTCGCCGCCTCGGCGATCGCCTCCGCATCCCGGTCGTCGTTCTTCTGCGCCTTAGGAGCGCACGCATTCGGGCGATATCAAGCGCACGGTGTGACCCTGGGCTGCCAGGAGCCGGCCGAGGTAGTGCGCGCCACAGCAAGCCTCCATCGCCAGGACGCAGGCCCGCATCGATTTGGTGAAGGCGGGGACATTCTCGGGCCGGACACGCCGCGGTTCGAACACCGCACCGGCCTAATCCAGCCCACCGAGGCGGCAACAGCTCTTGCCAAATCGATCCCCAGAACCGCGATGCCGGGGATGGCGGTCATTCACCCACCCGCCACGTCCCTGGTGAGCAACGCGGGAAAGTTCGCGTCAGGCAGTCCGGCGAGAACCTTCTCTTCATCCTCCATCGGTTCATCGTCACGCTCGAAAGCCGTGACTGCCGCATCGGCGATCGCACGAGCCCAATGATCGCGCGCCTTGCCGTCGGGGCGGCCCTCCCGTTCCCAAATGAAGTACGCCGTCTCGCGGATGGCTCGTTCGTGGTATCGATCCGGTTCAGGCATCCGTCACTCCCGGTTCGGAAACGACCAATCATTCAAGCCTAACGCCGGATACAATCGCCTCGCAACGACAAACCGGTGCGGGCGCAGGCACAATAGTACGCTGGGACAGCCAAGTCACGCTATCGTGCGCAAGTGCTCCAATTGCGCCCTGGCACGACCGAATCCTCGCTAGGTCAAAAGTCTACACATGGATGTTAGCAACATCCCCAAGCTTCGACCGAGACCGTTCAGGCGGCTGGCACTTCCTTCCGTTCACACATTTATCCAAGGTTGCAGCATGCGCAGCGAACCTCATGATTCTGCCTCGGTTACCCTATCGGGCGAGTATCTGGATCGCCTCAGGCAAGCCCTGCACATGGTCGCTGCTCAAGCGCGCCTGGCGCAAAGTGCGGGCTACGGCCGCAACATCGACGATCTGCTAGCAGACATCGAGGAACTGGCGCGAGGTCAACTCGCGCGTATTGATATTGCGCTGGATGATGATCAAGCCGAGGCGGAAGACTCAGGCATTGCTGAAGTGCAGCGCCGAAGCAGCTATCCGCTCTATCGGACGGCCTAGACTAGGCGTGGCGGCACGCGGCACGAGGACGATATCCGCGCTTGCCGTCGGACGCATCTACCCTTCCGTCAGGCACTGGCGCGCCTCCAAGAACAG